>CBINPE010000038.1:0-36462 GCA_966252435.1 uncultured Burkholderiales bacterium | reverse complement strand
GTGGGTGCCATCGTGCCGCCGCCGGCGACGACGGTGTTGAACGCGCCGCAATATCTAACCGGCAAAGTTCTAACGGATGCGGCGGCAGATTACATCCGAACGCGGCTTGGCGGAAAAGCCAAGGTTGTGCTGCTCACGCATGACAGCCTGCAGTTCCTGGCCCCGCGCTTCACTGCCATGCGCGATACGCTGCGGACACTGCCGGGCGTGACGATCGTGGCCGACATTTCGCCCGCCACGGTCGACAAGGAAGGCGGGTATCGCACGATGAAGACGATCCTGCTGGCGCAACCGAATATCGATGTGGTGCTTGGTGCGGACACGGTGGTGCTGGGAGCGCTGGCGGCATTGCGCGAAGCGGGCAAGGCGCGGGCGGACCAGTTTCTGGGTGGTATCGACGGCGAGCAGGAAGCGGTCGCTGAAATCAAAAAAGGCGGCAGTCCCTACAAGGTGAGTATCAGCCTTGCTTCCCCCATCTTCGGCTATGCGCTGGGCCAGCAGGCCGCTGATTGGCTGGAAGGGAAATCCATTCCGCAGGCAATGGATATTCTGCCCAGGGCGCTCACCAGCAGCAACATCGCCGACTATGAACGCGATATGGCCGACCCCGGCGCGGTGTATGCCGATCCGTCACGGCGTGCGTCTTATCTGAAGATGTACGGCAACATCTGTTTTGATACGCGCGAGAACTACATCAATTTCCCCTGGTCATCAGAAACCAAATAGTTCTATCGCGGGGCCGCCCACCGCGGGGGCCCCGCCGCCCCCGAGCTTCTCTGCTACCCTGACGTTTCGGGGCCGCTCCGCTCTGGAATGCAGCGCCCCGCCGAGCACCCCGCAACCTCGCACAGAATCAAGCAGCCGCCAGCCATGCCCGCCAACCCTTTCATCATCCTCTACGTCGAAGACAACGGCCTGGTCCGCGAGTCGGTTGCCGAGTTGATCGCCACTGCCGATCGCCGGGTCGTGTGTGTGGCTCACAGTGCCGGCGCGCGCGAGGTGCTGCGCGAGCAGAACGTGAACCTGCTGATGACCGACATCAACCTGCCCGACGGCTCGGGCCTTGACCTGGCGCGCGAGGCCCTTGGGCAGAACCCGATGCTGCCGGTGATCGTCTGCTCCGGTAGTGACGTGAGGGACGCCGCCCATTCGCTCGGCCCTACCGCCCATCCCCTGAGAAAGCCCTTCGAACTGGACGAACTGGAGGGGCTGGTCGAGCGGCTCGCGCAATGAGCGACCGACTGCCGCGGCCGCAGCGCCGGACAATGGCGCGGTTGTCGACAAATTGACACTCGAGGAGAGCATGGATGGACGCAGGAAGAAGCAGTCAGCCTGGCCTTGCGCAGAACAGCACGGCGGTGGAGCGCACATCCGAGCGCGAACTCGTCGTCTCGCGGACCATCAATGCCCCGCCTCGCGTCGTGTTCGAGGCGTGGACCAAGGCCGAGCTGTTCCAACGCTGGTGGGTTCCAGGGTCGTTCGGCCTGACCCTGCTGTCCTGCGAGCTCGATGTTCGCGTGGGTGGCACTTACCGGCTCGTGTTCCGCCACCCCGCTGCCCCCGAGCCCATGGCGTTCCATGGCAACTACCTCGAGGTGTCACCGCCATCGCGCCTCGTCTGGACCAATGAAGAAGCAGGCGGCAATGGACAGATCACCACGGTCACGTTCGAGGAAAGCGCCGGGCAGACGCTGCTGGTCATGCACGACCTCTATCCCTCAAAAGAAGCACTCGACGAAGCCATCAGCTCAGGAAGCACGTGCGGGATGGAAGAGACATTCAGTCAGCTCGACGAGCTTGTCTCAATGACGATTACGAAGTAGAAACCGCCCCCACGCGCTTGCGCGCTCCCCTTGTTCGCGCACAGACTGCCTCCGCAGGAAGTCGCCCTCAGTCCTTCTTTGCTGGCAACGCCAGATCACCCAATGATGGTGAGGAAAATCCCTACGCCGAGGATGCTCACAACGCTAGAAACCTTGCGTACGATAGTCCACCAGATTGGCGCCGACAAACTGCAGTACCAAGTACCTAGGGAGGACTAATGCAGGATCGACGTAGCTTCATCAATGCGGTCACTGTCGCAGGCGCTGGCGCCTTGGCGGGACCAGCCGCCGTACTCGCGCAGACACAGTCATCGTCGGTGCCCGTCAACGGGTTCATGGGAAAGACGCTTTCCGATCTCCGGCAGAACCTCATTGCGAGCATCCCGGATGACGATCCGGAGGTGAAGAAGTGGCTGGGCAGGTTTGACCCCACGCTGGACGTACGCGGCATTGAAGCGTTGAAGAAGGCCGCCGACCAGTGGGTGGACTACTACATGAGCCATGACAGGAACCTGTATGACCCGCTCTTGGTCGAGTCCAATTTACGGAGCGCTTCATCCCTTTTGGACCAGTGCCTGACCTATCGTAACGAGCTGGCGGGGCTAGACATTGCGGGGTTCGAGGCTGGCAATCAGTACCTGGCGTCCATTCAGTCGCTCTCTATCGCAAGGCAACTCGTCGATGTCGAAGCTGACGACGTTTCAGTTAGCCTCAGCAAGGACAAGAAGAAGCGCGTGAAGCTGCAGCGAGCCCAGATCGTCGTTGCGGCGAACGCCGTGGCCGCATACAGAGCACCCTTGCTTCAACCCGGCAGTGTGCAGAACTTCGCGGAGCGGTTCGAGCGGCTCTGTACCTACTACCTGGAGGATCTGGCCGAGGCGTATCAACGATGCCTTGCTGCATCCATTGGCCTGGTTCTTCGGTATGGCAAGGGGTCGGAGGTGCCTACCGAGTTCAAATTGCCGGTCCTCAGGTCATCGGGAGACCCAAGAGTTCTCTCTGACTTCCTTTCACCAAGTGGGAGCGCACTTGATGCGCTCGTCGCTTGGATGCGAGCAGCCATACGAAAGATGGATCAACTGACGCAGGAGGAGTTCGACTTCACAGTCACCTTCTCTATGCGGCAGAACCTCCGTAGGGCCCAGGGCAGTCCGGCCCCCACGGCGCCGACAGCGATGCCGGGATTTGAGCCGTTGCTCAATTCCCAAGACTGGGCCACCGCCATCGACATCACTGGAAGAGGCTCCCTGCAATTCACGGTAAAAGCAGAAGATCTTCGCGATCAGATCGTCGCAGAGGAGTTCAACCTGGAGCAGGTCAGAGTGCTGGCTGTCGGGGTGCAGTATGTGCTCAACCCCGACCATGCCAGCAAGAGCCAGGCGCCGGTTTTTCAGGCGTTGGTCAGCCCGCCACCGCAAAAGTTGCCAGATGATCGCGTTGTCGTGAGGCGCCCCCTTCTCGTGGGGCGGGTCGAGGCCGCTGCGGTGGACTCTCGCGGTGCGCCACCCGTCTTGGAGTCAGACGAACTCGTTCTCAATTCCCCCATGATCGGGAAATGGGACGTTCGAATCCGGACCACCGCGCTGTCCTTGAATCCTGACAAGGCCAGGTTTCAGACCAGCCCAATTGCCAGGCACAGCGACTTGATTGCGGATGTCCTTGTCACTGTGCGCGCCCGCGCACGCGCAGTAAAGGCCTAGAACATGTCGGCGATGGCATCGATTCGTTCACCTGGTGCAGCAGGTGCCGCAGGCGTTCTAAATTCGGCATCGCAGAATGAAGCGTATGGCGGGTCCACCCGCCTGAAGGCACAAGCGACCATTCTCGGGAGCGCTGTAGGCGTGGCCATGGGCTACGCGGCCATCACATCCGGCGCGACCATCGCCGTTGTCATGTCCGGCGCGCTGGCTATCGCTGCAGCGCCGGTTGCAGCAACCCTTTCAGTCGTGTATCTGCTCCAGGCCGGCACACCAGAGCAGACCGAGGCGTACCGCAACGCAATGGATGTCGTAGGCGTGACCTCATCTTTAGGTGGCCTGGTCGGTTTCACGGCCAAGGCCATGGTCGGTGGCAACCATGAGAGCGCCTTGGAATTTTCCAACGGCGCAAGTCTCGTCGAACGGCTGATGTCCGTTGAAAAGGTCGCTGGGCTGGCTACGGGGTATGAAACGGGATCTTTGGTCTTTGAGGGCGGGGCCTATGTGGCCAAGCTGCTGGAGGAAGCCGCTCCCGCGGATGTCCCCAAGCCTCAAAGGCAGCAGACGTCTCCTCGACAGACGCCAGAGAGAAATCGCGATCAAAATGTCGATCGCGATACGGAGGGACAGCGACGTGCCGAACGTGCTCAAGCGGCGCGTGAGCGACAACAAGAAAGGGCCGCTGAGCAAAAGACGGAGCGTGCGGAAAAGCCCGGCAAGGGCGAAACGCAGCAAAGGTCTCGTGATGCCGGGGGCGGCAGCGACCGATCAACTGGCAAGACTTCACGCGACTATGACCGGGAGTTGCAAGAGGCGATTAGGAACGCTTCAAAGCGATGAACAATTCTGTGACGTTCATCAACTTGCTAGAAATACGCCAGCCCCATGGCTCGCCTCACCTCGTCGAGTGTAACTGCGGCCCTTTGCCTTGCCACTTCCGTGCCACGTTTGAGAATCTCCAAGACCGAGCTTCGATCAGCGGACAGCCGGTTGCGCTCGGCACGAATCGGTGCGATGAGCGCCTGCAAGCGCTCGTCGAGGAATCGCTTGACAACACTGTCACCCAGCCCGCCACGGCGGTAGTGCGCCTTCATTGCATTCACGCGATCCACGTCAGGTTCAAAAGCATCGAGAAACAAAAAGGCGACGTTGCCCTCCACCCGCCCCGGGTCAGCTGCGCGCAGGTGCTCCGCGTCCGTGTACATGCGATTGACCGCCGCGCGGATTTCGTCTGGCGTGGCACCCAGTGCAATGGCATTGCCCAATGACTTGCTCATCTTCGCCTTGCCATCGATACCAGGCAGTCGTGATACAGCCGACAGCTGGGCGACACATTCGACGAGCACCTCGACTCCGACGCTCGCGTTGAAGCGACGAACGAGTTCGTTCGTTTGCTCAATCATCGGTATCTGGTCAGCGCCTACGGGCACGATCGTCGCCTTGAACGCTGCGATGTCTGCCGCTTGGCTCACCGGGTAGGTGAGGAAGCCTGCAGGGATGTCACGCTCGAATCCACGCAGCCGGATCTCTTCCTTGATGGTGGGGTTGCGCTCGAGGCGCGCGACCGTCACGAAGCTCAGCAGCAGCACGGTCAGTTCGGCGAGCTCCGGCACTTGCGACTGGATGAAAACCGTCGACTGCGAGGGATCGATGCCAACGGCAAGATAGTCGAGGGCAACCTCGATCACGTTACTTGTCACCTTGTCATGCTGCCCGACGTTGTCGGTGAGCGCTTGAGCATCGGCAAGCATGATGAATTGCTCCGCCTGGGACTGCAACGCGATGCGAGCCCGTAGCGAGCCGACGTAGTGCCCCAAATGGAGTGGGCCGGTCGGACGATCGCCAGTGAGGACGATGGGCTTTGTGGAAGGTGCGGACATGGATGCTCCTGGCTGATAACGGCCGCCGATCCACGATGCACGCCAAAGCAACGATGCCGCCAGATCGGCGGCATCTTCGTTTGAGAAAAGGGAAAACGAGATCGAACCGCCTGCGATCAGCAGCTCCACCAATGCGGGACTTGTGAGCGAGTTGGCATCGAAATCATGGGGGCCAGCATATCAGAGCCGACGCGGTCGCCCGCTGGGGCCAAGTGTGGCTTTCCCCGAAGCCATGGCCGAAGCTGGCCGCGCGCACATCGCCCGTGACACGCCGGCTTCAGGCATTAGATGGGCTTGCCTCGCCTTGCGGCGCAGGCCGGCGAATCGGCAGCGTCACGCGAAAGGTCGTCCCCGTTCCGACGACGCTGTCTACGTCAATGCGTCCTTGGTGCTTTTGCACGATGCCGTACGACAGCGACAGGCCCAGGCCGGTACCTTTGCCAACCGGCTTGGTCGTGAAGAAGGGTTCGAAGATGCGATTGAGCGTCTCGGGCGCGATGCCCGAACCCGTGTCGGCCACCTCCAGCCACACCTGCTCGCCCTCAGTGCCGGTGCGGATCGTGATGCGTCCGCGCTGCTCGCCGATCGCGTGCGCTGCATTGACCAACAGGTTCATCACCACTTGGTTGATCTGCGACGGCAGGCATTCAATGTCTGGAATCGCGCCGTATTCCTTGATCACGTCGGCTTTGTACTTGATTTCGCTGGCGACGATGTTCAGCGTCGCGTCGATGCCTTGATGCAGGTTGGCCAACTGAAAGTCTTGCGTCGAATCCACTCGCGAGAAGTCTTTCAAGTCCTGCACGATCTGGCGTACTCGCGTGATGCCTTGCTTTGACTCGACCATCAAGATCGGGATGTCCTCCTTGAGGAACTCCAGCTCGGTCTGTTCACGCTTGTCGCGCAGCCGGGCGGCCACGGCGGGCTCGCTCACGTTGCACTCGGCGCTCTCGTAGACGGCCAGCATCTCGAACAGTTTGGTCAGGTAGTCCTCCAGCGTGCCGAAATTGGACAAGATGTAGCCGATCGGGTTGTTGATTTCGTGCGCCACGCCAGCGGCGAGCTGACCGATCGACGCCAGCTTTTCCGATTGCACGAGTTGCCCCTGCAAGTGCTTGCGCTCGGCGATCTCGGCTTGCAACGCCGCGTTGGTCCGCGTGATCTCGGCGGTGCGCTCACGCACCGCCTCCTCCAACTTCTCGAGCTGCGCTGCCGCTTGCTGCGTCAACCCCCACTTGGCTGTCAGCGTGTCTGCGAGCTGACGCACCTCGATCGGGTCGAAGGGCTTCTTCAGGATCAGCAGCCGGTCGCGCACGTCCAGCCGCGCCAGCACTTCGTCCCACGAGGTGTCGGAGTAAGCCGTGCAGATGACAACCTGCAGCCGCGGGTCTGCCTGCCAGAGATGCTCGATCGTCTGCACGCCGTCCCAACCCGGCGGCATGCGCATGTCGACGAAGGCCAGCGCGTAGGGCCGACCTGCCGCCAGCGCAGCCTGAACCATGGCCAGGGCTTCCTGCCCTTGGTAGGCCGAATCGAGTTCGAATGTGACCGCGTTCACTGCCTCCCTCGGGTCGCCGAACAGTGCCGCCTCGACGGCCCCGAGTTCGGCACGCCCCTGCACCTGGGGCACGAGAATCTTGCGGAAGTCCGTGTGGATCGTCGGCATGTCGTCCGCCAGCAGGATGCGCCGGTTCTGCGAGGTGATCATTGCCTGCCTTTCGATGGATCGATTGGAATATCCAGGACGAAAGTGGCGCCGCGGCCGAGCCCGTCGCTGCACGCGATCAGCGTGCCCCCCATCTCGTGCGCAGCCAGTACGCAGCTGTGCAGGCCAAAGCCGTGACCGTTCTTGCGCGTGGTGAAGCCGTGCGCGAAGACGCGTACCAGGTTCTCCGGCGCGATCCCTTCACCGTTGTCGGCGACCGTGATGCGCAGGACACGCCTGTCCGCGACCTCCACGAGGGCGGCGCCAAGCGTGATGCGCGGGCTTCGGTCGGACACGCCGTTCATCGCATGTTTGGCGTTGCTGATCAGGTTCACGAGGATCTGCAGCAGACGGTGCCGGTCCAGCGGCAGGGCCGGTAGTTCGGCAATGTTCTTCACGACCTCCACCTTGTGGCGCGTCAGTGCGCCGGCATTCATGCGCAGCGCGTCTTCCAGCAGTTCGTCGAGCTTCAAGAATTCGACGAAGTGTGATGCGCCGGCATACGATTGCTGGGTTGCAACAACTTCCTTGATGTGGTCGATGCTCTTGCCGAGCACGCCGAGCTCCTCGGCCATGGCCACGTGCTCGCCCTCCAGCGCCTGCGCCAGCTCGCGCAGATAGCCGGGCAGCAGCTTGCCCCTGGCATCGTGGGTGAGAAATTCACCAAGATCGTCGGGATGCTCGTCCATCAGTTGCACCGCGCGCGCCAGCCCCTTGAGCTTGGAGTTGCGCAGCCGCGCGCTGACCAGGCCCGCGGACACGTTGACGCTGTTGAGCACGTTGCCCACGTTGTGCAGCACATTGGTGGCGATCTCGGCCATGCCGGCCAGCCGCGCGGCGGCCAGCAGTTGGGCCTGCGCCTCCTGCAGTTCGGTGGTTCGCAGATCGAGCTGTGCGCGGTCGGCCAGAAACCGGTCGACGGCACGCGCCATGTCGCCGATTTCGTCGTGCCCGTGCACCAGAACTTCGAGCGGCGTGCTGCCGGCGCCGTGCTGCAGCAGGTAGCGACTGACATGCTGCAAACGCCGCAGCACATGGCGCCGGAACACGCCGGACACCAGCCACGTGAACAACAGGCTGCTGGCCAGCAGCAGCAGCACCCAGTGCTGGTGGCGCAGCGACGTGTCGACCAGTTGCCGCACGGCCGCGCGGTAGTCGCCGTCCAAAGAGGCGGACCGCTGGCGCGCCACCGCCACCATCGACTCCGCCTGGTGCGCCAACTGGTCGTGGAACTGGCCCAGCAGCGCGCGGTCATCGATGAGCTTGCGGCGCACAGCGAATGGGTCGCGCGCGTCCGGGACGAATGCAGTCGCTGCCCGGCGTACGAACTCGGTTTGCAACTGGTCGACGTCGGCGGTGCTGTCAGCACCTTGCAGACGGTAGAGCAACAGAGCCAGCGACGGCGCATCGACTCCCGGGCTGGCCCGCAGCTCCCGGGCGCGGTCCTGCAGCAACTGGGTGAACGTGCGGTCGGTTTGCAGCGCGCTCTCCCGCAGTTGCGCGACGACGTTCGCGGTGTTGCGGAACAGCTGGTTCGCCTGGTGCAGGTCGAGCACCGCGATGTCGTCGTTGGCCTGCGCCAACCCGGCGACCACGAGGTCAAGCGCCGCCGTCTGCTGCACGATGGCAGCGTAGCTCAGTTGCAGCGCAGGCAGGGACGGCGTCGTCAAGAGGCGTTCGGTCTCGCGTTCGAGCAGCAAGGTGCGCTGGACCATCTCCTGAGCTTCCTGCATGCGGACCAGGTGCTCCTGCGCCAACTGCTCGGTGGCGTGGCTCGACGTGCGCAGCGCATAAACCGAGGCGAGCCCGCCGGCCGCCATCAGCAGCGACAGCACCGTCAGCGCGAGTGTGAACTGCCCGCGCAGCGAGCGCGGCAGGCAAGCCGATCCAGATATGGCCGGCCAGGTCAGCCCTGCGGGCCAGTTCGGCAGTCGCCAAGTGTGCGGGTTCAACAGCACGGTATCAACCTTACAGGTTCTGCTTCAGCGTTGCCAGATGCGCCGATAAATCTCACGGTAGCCGTTGTCAGGGTCGTATTGAAAGCGCGGGCCTCCATCGAAGGCGATGTTGTCGGGCGTGACCAGATGGACCGGCGCGACGAAGCCACTCACGGGCTGGTGCGCGAACAGGCGGTTCAGCTCGTCGAGCACTTGCCAGCCTTGCTGGTTGAGCGGTTCGGCCACAGTGCCGGTTTGGAAAGTCTTCGCCTGGATGCGCAGAAAGGCTGCGGTGCTGCCGTCGCCGGCAGACAGCAGGCTCAAGGCATGGCTGGGCAGACCGGCCTTCGTGAGTACCGGAATGGCGTGGTCGAACACGATGTCGTTGATGGCCAGCGCATGAGTCCAGCGCTTGCCGTAACGCTGCAGCAGTTCGCGCGTGACCTCAGGCATCTGCGCATCGGCATCTGATAGCGCGACGTCGCGCACCTCCAGGACCGAGCAGCCCTCGCAGGCACGGATGATCGCCGCCATGGCGTTGGCTTTGGCCATCGCGATTCGGTACTTGGAGTCGGTGAAGATCACCACGCCGGCATGCCCATCGGATTGAGCCACCGCGGCCATTGCCGTGGCGCGCGCCACTTCAAGCGGATCGGAGGTGACGTTCATCGCCACCGGAGTACCAGCGATGGGTCCCGACGCCGGGCCCGCGTGCCAGCCGACGATGGGCACGCCCCGGTCGGCAAAGGCGACGAGCCCGGGCTTGGCCTCGATCGAATCCGAACCGCACAGCACAAGGCCGTCAGGTGCGAGGGCTAACGCGGCCGCCAACGCCTTGGTGCGGCCAGCCGCCGAGCCGCCGGCATCGATGATCTTGACTCTCCAGCCGAGCACACTCGCCGCCTCGCGAACACCTTGTGCAACACCGACGATGCCGCCGTTGCGAAGGTCTTCGGCGACGATGGCGATGGTCTTGCCGGGTTGGCCCGCGGGGCCCGATTGCGGGCCGCGCCAGGGGGCACCATGCTGCGCCGCGTTGGCGACGAACTGCCGCGCATCGGCGAGCGACACCGGCTCCGCGGCGATCGCGGCACCGGGCAGGTGGCAAGCCACCGCCAGCAAGACACTCGCGACGACTCGGCGGTTCAGATCGGCACGGCGGCCGCCCGGGGTCAGGTTTGTTTTCATGGGCTCATGCGCTCCGATCTGGTGGCTGGGTGAAGCGGGTCGGGGCGACCCGTTCAATCGGGATGCGACAGCCTGCACCGAGCGGTGCGGGGTGGCGATAACTCGGTTCATCTACTTTCGGTACACGGTGCCGCAACTGAAGCAGGACCTGCGGTAATTGCTCACGGATTCAGACAGTGGTGAGATGAACTGTGTGAGTTGCAATCTGTAAGCTCATGGCTGCTTCCTTTCGGTCGAGGTGAAGTGGGGCCGGGGCCGGCCATCGGCAAGTGCGGTTGAATTGAATGCAATCGATGTTTCATTTCAGCCCCGGTTGGTGCTGCCGCTGCGCCGGCCTGACGGTGGCTCGCCCAGGACTCGCGTGACGGCCTCCAGCAGGTCCTCGTTCGCGAAGGGCTTGGCGAGCACGCCGTGCGCACCCAGGTCGAGCGCTTGTTTCAGGCAGCTCTGGCTTTCGCCGACCGCTCCCGCCGCCGCGCCGCCGGCGCAGGCCGCTGTGCCAGCAATTGCTCCAGCCGCTCCATGCGGTGGCGGTGCAGCGTGGTGATCGCGTAAAAGTTTTCCTGCAGCTGCGCCGACCGGCCGACGATCACGAGCACGCCCGCACGCAGCTCGTCTTGCACCACCACCTCGGGCAGCACCGTGAGCCAGCCGCTATCGCGCGCCACAAGGCGCAGCATCGCCATGTCATCCACCTCGGCCCGCAAACGGGGAGCGACGCCCGCAGCCACGCACAATGCATCGAACTGACCGCGCAGCGCATGGCGCGGGCCCGGCAGGGCCAGTTCGACACCGCCGAGGTCTTCGGGGACGCGCAGCGTGCGCCCACGCCACATCGCCGCCGGGCCGACAAGGGAGATGTCCTGGCTGCCCAGGAAGCGGCAATGCAGCGGCCGGTCGGGATCGGCCGGCACCGCCTCGTTCGCAAGCACCACGTCAAGCTGGTGCTGAAGCAGGCGACGCAGCAGCTCGTCCAGCATCCCCGACTCCAGCGTGAGCGTCACCATCGGGTCGGCAAGCAGCGGTCGGATCCAGTTCTCCTGGTAGTTGCGCGACAGCGTGGCGACGCTGCCCACACGCAGCCGCACCATGCCCTCGCCCTGAACCTTCAACCGGCCCAACAGCTCCTGGCCCAGACCGAAGATGTTCTCGGCGTACGACAGCACCAGCTGCCCCGTGTCGGTCAGCACGAGGCGGCGGCCGGTGCGCTCGAACAGCGCCTCGCCCAGCCGGTCCTCGAGCTGGCGAATCTGGTTCGACAACGCCGACTGGGAGACGTGCAATTCGTTGGCCACCTGGGTGAGGTGGCCGGTCTTCGCAACGCGCCAGAAATACAGGAGGTGATGGAAGTTCAGCTGATCGACGTTCATCGTTCTGTTAATGAGATCAAAAAGTTCTCATCAATGAATTTTACAGAACCAATTCCCTCCAGCAACATCCGCGCGCCTCGCCTTTCTACCGGAGTACCGCTGATGATTTCTGCGAACACGCTGCTGCTGGACTGCAGCCTTTTGCCTGTCGTGTTGATGCTCGCGGCCATGCCGCTTCGGCGCGATGTGGACGTGCCGACAGCCTGGCGGCGGTTCCGCATGCTCGCGATCGCCGGGATCGCCAGCACCGCCGCGGGCTTCGGCGCGCAACTCCTGGCAGAGCCAGGCAAGCCTGAGGCTCTGCCGCCAGGCCTTGCGGTCACGCTCACGGGCGCCTGGGTGGCGGTGCTGGTGCAGGTGCTGGGCACGGTGATCGGGGTGTTCTCTGCGCGCTACCTGCAAGGCGAACCCGGCCAACCGCGCTACGTGGCCGCGCTCGCAGGCGTGCTGGCCGCCGTGCACCTGATGCTGGTGGCCGACCATTGGCTGGTGCTCATCGCCGCCTGGGCGGCCGTCGGTCTGGCCTTGCAGCACCTGCTGTGCTTCTATGGCGATCGCCCCTTCGCCCTGCTGGCGGCGCACAAGAAGCGCCTGGCCGACCGCCTGGCGGATGGCCTGCTGATCGCTGCGGCCGCCTTGGCATGGCACGAGGTCGGGTCTGGCTCGCTCTCCGGCCTGTGGCGCCATCTCGAAGCCCACGCGCCTTCGCTGGCGCTGCAGGCCAGCGCGGTCTGCCTCGCGATGGCCGTGGTCCTGCGCACGGCGCTGCTGCCGGTGCACGGCTGGCTGATCCAGGTGATGGAGGCGCCCACGCCAGTGTCGGCGCTGCTGCATGCAGGGGTGATCAACCTGGGGGGCTTCGTGCTGATCCGGTTCGCGCCCTTGCTGGCGGCGGCGCCGATCGCCCGCTGGCTGCTCGTGGGCACTGGCCTGGTGACCGCGGTGCTCGCCGGCCTGGTGATGCTGACACGCGTCAGCATCAAGGTGCGCCTGGCCTGGTCGACCGTGGCCCAGATGGGCTTCATGGTGATGGAGTGCGGCCTGGGCTTGTACACGCTGGCGCTGCTGCACCTGATCGGCCATTCGCTCTACAAGGCGCACGCCTTCCTCGCCGCCGCCGGCACCGTGGAATCGACGCGCCTGCGCACGATGCGCGATGCCGCGGCGCCTTCGGTCGCAAGCCTGATCGCGGCGCCGCTGGGGGCGGCCGCCCTCGTCGCGGCGCTGCTCTGGCTGCACGCCATGCTGTGGCCGTCAGCGGCGTGGCCCTGGTGGTGGAGCGGCGTGCTGGCGCTGGCGTGGGCACCGCTGCTGTGGCTGCCGGCGCAGCGGCACGCTGACGCACCCGGTGCATGGCAAGGCGCGTTCGCCGGTGCCGGCATGGTGACGGTGCTCGTGCTGGCCGCCTTGGCCGGCCACGCGCTGCCCTTCGGCGTGAGTGACATGCCAGACGAGCCGGCTGGCTTGGTGGCACTGTCCGGCATGGCCCTGCTCTACGTCGGCCTGGCGCTGCTGAACGCCCGCCCGTCGGCGCTGGCCCACTGGCGCCGCTGGAGCTACGCCGGTTTCTACATCGACGAGTTCGCCACGCGCGCCACGCTGCGCCTGTGGCCCGCGCGCTGGACCGCAGCCGCCACCGAATGACCCGAACCGAGGAACTGACGATGAAACCCTTGCTGAAGCCTCTCGCCAGGCCGGGCCGCGGCCTGGCGCTGTCCGCTGAGCCCGCCCCCTCCGCGGCCGACGTCGACCAACGCATCGATGACGCCTGCGCGCGGGCCTGCCGCGCGGTGGCGCCGGCGTGGCCCCTGGACCGCGCCATCGCCGTCAATCCCCACTGGCAGCGCATCGGGCTCCGCGTGCGCACCGTGGCCGCGCGCATGGCCGTGCTGGGAGGCATCCGGGTGTTCCCGGCGCGTGCGCTGTTCCACCAGGCCTGGATGTCCGGCCGCATCTCCGCCGCCGACCTCGAGGAGGCACTGGCACAACGTCCCGAGGCCCGGGCCACCGGCCTCGACGCCAGCCAGGCCGTGGCGGCACTCACCCAGACGCCCGAGCTGCCCCGGCTGCCCCTGCTGATCGACGTGCTCGACGACGACCCGCAGGGCCGGCGGCGCCTGTCGTGGCGGCAGGCCGTCACGCACCAGGTGAGCCAGGTCTGCGCAGCTTATTTCGACGCCCATCAAGCCGACTGGCAGCCTGACCGGACGGCCGGGCTCTACGCCTTCTGGCGCGACACGCTCACGCACGACCACGGCATCGGCGTGCTGATGGGCCTGCCCGACCTGGCGCACAGCCTCGCTGCGCTGCCCGCCACGCGCGCGGACGCCGAGCGCTGGGTGCTGCGCCAGCTGGGGCTGCCTGAAGAGGCCTGGGCTGACTACCTCGAGGCCGTGCTGCTCACCGTGAACGGCTGGGCGTCATGGTGCGCCTACCTCGGCTGGGAAGCGCGCCAGGGCGGGGGCAGCGACACGCACCTGCGCGACCTGCTCGCAATCCGTCTGGCCTGGGGGCCGATCCTGCTGGCGCGCCGCGACGACCAGGCGGCACAACGCGCCTTCGCCGCGCTGCAGGCCGAATGGCGGCGTGCGCCGGCGCTGCTTCAGCAGGCCGAGGCGGCCCTGAGGGTCGACGAGGTCTGGCAGCTGGCGTACGAGGTGGGGTACCAGCGCGGCCTGGCCCAGCGGCTGAGGGCTGTGGCGCCCCTGGACCCGGTGCGGCCCGCGGAGGCCCGCTTCGAGGTCCAGGCCGCCTTTTGCATCGACGTGCGCAGCGAGCCCTTGCGCCGGGCCATCGAGTCGGCCTGGCCGGCTGTGCAGACGATCGGCTTTGCGGGTTTCTTCGGCCTGCCGCTGGCCTATACGCCGCTGGCCACCGCGGCGCGGCGTCCGCAACTGCCGGGCCTGCTGGCGCCAGCGCTGGACGTGACCGAGCGGGTGGCTGACACCGCCGCCGACTTCGGCCCGTCCGGCGACGCGCTCCAAGCCCCCGCCCGCCGCGCGCGGCTGCAGCACTTCGCCAACGTGCAACGGTGGGACGCCACGGGCCGCTGGCCAGGCACGGCCTTTTCGTCGGTCGAGGCCATCGGGGGCGGCTACGTCGGCAAGCTGGCGCAGTGGTTGCGCCCATCGGCCGCGGCGCGCCGCACTGTCGACAGCGCCGGCCTGGCACCGCGTTACCGGCCGGTGTGCAGGCCGGTGCTCGCCGGCCTGGACCTTGGCGCGAAAGTGGCGCTCGCCGCGCAGGTGCTGCACGTCATGGGCCTGGACCGCGGCCTCGCACCCTTGGTGCTGCTGGTCGGCCACGGCAGCCAGAGCGCCAACAACGCGCAGGCCGCCGCGCTGGACTGCGGTGCCTGCTGCGGGCAGAGCGGCGAGGTCAACGCCCGCGTGCTGGCCCGGCTGTTGAACGAGCCGCAGGTGCAGGCGGGCCTGCGCGCGCGCGGCATCGCCCTGCCCGACCGCGTCGCCTTCGTCGCGGCACTGCACAACACGACCACCGACGAGATCGAGGGCTTCGACCTCGACCTGCTGGACGACGCCTCGCGCACACGCTGGGCCCGGTTGCAGGCAGTGTTCCTGCAGGCGGGCGACCAGGTTCGCCGCGAACGCGCCGCCACGCTCGGGCTCGATCCCCGGATGCCACACGCCACGCTGCTCGAGCAGATGCGCCGCCGCGCCAACGACGGCGCGCAGACGCGACCGGAGTGGGGCCTGGCCGGCAACGCGGCCTTCCTCCTGGCGCCGCGTGCCCGCAGCCGGGGCACCATGCTCGACGGCCGTGTCTTCCTGCACGACTACGAGGCGGCCCACGACCCCGACGGGAGCGTGCTGGAGCTGCTGATGACCGCACCGATGCTGGTGACGCACTGGATCAACTGGCAGTACCACGCCTCCACCTGCGACCCGCAGCGCCTGGGCAGCGGGAACAAGTTGCTGCACAACGTGGTCGGCGGCCGCATCGGCGTTTTCGAGGGCAACGGCGGCGACCTGCGCATCGGCCTGGCGCAACAGTCGCTGCACGACGGCACGCATTGGCGGCACGAGCCGCTGCGGCTGACGGTGGTGATCGACGCGCCGGCCGAGGCGATCGAACGCGTGATCGACAACCACACCGTCGTGCGTCAACTTCTCGACAACGACTGGCTGCACCTGTGGCGCTTCGTCGATGGCGGTGGCTTCGCGCGCTACGCCAACGGACAGTGGCGGCCGGTCATTGGCCAAGGCCCTCAGCTCGCGTCCCGGTGATCCTCCCAGGCCTTGAGCCGCTTCTTGAGGTCGTCGATGAAGCGCCTCAGCACGGCGTGATCGCGCACCGTGGTGCGCTCCCAGGTGGGCGAACGCGAAGGTGCCTTGGCCACGTCGAGCTGCAGGGCCCGCTCCGCCTCACCGAGGTGAACACGCGCGATGGGACATCCCTGCCATTCGAACACCCCCTGGCGCTCCACCAGTTTCAACTCGCGCAGCTGGCGTACCAGCGTCGCGCGGGCAGCCTCCGGTTCGAACGGAGGTGGGGCAAAAACGAAATCATCCGCCATGTCGCTCTCCTTGAACACGGCACTCTAAGGGGGAATCGGCAGTTGCTCCATCCCTTTATTTAATTTGCAAACGACCCCGCCCGCTTGATGACCGGCTCCCATCGCTTGATCTCAGCACTCAAGTGCTGTCTCACGTACTGCGGTGTGGCTTTTTCCAGAGGGACAGGGTCCGTGCCGAGATCGTTGAAACGCGCCTTCACGCCCGAGTCCTGCAGTGCCGCTTGCAAGGCTTCCGTCAGGCGCCTGATGACCGGAGGTGGTGTGCCTTTTGGCACGTACAAGGCATGCCACACGGCCACGTGAAAGTCCTTCAGTCCGCCTTCCTGCAAGGTCGCGATGTCTGGCAAGGACATCACCCGGTGAGCCGTCGTGATGCCCATCGGCTTGACTTTTCCCGCGCGGATCTGTGGTGTCGTGTTGGTTGTCTGGTCGCATAACAGGTCGACCTTGCTGGACAGCAGATCGTCCATGGCAGGACCCGTTCCCTTGTAGACCACTGTCTTCAGATCCAGCTCGATCGCCGACATCAGCAGCCTTCCACACAGGTGTGACGCGGACCCTGCACCTGCGTTGGCCAAGCGCACCTTGTTGCGGTTCGCCTTGAGGTAGGCCAGCATTTCTCCAAAGTTCGAGGCGGGAAAGTCCGGGCGCGCCACCAAGGTCATCGGCACATCGGTGACTTCCCCGATGAAGTCGAAGTCGCGCAGCGGATCGAATGGCAGGTCGGGGTACAGCGACGGCGCAGTGGCCATGCCGACGTGGTAGAGCAGGAGCGTATAGCCATCCGGCTCGGCCTGTGCGACCTGCGCCGCCCCCACGGTGCCTCCGGCACCACCGACGTTTTCGATGACGACCGCTTGCTTCAGGTATTTGCTCATGGCCCCTGCCACGCTGCGTGAAATCACATCCGTGGGCCCATTGGCAGCAAATGGCACGATCAGCGTGATGGGGCGGGTGGGATAAACAGCATCGGCCCGAGCGCCGGCACAGACCCATAAAAGCGACAAAAGGAGCAGGTATCGGACAAAGGACATGGTGGACGCAGCCCAGGTGATGACTGCCGCTTCGGCATTTGGCAACAAAACTTGATTCCCTCTGAACACGCTCAAGGCGGCGGTCGTCCTGCCGATATGTGGATGGCCTGTGCTGTTCAGGTGCCAGGCCACCGTAAGCCCCTGCGCACCACCAGGCAGTCTGGAGATATCCGTGCTCAGAACCTTGAAAGGCAGAACAGCGCTGGCTGCCGCTTTGCTGGCTGCGCTCGGCATCGCAGGGGTCACCAGCCTGCAGTCCAGTCTTTCGGAGAGAAGCGTGGTCGCCTCGACAGTGTCGCAGCACGAGGCATATACCGCGCGTGTAGCCAGCGAACTCGACGCCCGGTTGCGACTGGCACGTGCCTCCCTGAGCGAGTTTGCCGCCAACATTCCCGGCAGCCAGCTGCGCGATTCCGACACCCTGCACTACTACCTGACCGCGCGCGCTGGCATTCAGCAGGCTTTCGAGAGCATCGCCATCTACGACACCCAAGGCAAGATGATCGCGTCGCGGCCCTCGATCCCGGGCTCATCCATCGCCCAGGAGCCCTGGTTCACCTCCAGCCTGCGAAAAGCCATTGTCGGTCCGCCCACACGCAGCCTGCTCAGCCAAGAGCCGGTCATTCCGCTGACCTACCGCGTCTACGACGAGTCTGGGAAGCTGCGCGGCGTGGCCGTCGGCACCCTGGCCATCAATCACGACCAGTTGTTCAGTGCCGCCGCACGCGACACCGACCGTGGGCACTTCGTGGTGGTCACGCGCGATGCCCGTGTGGTGCTGCACCCGGATCCCACGAAAGTCGGTCAATCCGTCGACAAGCTCGGACCCGCCACCGCCATCATCCGCAAAGGGCTGCAGGATGCGGCCTCATCCCTTGCCGGCCCCGACAGCCAGGGCGCGCGTTGCCTCTATGCATTCCAAGCCATCAGCTCGACAGACTGGACACTGATCGGCGTCGTGAGCAACGAGAAAGCCTACGCTTCCCTGGACCGTCTGTCGCAACAAATGCTGTTGGCTGGTGCGTTGCTCGCCCTCTTGTTGTTCCCAGCAATGTGGATACTGGTGGCCCGTATGCTGCTGCCGCTGGACGAGCTTCGGCGCGACATCCGACGCCTGAAGGAAGGTTCCGGCCTCACAGAGCCGCGGCGCGAGGGCCGGGGTTCCGCACAGGAGCTACAGCAAGTGGCTGAGGAGTTTGCGGGGATGGCCGCAGCCCGCCGCGCTGCCGAAATATCCCTGCAGCAGGAAAAAGAGCGTGCAGAGGTGACCCTGCAATCGATTGGCGACGCCGTGCTCGCCACCGACAAGGCTGGCCTCATCACGGCGATGAACAAGGCCGCCGAGCGGCTGACCGGTTGGCTTTTATCCGAAGCGATGGGCAAGCGCTTCGCCGAGGTGGCACTCGTTCTCGACGAGGCCGGCAACCCCGTGACACCCGACCTGGCCAACGCCGCCATGGAGGCGGGCCACATCAAGTCGGTCTCGCAAGCCATGTTGCGCACCCGCCTGGATATCGTCTTGCCGATCGACAACTCGGCCGCTCCGATCCACACGGCCAGCGGCGACATCGATGGTGCGGTGGTCGTGCTGCGCAATGTGGCGGTGGAACGCGCCGCGGCTCAGGAGCTTGCCTGGCGAGCCAGCCACGACGCCATGACCGGGCTGGTGAACAAAGCTGCCTACGAGCATGAACTCCAGCGTCTGGTCGACTCGCTGCAAGACCAGGAGCAGCATTCCGTGGTCATGATCGACCTGGACAAGTTCAAGCTCGTCAACGACACCTGTGGCCACGCCGCGGGCGACGAACTGCTCAAGCAGCTCGCAGCCCTGTTCATGCGCCTGGCGCGCAAGACCGACGTGGTGGCTCGCCTGGGCGGGGACGAGTTCGCCATGCTGATGTACCACTGCCCGGCTGACAATGCGGAGCTCTTGGCGGAGAAGCTGCGTCGCACGGTGGCGGAATGGCATTTCGAATGGGATGGGCACACCTTTCAGGTCGGCGCCAGCATTGGAGTCGTGTCCGTCACTCGAAGTTTTGTCAACGCTGCTGCCGTTCAGGAAGCGGCCGACAGGGCCTGCTACCGTGCCAAGCGCACCGGGCGTAACCGCGTTTGCATTCACGGCACCGATGGGTGAGCCCTCCGGACGACGGCTTTATTCATCCTTGCCAACAGCCATGTTCTCTTCGATCTGGAAAACCATCACGCAATCCACCAAGCGGTTGGACTCCTCACGCAGCGAACCCGCCGCAGCGGCTACCTGCTCGACCAGGGCGGCGTTTTGCTGGGTCGCCGAGTCGACTGCCTGGATCACCATCTTCAGGCGGTCCAGCTCGGCGCTTTGGGCCTGCGTCGCCCCGTGAATGGTGCCGACCTCGCTGACCAGACCCTGAGCTGAATTCACGACCAGTTGCATCGACGTTCCGGCGTGATTCACCAGTTCCGCCCCTTTGTCGATCTGAGCCACCGAAGTTGTGATCAAGGCCTTTATCTCATTGGCTGCCTGGCTGCAGCGCTGCGCCAAGCCACGAACCTCGGAAGCCACCACCGCGAAACCCCGGCCGTGCTCGCCGGCCCGCGCCGACTCCACGGAGGCATTGAGCGCGAGGATGTTGGTCTGGAACGCAATGGCATCGATCACGCCAATGATGTCGCGAATCTGCGTAGCCGACTGCGTCACCGCCGACATGACCTCCACCGCTTCCTGCACCACCACGCTGCTGCGCTGTGCCGCGTCCATGGACTCGTGCGAAACCTGCAACAGGTCTTGGGCACTGCCTGCTGTGCGAGAAACCGTGTCCGCCAGGGAATTCATGCCTGCGGAGGCCTCCTGCAGCCGGGCAGCCTGCATTTCGGTGCGCTGCGAAAGATCGATGTTGCCTTGAGCAATCTCCTTGATGGCCAGCTTGATCTGCTCGGCGGCTTGCAACACTGTGCGTATCGAAGCGCGCACGTTCCCGAGTGCCTCCGACAAGGCTCGTGACGCGGCCGAAAGCTCATCATGGCCGGTCCCCGCATCCGGCGCCCTCAGCTTGCCTTGCTTCATCTGCTCGGCCGTGTGATACATCTGCAGCACCGGCCGCAGGATGGAGCGCCGCACAGCCACGGTCAGCACGCTGGCCAGGATCAGGCTTGTCAGGGCCGTACCAAACACCGACCACAGCACCCGGTCAGCCAGCGCGTCAGCTTGCTGCGCTGCCTCACGCGCCAGCTGCTCCTGCGTTTTCCGCAAGGCCAACACGTGCTTGAGCACACCCTGGAAGGGCTGCTCGGCCTTGATCATCATGGTGGTGGCCACAGACTGGTCCACCGAGGCCATCTCCAGCACTTTGGCGATCGCATCGGCGAACTGAGCCGCATCCCCAGACATGGCCTCGGCGATGCGCCGCTCCTCCTCCGACATGCCGCCCAGGTCCTGCAAGGCCTTGGTCAGTGGCGTGATCTGAGAAGCGGCCGTGCCAATCTCTTTGCCCAACTTGTTCAACTGTTCCTCGGAGTAGCTGGCGTTGCTCCACGCGAGAAGCTGATAGGTGCGGGCGTGGACCGAGTTGAGGTGCTCAAGCACGTCGATGGTCTGCAGCAAATTGGGGTTACGGGTATCAACCAGCAGACTGAGCGATGCCTCCTGCCGAAGCACCCCGAACGTGGCGATCGCCGATACCAGCGCCAGCAGGAACAGTGTCACCCCTGGGCCAAGCCAGAGCTGGGCCCCAAGGCGAAAGTTCGAAAAACGAATCATGGAGCCCCCCGCCAAAGACGGACCAAGGCGTCAGTTCTTGTACACGCCCACGGAGAGGATGACGTCACCCGCCTTCAGGACATAGGCTGTCTTCTGCTCGATCTTGTTGTTGGTCGGATTCTTGTACTTGTAGTCGACCCAGCCTGAGCCCTTGCCGGCGGCCAGATCCACTCTCTCTTTCCGGAACA
The DNA here is from genome assembly GCA_966252435.1 of uncultured Burkholderiales bacterium. GTDB lineage: Bacteria > Pseudomonadota > Gammaproteobacteria > Burkholderiales > Burkholderiaceae_C > CANHBY01. The sequence continues at coordinate 15,364 of CBINPE010000038.1, read as the reverse complement.
TTTTTCCGTCCGGATCGGGAACGTCCAGCATCGACTTTCCGATCAGCTTGGGGTTGGTGGGATGGGCAAGGTGGGTGCCATCAAGGGCCAGGACGATGGCGTAGATTTCTCCCGAGATGAACTGAGGATCCTTGTTGTTCACGGCCTCGATCAGCTTGTCCTTGCCATTGGTCTTGAGGTACTTGGCAGCCCTTTCAGCCATGGCCACCGCTTCCTTCTGTTCGTCTTCCCGCGATTGGGACAAGCCTGGAGCAGCCCAGCTTATTAAACCAATCAACATGACTGCGCGAAGCAATGAGAGATTCACGGCCTGGCCCTTTCTGTAGATGATTTCTCTTCAGGAAATGAGGAGTTTCAGCAGACAATTTGGCGAGCGTTGCGCGCATGCATGCTAACTCACACGCACTGACGCCGCCCTAAAAAATAGGGGCATCTCACGACATAGCGGTCATGAGTTTCCCTTAGTGAGCCCCGTATTTTTTTAAATATGTCGGCATGGATATTTCTTTTCGGGGCGGCCTGACAACGCATCGCTGCCGACGTGCCATCTCGTGTCATGAGCGCGTCGCCGCCTGACCGGCAAGCCTCAGGAGGCGCTCGACGAGCGGCCTTGATCCTTTCCCAACAGAACTCAGTACCTCGACTGCCAACGCACACTTTCGCCTCTCTCTTTCACTCCATCGTCATCTCGGCTTTCTAGGCTCACCGATTTTTGTGCCCTGAGATTTGCCAAAGGAAATGACATCGATGGAAGCCGCCTCCCAATACAAAGTCGTTCTCAATCACGAGGAACAATACGCCCTGTGGCCCGCCAACCGTCTGAATGCGCCGGGATGGCGCGATGCGGGCAAGTCGGGCGTCAGGGAAGAGTGCATGGCCTTCATCCGCGAGGTGTGGGTGGACATGCGCCCGCTCAGCCTGCGCCGCCAGCTGCAGGCCGCTTGAGATCGGAGCCCTGCGCATGGAAATCAGCATGGAGCCGCGTGCCCACCCCCTGACCTTGCCCCAACGTGACATCTGGTGGGATCAGATGCTGCATGGTCACGAAGCGCTGTACCACGTCGGTGGGTACATGCGGCTCGATGGCGAGATCGACCTGGACGCGTTCCGCGATGCGACTTCGCACCTGGTCCGGCGGCATGATGTCCTGAGGACCCGGCTGGTCCCGGACCCGTCGTACGGCGGCCTCCCTCTGCAGTCGTTCGACAAGGGGGTGGACAACCCACTTCTTCTGCTTGACCTCACCGGCGAAGACGACCCCGAGCAAACCGCGCAGCGATGGATGCGCCGGCGCTTCTCCGAACCGTTCGATCTGTGGAGTGGCCCGCTGTTTCGCCATGCCCTGCTCAGGGTGGCACCGGCTTCATTCTTCTACTTCGTCTGCTATCACCACCTGATTGCCGATGGATGGACGGTCGCGCTGCTGATACGTTCGCAGGCCGAGATCTACGCCGCTCGGCAGGCGGCTGCCGCCGATCCTGCGCCGGCCCCTACCTACCAGGCCTTCATCGCCAATGACCTCGCCTATGCACAGTCGGAAGCGTTCCAGGTCCAGCAACGGCACTGGCGGCGGAAGTTCTCGTCGCCACCTGCGCCATTGCTAAAGGCACGGCACGCCCCTTCCCAAGCGTTCGGCATCCGCAGCGCGCACAGCAGCCTCTGGCTGCCTAGGGAGTGGTACGACCGCCTCTCCGCCTTTGCCACAGCGCAGGGTGCCACCACCTTCCATGCCATCCTGGGCGCGGTCTATGTCTACTTCACCCGCACCCAGCGGTGCGACGAGATGGTGATGGGTCTGTCCATGCTCAACCGCGCCAACGCGTCCTTCAAGGCCACGGCCGGCATGTTCGCCAGCGTCACGGCCGCTCGCTTCGGCTTTGCCCGCTCCCTCAGCTTCACCGACCTGCTGCGTGCCATCGGCCGCGAGTTGAAGCAGGACTACAGGCACCAACGGTTCCCGCTCAGCCACTTGAACCGCGAAGCCGGCCATGCCGACGCCGAGCAGCCCCAACTGTTCGACATCGGCATTTCCTATGAACGCCACGACTACCAAGTCACATTCGGCAGCACCCGTGGCGGGGCCGCGCAGCCCATGGTCGCCGAGCATCAAGTCAACCCGTTGATGCTGTTCGTGCGCGAGTTCAGTGATGACGCACTCGTGCAGGTGGACTTCGTCTACCGCCGTTCACATTTCAGCGAGGAAGACATCACGGCCCTTCAGGAGCGGCTGGTGCACCTGCTCGAGGCTGCGCAGCGCTCACCGGACCTCAGTGTCGCCTCCCTGCCCCTTCTTGGCCGGGCAGAGCATGAGAGGGTGACGCGAACCTGGAACGCCACCGCCGTCGACTACCCACAGGCCCGTCCGGTGCACGAGTTGATCGAGCAGCAGGCCCGGACCACGCCAGATGCCACCGCACTCATCTTCGAGGCGCAGCAGCTCACCTACGGCATGCTGAACCAGGCGGCCAACCGCCTGGCCCATCGCCTGATCGAAGCGGGGGTCAGGGCTGATGCGCTGGTCGGCCTCTGCGCGCAGCGGTCGGTCGAGATGGTCGTCGGCCTGCTGGCGATCCTGAAGGCCGGCGCAGCCTATGTACCTCTCGATCCGGAGTTGCCGCCGCAGCGTCTGGCCGCCATGCTTTCCGACATGGACAGTGGCTGGGCGCTGGCCACGGCCGCCCTGTGGTCCCGCCTGGGGCTCCAGATCCCGCGTCTGAGGGTGCTTGACCTCGACCTGGCCCAGGCGGTGGCCTTCCCCTCCACCGATCCGCAGGTCCAGGTGCACCCACAGCAGCTGGCCTACCTCATCTACACCTCCGGCTCCACGGGAACCCCGAAAGGCGTTGGCGTGCCCCACGCCGGCCTGGTCAACCGCCTGCTGTGGATGCAGGAGGCCTATGCGCTCACACCCGATGACCGGGTCCTGCAGAAGACACCCTTCGGCTTCGACGTGTCGGTATGGGAGTTCCTGTGGCCCCTGATGACAGGCGCCGTCCTGGTGGTCGCCCTGCCTGGTGACCACCAGGATCCTGCCCGGCTGGCCAAGCTGGTACAGCGCCACGGCATCACCACCCTTCACTTCGTCCCTTCGATGCTGCAAGCGTTCATCGACCATGGTGCACTGCCCACCTGCACGTCACTGCGGCGGGTGATCGCCAGCGGAGAGGCCCTTCCCACCGAGCTGGCCCGCCGCTTCCGGCAGCAGTCCCCTGCCCTCCTGCACAACCTGTACGGCCCCACCGAGGCCTCGATCGACGTCACGGCCTGGACCTGCATCGAAGCACCCGACGCCACCGTGCCCATCGGCCGCCCGATCGCCAACACCCGCGTCTACGTGCTTGATGACGAGATGCAACCCGTGCCGGTCGGCGTGGCCGGCGAGCTGTACATCGGTGGCGCCCAACTGGCGCGCGCCTATCACCGCCGACCGGACCTGACCGCGGAGCGCTTCGTGCCCGACGCCTTCGGTCGACCGGGCGACCGCCTTTACCGCAGCGGCGACCTGGCGCGTTGGCGAGGGGACGGCGTGATCGAGTACCTCGGCCGTGTCGACCACCAGGTGAAGCTTCATGGCCAGCGCATCGAGCTGGGCGAGATCGAGGCCACCCTGCAGTCCCATCCCGGCATCCGCGAGGCGCTGGTCGCGGTGCGGGAGGACACCCCCGGTGACCGGCGCCTGGTCGCCTACGTCGTGGCGCACACGGCGTTCCACCAACAGCTCGAGCGTGAGCAACAAGCCGCGCGCGTGGCTCAGTGGCAGGACCTGTACGACCGCATCACGGGCGCCTCCGAGGCAGGCACAGACACCGGCCTCGACTTCACCGGCTGGGTCAGCAGCTATACCGGCGAGCCACTGCCCGAGGTCGACATGCAGGACTTCGTTGCCCATACGCTGGAGCGCATCCTTGCACTGCAGCCCCGCCGGCTGCTGGAGATCGGCTGCGGCACGGGCTCTGTGCTGATGAACATCGCACCGCATTGCGAAGCGTATGTCGGCACCGACCTGTCCGCACGGACGCTGGAGGCCTTGCAGGCCAGGGTCCACCGCCAGGGCTGGGACCACGTGCAGCTGCTGCATCGTCCCGCACGGGACTTCTCGGGTCTCGCCGAGGGCGGCTTCGACACGGTGGTCATCAACTCGGTGATCCAGTACTTTCCGGACGCCGGCTACCTGGCCGACGTGATCGAGGGCGCCATGCGGGCGTTGGCGCCCGGAGGCAGGCTGTTCATCGGCGACGTTCGACACCTGTCCTTGCAGGGTGCGTTCCAAAGCGCCGTACAGTTGTTCCGCAGCCCGGCGGACAGGCCCTGCAGCGAACTGCGTGAGCAGACAGGGCAGGCCATGTCCTTTGAGAAGGAATTGCTTGTCGCACCCGGCTTCTTCGCAGTGCTGCAACGCAGGATCCCGGCCATCCGTGCGCTGCGCATCCTGCCCAAAGCCTGCCGCCACGACAACGAGATGAGCAGGTTCCGCTACGACGTCGTCCTGCACCTGACGCCCCTGCCTGAAGTGCAGGGCTTCCTGGCATTGCACTGGCAGAAGGAGGGCCTGACACCCGCCGGGCTCCAACGCATGCTCTCCCGGGGCCAGCATGACGCCTTGTGCATACATGACATCCCGAACGCCCGTGTCATCGGTGACGCGGTCGGTTGCGAACTGCTGGAGAAGGCCGACCCTCTTTCCACCGCCGCGGCTTTGAGGGCCCGCCCGGAGCCTGCCCTGGCGCAAGCGCGAGGCCTGTCTGCTTTCGAGCTTGCCCAGTGGAGCGCCCAGGCGGGCTACCGGCTGGAACTCAGTTGGGCCGGGGGCGACAACCGGGGAAGCTTCCACGCCCTGTTGTGGCGGCCCGCGGCAGGACCTGATGCGCCCGTCGCCTTCCCACATCCCGCCTCTTTCACGGCCGACGCAGTACTGCAGGCCTGCACCAACAACCCGCTGTTCAATGCAGTCCGGGCCGAGGCGTCACGGTGCTTCAAGGCATTCCTGCGGGAGCGTCTGCCCGCCCTTCTGGTACCGGCGCACATCGTGCTGCTCGACCACATGCCCGTGACACCCAACGGCAAAGCCGACCGCAAGGCCTTGCCAGCACCGCACACGCACCGAAGCATGGAGCGCCATGTCGCACCCGGCACGCACACCGAAGCCTTGCTGGCCGAACTCTGGGCCGAACTGCTCAAGCTGGACCGCGTGGGCGCCAACGACAACTTCTTCGAACTGGGCGGGCACTCGCTGCTGGCCATGCAACTCTCCGCGCGCTTGCGCCAGAGACTGGGCTTGGAGCTCGCGCTGCGCGTGGTGTTCGAAGCGCCACTGCTGAGCCAGCTGGCGGCGAGGATCGACGCCCTGCGGGCCGAGAGGTCGTCCCCCGGCGCGGCGGCCCCGGTCTGCGTCCGCGCCGACCGCAGCCGGCCCCTCCCCCTCTCCTTCCCCCAGCAACGGCTGTGGTTCCTCGACCGCCTCGCACCAGGCCGCGCGGTCTACAACATGGCCGGTGGTCTGCGCCTCGTCGGGGCACTTGACCTTGCCGCCCTCCAAGCGGCGCTGAGTGCCGTGGTGGAGCGCCATGAGGCCTTGCGCACCAGCGTGGCCCTGAGCGACGGGCATGCCGTCCAGTCAATCGCCGCGCCAACAGCGGTGCCGTGCCCGCTGGTCGACCTGCTGCCGCTTCCCGACGCGACGCGCCAGACACGCGCACGCCAACTGGCGGACCAGGAGGCCTCTCGTCCCTTCGATCTGCAGGCCGCGCCGCTTCTGCGGGCACAGGTGCTGCGGCTGGCCCTCGATGAACATTGGTTGCTGCTGACCGTGCACCACATCGCCAGCGACGGCTGGTCGACACCGATCCTGCTGCGTGAGATCGCAGCGTTCTACCGGGCCCAGGTCCGCCAGATCCCGGCAGGCCTGCGCGCCCTTGCCTACCAGTACGCCGATTTCTCGGCCAGCCAGCGCCACCTTGCCGACACGGGCGCCTGGGCGGCAGGGCTCGCGTACTGGCGGCAGCAGCTGGCAGGGGTGCCTGCACTCATCGAGCTGCCAACAGACCATCCCCGCCCTGTGGTGCAGTCACACCGCGGCAGCCGGCTACCGTTCATGCTGCCCCCCGACTTGAGCGGCAGGCTCAGGGCGCTGAGTCAGCAGCAAGGCACGAGCTTGTTCATGACACTGCTCAGCGCCTTTGGCGTGCTGCTCGTGCGCCACGGCGCCCAGGAGGACCTCTGCATCGGGACCCCGGTGTCCAGCCGGCACGAGGCGGCGTTCGAGGATGTGATCGGGTGCTTCATCAACATGCTGGTGCTGCGCTTGCGGATGCAGGGCCGGCCGAGCTTCCGCGAGGTGCTTGGGCAGGTGCGTGAAACCGTGCTTGCCGCCCATGCGCACCAGAATCTTCCCTTTGAGCAATTGATCGATGCCTTGCAGGTCGAGCGCAGCCTCAGCCACTCGCCGCTGTTCCAGGTGATGTTCATGTTCAACCCGCCGGTGCCCGCCATCACGTTCGATGGGTTGCAATCGCAGCCGCTGCAGGTCGAGCCCCCAATCGCCAAGTACGACCTCACACTCGAGATGTGGGAAGAGAACGACAGCCTGGGCGGCTGCTTCGAATACAGCACGGACTTGTTCGAGCGCGCCACCGTCGAGCGCCTCGCCGAGCATTTCAAGACTTTGCTCGCAGCGGCGGCGGAACAGGTCGACGCACCGATCAGCGAACTTCCGGTCATGTCGGATTCGGAACGGACATTCCTGCTCAGCACGCTCAACCAGACGCGGCATGACTTCCCCCTCCACGAGTCCTATGCAGCCCTGTTCGCGGCGCAGGTCGCTGCGCACCCGGAGCGGGTGGCCGCCGTGTGCATGGACGAGCAGCTCACCTACCGCGAACTCGACGACCGGAGCACACGAATCGCCCGGGCCCTGAGAGTCCGGGGCGCCGGTCCCGAGACCCTCGTGGGTGTGCTGGGCGAGCGCAGCTTGTGCTTCCTGGCTTCGATGATCGGGGTCCACAAGGCGGGCGCCGCCCTCGTGCCACTGGATCCGGGGCATCCCCATCAGCGGCTGGTCGAACTCGTGCAGCGCAGCCAGATGGCGCTCCTGCTGGCCTCGGAAGAATCGGTTCCGCTCGTGGACGCCATGCTGTCAGCCCTGCCCGCGGCACCCTGCGCCCTGGTGACGCAGCGGCTCTGGCTGGACGGCGAGGCCACGCCCGTGCCTGCGAGCCATTCACCTGACGCCCTGGCCTACGTGGTCTTCACCTCCGGCTCGACGGGGCACCCCAAGGGCGCGATGGTCACGCACCGCGGCATGCTGAACAACCTTCTTGGCAAGGTACCCGCCCTGGGCCTCGGTCCGGCAGACCGTGTCGCCCAGACCGCCTCTCAGGCGTTCGACATCTCCATCTGGCAGTTCCTTGCCGCGCCCTTGCTGGGTGGCTGCGTGCACATCCTGCCCGATGCCATCTCCAGCGATCCCCGGCGCCTGCTGCGGGAAGTGGCCAGGCAGCAGATCACGGTGCTGCAGACCGTGCCAAGCATGATGCGGCTGCTGCTCGCCGAGCAGGAGACGCCGCCGACGTTGCATCTTCGTTGTGTCCTTTCGATCGGTGAAGCGCTTCCCCCTGCACTCGCGCAGTCGTGGTTCGATCGCTTTCCATCGATTCCGCTGATCAACATCTATGGTCCGGCGGAATGCGCGGACAACGTGGCCTACCACGTCCTGCATGAAGCCGAAGACGTTGGTCCGCTGGCCGAGTTGGCTTCGGTGCCGATCGGCCGTCCCACCGCCAACCTTCAGCTGTTCGTGCTCGACAAACATCTCCAGCCGGTGCCCATCGGCGTTCCAGGCGAGATCTGCGTTGCGGGCGCGGGGGTGGGGCGCGGCTATCTCAACGATCCGCAGACGACCGCTCAGGCTTTCATCGACCATCCTGTCGAACCGGGCGGGCGCCTCTACCGCACAGGCGACCGCGGGCGCTACCGGGCCGACGGAACGATCGACTACCTGGGGCGCCGCGACCATCAGGTCAAGGTCCGTGGCCAGCGCATCGAGCTCGGGGAGATTGAACGCTGCCTGCGCGACCTCCCCGGCGTGCACGACGCGGTGGTGCTCGCCCGCCGTGACGAGGTCGGGGAGACCTGTCTGGTGGCCTGCTGGGCCCCTGCCGACCGCCCCTGCGACACGGAGTCCCTGCGGCGCTCGCTCAGCCTGCGTCTGCCCGCCGCGATGGTGCCGACGCATTGGGCCCAGCTGGACCAGCTGCCGGTCAATGCCAACGGGAAGGTCGACCGCAAGGCACTGGCCGATGCACCCTGGCCGCAGGCACAAGCGCAGGAGGACAGAGAGGCTGGCCCCCTGACCCCCACGGAGGAACGGCTGCACAGCATCTGGTGCGACCTGCTCGGTAGCACGCGCATCGGCCGCGACGACAACTTCTTCCACCTGGGCGGCCATTCCTTGTTGGCGGTACGGATGATCTCCCGCATCCGCGACGTGTTCAGGCTGGACCTGCCCCTGCAGTCGCTTTTCGAGAACCCCATGCTGCGTGAACTGGCTGCGCGCATTGATGCCGCAGGGTCCTTCTGCGGGCATGAGGAGCCCCCCCTGGTCCCCGCCCACCGCAGCGGCCCGCTGCCGCTTTCCTTTGCACAACAGCGCCTGTGGTTCCTGGACCAGCTTCATCCGGACAGCGCGCTCTACAACATGCCGGTCGGGCTGCGCCTGTCTGGCGCCCTGGACACCGCGGCCCTCGAGGCCGCGCTCGACGATGTCCTGGTCCGGCACGAAGTGCTCCGCACCGCGTTCCCGTCGGCAAAGGGGCAGGCTTGGCAGCGCGTCTGCGACAACGCGAAGGCCCCGCTCACCCTGCACGATCTGAGCACCCTGGCGCCCCCGCTGCGTGAACCTGAAGCGCAACGGATCCTTGCGGCCGAAGCGCAGCGTCCATTCGACCTGGGCACGGCCCCTTTGCTGCGCGCCGTGCTGCTACGCCTCGATGCACATCAGCACCTGCTGCTTCTGACGTTGCACCACATCGCGGCGGACGGCTGGTCGATTCACGTCGTTGCGCGTGATCTGGCAGCGCTCTATCACGCACACTGCACAGGCAGCCCGGCCAAGCTGCCCATCCTCGATGTGCAATACGCCGACTACGCCGTGTGGCAACGCAGCAGATGGCGCGGTGAGCTGCAGGCGAAGTTGCAGGCCTTCTGGCAGAAACAGCTGGAAGATGCCCCTGCGATCCTGGCCCTTCCAGTCGATCACCCTCGCCCCGCCGTTCCCTCCTACCGTGGAGGACAGATTGCCATTGAGATCGACGAGCCCCTCGCGGCCGCGCTGCGCCGCATCAACAAGCAGGCGGGCACCACCCAATTCATGGGCTTCCTGTCGGTCTTCGCGCTGTTGCTGAGCCGCTATGGCGGCCAGAGCGACCTGTGCATCGGAACGCCCGTGGCCAACCGTCCTCGCTCCGAACTCGAGCATCTGGTGGGCTTCTTCTCCAACACGCTGGTGATGCGCTTCCAGCTGGACGACAGCTGGACTTTCGAGACATTGCTGAGGCACACACGCCAACACTTTCTCGCAGCGCACGCCCACCAGGACATGCCGTTCGAGCAGCTCGTAGAGTTCCTGCAGCCCGGCAGGCACCTGAGCCATTCGCCCCTGTTCCAGGTGATGTTCACCATGGAAGATGGCCCCAGCCGACTTCCCTGCTTCCATGGCCTGGAAGTCGAGGCACTCGCCGTCGACAGTCCGCCACCCGCCCGCTTCGACCTGAGCCTGCACATTGGAAGTGAGGAACCAGGCCGCGGCTTGCGGGCCACGCTTGATTTCAATGCCGACCTGTTCGAGCGCGGCACGATCGAGCGCATGGGCCGGCACTATGTCCAACTGCTGCGCTCCGCCATCGCCCATCCGCGCCTGCCCTTGTGCGAACTGCCCATGCTGACCCAGGCAGAGCAGCATCTCATGCTCGTCGAGTGGAACCGGACGGCTGCCGACACGCCGGCGCATCCCACCGTCCACCAGCTGTTCGAAGCCTGCGCGGCAAGCCATGCGCAGGACACGGCGCTCATCTTCCAGGACCAGCGCCTCACCTACGCCGAACTCAACACCTGTGCCAACCAGCTTGCGCATGCCTTGCGCGCGCGTGGCATCGGGCCCGACAGGGTGGTGGGCCTCTGTGTCGAGCGCTCGCTCGACATGGTGGTGGCCATCCTGGGTGTTCTCAAGGCGGGCGGGGCCTACCTTCCGCTGGACCCCGCCTTGCCGCCCGAGCGCCTGGCCTACATGCTGAGGGACGCAAACCCAGGGTTGCTCCTCACACAACCTCACCTCCGAGACGTCCTGCGCGACCACCCCGCCGACCCGATCGTGCTCGAGGGCGGCGCGGCGCAGTTCGCGGAATGGCCCGGCCACGACCCCGTGCCCAACGCCTTGGGCGAGAACCTGGCTTATGTGATCTACACCTCGGGCTCCACCGGAAGGCCGAAAGGGACGTTGATCCAGCACCGTGGCCTGGTCAACCTGGCGCATGCGCAATGCCGCGCCATCGGCCTGCAGCCAGGCATGCGGGTCCTGCAGTGGGCTGCCTTCAACTTCGACGCGTCGGTGTGTGAACTGTTCACCTCCCTGACGACGGGCGCCTGCCTGCACCTCGTCACGAAGGAGGCGGTATTGCCTGGGATCGACCTGCTCAACACCCTGCGGCAAGGCCGCATCGAAGTCGTCACCATGACGCCCTCCTCGCTTTCCGCGCTGCCAGCGGAGCCGCTGCCCGACCTCAAGATCCTGATTCTGGCGGGAGAGGACTGCGACCACACCCTGATCGCCCCCTGGCTCAAGCGCTACACGGTGATCAACGCCTACGGCCCCACGGAAACCACCGTGTGCGCCACGGTCTACCGCTGCACCAGCGATGGACTGCGCCATCCGCCGATTGGCCGGCCGCTTGCCAACACGCAGACCTACATCCTGGACGCGCACCAGCATCCGGTACCGGTCGGTGTGACGGGCGAGCTGTACATTGGCGGTCTCGGCCTGGCCCGCGGATACCTGGGCCGGCCAGACCTCACGGCCGAGCGCTTTGTCGTGAATCCCTTCAGCGACCAACCCGGTGCCCGCATGTACCGCACTGGCGACCTCGCCCGCTATCTGCCAGGCGGTCAAATCGAGTATGTCGGCCGCGCCGATCACCAGGTCAAGATCCGCGGCTACCGCATCGAGCTGGGTGAGATTGAGTTTGCGCTCGCCGAAGTACCAGGTGTGCGGGAAGCCGTGGTGCTTGCCCTGCGGGCTCCCGCGGGAGGTCAAGAGTTGGTGGCGTATCTGGTGCCCGATGCTTCTGCCGCCCCCGAGCTGGCCACCCAGTTGCGGGTCTCCCTGCAGCGCAGCCTGCCGGACTACATGGTGCCGGCGCACATCGTCATGCTCGATCGCTTGCCCATCAATGCGAACGGCAAGCTCAACCGCGCCGCACTGGCGGCCCTGGAGTGGACGCGGGACTCAGCCACCACAACGCCGCGCACCCCCACCGAAGAGCGACTTGCCGGCCTCTGGGCCGAGCTGCTGGGCCGGCGGGACATCAGCCATGAGGAAAACTTCTTCCATGCCGGAGGACATTCGCTGCTGGCGGTCAAGCTCATCGCCTTGGTCAACGAGGCGTTCGGGCTGTCGCTGCCCGTGTCGCAGCTGTTTCTCTCACCGAGCATCGCCATGCTGGGCGAGGCCATCGACACCCACAAAGATCGTCAAGGACGGTTGGTGGTGCCCATGCATCCCGGCCCATCAGGCGGTCACGCCGACCCGGTGTGGCTGTTTCATCCTGCTGGCGGCACGGTGTTCGGCTATCGCAGGCTGGCTGAGCACCTGGGCCAGGTGCGGCCCGTCTTTGCCATCCAATCCGCCGAGATCGCCGGGCTGCCAGAAGCCCCCGCAAACTTCGAGTCGATGTGCCGGCACTATCTCTGCGAACTTCTGCATCGACAGTCAGGGGGACAGTTTCGCCTTGCCGGCTGGTCCCTGGGCGGCGCCATCGCCTTTCGACTGGCTGAAATGCTCGAGCAGGCGGGGCAGGAAGTCGCCTGGGTTGGCCTGCTTGACACCTTGGACGCCGGCAAGCGACAGCCTCTGAGCTTCGAGGAATTCCTGACGTGGTTCTTCAGCCGAGTCCCCGTTGAGGCATGGACAGCGGACGCGGGGTTGAGGACCTCCCACGAGCGTATGCAGGCATCGGTCGCGCAACACGGCACCGAGTGGCTTGCGCAGTTTGATGCTGCCGATCGCGGGGCTGAAGATACCCGGGACGGGCCCGGCCTCGATCCTGTGTACCTGGCTTTCCTGCGTCAGCAGTACCGGGTCCAGAGCACCCACGCCGCGTTCATGGCGAGCTTCGCCCCAGGGAAAGTCAGGGCGCCGCTGCATGTGTTCCGGTGCTTGATGTCAAGCCACGAAGATGAATTGCACCAGGTGGACTGGCACAGCCACACGGAGTCTGCCGGTCGAAGCACCGAACACACCCTGTCCGGCACGCACGAGAACATCCTCTCTCTGGAAAACAATGTGGAAACGATTTCGTTGGTTTTACAGTGCTGAGGTTTCCCGGGCCCCTATGCGGGCTGGACGTTGCGGCCACTTCGGAGAAGGCGGCGCCACCTACTCGACAACGACCCCCCTTTTCGCAGGGTGGCGCCATCATTCAAAAAGAGGATGATGGGTCCCCCGATCAGGGGAGGTGGCCGTGTGCTGCCACTTCCAAGGTGCACACAGCAGTCGAACATGCCCTGCCTTGGCCCACCCGGCCGAGGCGGAGTCACTCAACGCACGGGAGGCATCGATGAACATCAAGGCAATCTGCAAACGCTGGGCGGCGGGTGTGCTGCTCGCATTGCTCGGCATGTCGGCATTCGCGGGGACCACCGAGTCGCACACCTTCACCGCGAAGACCTACCCCAACTCGCGTGACCGCCAGTACAAGGTGTATGTGCCGAGCGGCCTCACGGGTCCGGCGCCCATGGTGATGGCGCTCCATGGGTGCCGGCAGACACATGACGACGTGCTTAGCGACTGGGGCCTGACGGCCGCTGCCGACCGCAATGGCTTCATCCTGGTCGTGCCCTTTGTCACGAGCTACACCGAACAGCGCATCCAGAACTGCTGGGGCTTCTGGTTCGAGGGCCACCGGCACGAGGGACGCGGCGAAGTCGAGGATCTGCTGGGCATCGCCAAGGAAGTCGAGGCGGTCCATGCGGTGGACCCGAAGCGCCGCTTCATCACGGGCTTGTCGTCGGGGGCCGCCATGGCTGTTGACGCTGCCGTGGCCCACAACGAGTACTGGGCCGCCTCGGCCTCGGCCTCGGGTCTGCCGTATGGCGAGGACTCCGCATCGGTGTCGTTCGCATGCCCGGGCTCGGCGACGTTTCACCCGGTCAGCCGGGTGGTTTCCGACATGCGCGCCGAGATCAACAACGCCTATGTCATTCCGCTGATGGTGCTGTACAACCTCGCGGACTGCACCGTCCTCAAGCAGGCCGGCATCAATCTCCGCGATGCCCACCTGAAGGCCTTCGGCAACACCACCCACGACACCCCCGCCACCGCACGCGCCCGGCAGAGTTCATGTTCCCCGGTGTTCGGCAACGCCTTCGGCTGCGAGCATGTTTTCTACACGGTCGATGGCAGCAACGCGGGTCGCTCCGTCGTGGAAACCGTGATCTACAACGGCCCCGTTGCCACCTCGAGCACGCTCGACACCGACCACGGGCACTACTGGGTCGGCGGGGAACACGGACTGGAGGGAAAGTGGGCCGTGCGCACCGGGCCCAGTTATCCCGACATCATCTGGGACTTCTTCTCACGCCATCCGCGTGATGTCACGGTGCTCGGGGGCGTGCAGATCACGCTCAACGGCAGCAATCCGATGACGCTGACCGTCGGGCAGGCCTTCGTCGACCCAGGCGCCGCGGCCACCGATGCGCAAGGCGGTGTCCTGCCCGTCACCGCCGACTGCAGCAGCGTCGACACCAGCCGGGCCGGCACCTACCGCTGCGTCTACAGTGCGGCGGACACGGCCGGCCATGCCAGCACGGTCAGCCGCAGCGTGGTGGTCACCGCTCCCCAGGCGGGTTGCAGCAAAGTGGCCTCTTCACCGCAGGCCCACATTGCGTCGGGCCGCGCCGTGCGGGGTGGACTGTTTTCGCTGCGGGCCCTGTCGTCCGGGGACAGCGTGGACATCGGGTTCGGCTACGACTCGTGGTCCTCCGTTACCCTGTACGAAGGTGAGCCAGGCCGCTGGTATGCGAGCAAGCCGGCGACATGCCCGAACTGAGCGCGCCGCTCCTTCCTTGCAGAGCCGGATGCCGCCCTGTCTACGGGTCAGGCCTTCATTGCGTACCGCCGCGCAGCGAGGCGGGCAGGCGCGCTGCTGTTGCTTGCGGCGTCCGCCCTGGCCGGGGCAGCGGTTGAAGTGCCTGGCGCGTTGACGAGGCGGGGTACGCCTGATGGCGGCCACCGGCCGCTCACGCTGCAAAGCGATCGCACGAGAGTCTCCCTCGCAGGAGCATCCGCCAGCGCATTGACCAATTTGAGGCTTGACGCTTGTCGCTTGACGGATGAACGGCACGGCCGCGTCCGTGCGGCAGCGTTCAGCCTGATCTGGTACCAGCATGTCCCGTTCAGGGGCGAATCAGTCAGCGGAGGTCCACCTGAGGTCAATGCGATACCGGAAACACGGCGTCTTTCAGCTCCGCACGAGACAGGCCGAATTCCTTCAGCCGCAGTTCAAGGTTGCGCAGCACATACGCCCGCTCGACAGGGAACCGCGCCGCCAGACGCTGGTAATGGGGCAGAAGCGAAGGGTGTTTCAAGCCCTCCAACGACTGCAGTGTGTAAAGCACCACCTCGTCGTCCGCATCGTCTAAACCGGCGAAAAACTCAGCCAGGTAGCGCGCCCGGTCGCCAATCTTTCCTATGGCGTGGAACGCCTGGCGACGGATGGCAGCCAGCCCACTGCGGGTAAACGGCGCAAGGCACGCGCCCCGGTCGATAGGCAGCGGCTCCAGCACATAAGTGAAGAACCGGAAGGCCTCCTCGTTGTCGCGGATCAGCGAGGCTCCTTGCACGATCAGGCCCTGCCACTCGGACACCTTGTCGCGCGCATACCAGTGCAGGCACTGAAAAAACGACAGCGGGTCGCGATGCGCGAGGTCGGCCAGCAAGGGCTTCGCCATCTCGTAGTCAGACTTGCAAACAGCCATGCAGATCTTCGGTCGATGAGGCTCGCAGCTGGCGTGGAGCCGAACCAGTTCGAGCAGGGTGTCTCGCTTGACATCCTCCCCCACCTAAAGGCAGGGGATTCCTACGGCGCCCATCGCAGGC
>CBINPE010000037.1:0-36736 GCA_966252435.1 uncultured Burkholderiales bacterium | reverse complement strand
AGCGAAGTCAAGGAGGAGCGGGCGCAGCCCGCGGGGGACATGAGCGGAGCAGGGTGCCCTGTGGCCCTGCGCTCGCGCCGAACCATCGCACGCATGCCGAGCGGGGCCAAGGCACTCCGCCACCTCGCAAGCAATAATCTCGCCCCATGCCCCCCGCCCCCACCCTCGCCTCGGCCCGCCCCGCGCTGACCTGGCCCCGCCGCCTGTTTGGACGCTGGTGGCGCCGGCAGTCCGCCGCGCGGCAGGACCGCTTCGCCACCCTGGGTCCGCTGGTGTCGGTGATGCTGTTCCTCGCGGCGATCATCCTGGCCTTCTGGTACCTGCGTAACGAAGAGTTCGAGCGCGAGCAGGAATCCGTCCGACGCGACACCGAGATCGCCCAGCAGCAGATCCGCCTGCGCCTGATCGAGAACCAGGAGCAGCTCGTGCGCGTGGCCCGCGAGATCGTCACCCGCGCCATCGACACCGAGGAGTTCCTGGGCCAGGCGGCGAGCTTCAGCCGCGAGCGTCCCGAGATCACCCAGCTGATCTGGCTCAACGGCCGGCGCAACACGCGCGCCGCCTTCTCCTCCAACATCTTCCCCAAGGAGAGCACGGCCGAGAACCCCTCGCTGCCGCGCGAAGGCCAGACCAGCGCCCCCGAGTCCGCCTTCAGCAGCGCGCGCTCGCTGCGCCAACCGGTCTACTCCAAGCAGTTCATCAACGACCAGGGCCAGGCCGTGATCCAGATCCACGTGCCCCTGATCGAGCGCAGCGTGTTCACGGGCGTGCTGATCGCCGAGTACTCCCTGGAGAACCTGATCCGCTACTTCGTACCGGCCGAGGTCTCCAAGCGCCACACCATCACCCTGCTGGGTGACGTGGACCGCGTGCTGTCCAGCACCGTGCCGATGGCGCGCGGCGAGCGGCTGCCGCCCGCGTCCATCATCTACGAAGCCCCGATGGCGCCCGCCAGCAACGGGCTGGTGCTGCGCGGCCAGGGCTACCGCACCTCGATCGGCCTGATCAGCAACACCCTGTTCTGGATGGTGGTGCTGCTGTCGGTGCTGACGGTGTGGATGCTGCTGGGCACCTGGCGGCACATGCGCCGGCGGCTGCAGATGCAAAGCGCGCTGATCAGCGAGGCCAACTTCCGCCGTGCGATGGAGAACTCCATGCTCACCGGCATGCGCGCCATGGACATGGAAGGCCGCATCACCTACGTCAACCCCGCCTTCTGCGCGATGACGGGCTTTTCCGAACACCAGCTGATCGGCAAGCGCCCGCCCTACCCGCACTGGCCACCCGACCGCATCGAGGAGAACAACCGCCTGCTCGAGCAGGAACTGCAGGGCCGCAGCCCGCCCACCGGCATCGAGGTCAAGGTGATGCGCAGCGACGGCAGCCTGTTCGACGCACGCATGTACATGTCGCCCCTGATCGACCCGAAGGGGCTGCAGACCGGCTGGATGACCTCGATGACCAACATCACCGAGGCCAAGCGCATCCGCGACCAGCTCACCGCCTCGCACGAGCGCTTCACCACCGTGCTGGAGGGCCTGGACGCGGTGGTCTCGGTGGTCTCGGTGCAGCAGGGGGACCTGCTGTTCGCCAACCGCTTCTACCGCCTGTGGTTCGGCAGCCAGTCGAACGGCCACGCCGTGCTGGCCGGCGGCGATCCGCGCTCGGCCGAGGCCGACGACGCCGTCGACACCCTGGGCGGCCTGCCCACGCAGGAGCTGACCGACGCCGGCTCCGACGCCCGCGAGGTCTACATCGACACGCTGCAGAAGTGGTTCGACGTGCGCACCCGCTACGTGCAGTGGACCGACGGGCGCCTGGCGCAGATGCTGATCGCCACCGACATCACCGCGCGCTTGGCCGCCGAGTCGCTGGCCGCCTCGCAGGCCGAGAAGGCGCAGGTCACGAGCCGCCTGATCACGATGGGCGAGATGGCCTCCTCGGTGGCCCACGAGCTGAACCAGCCGCTCACGGCCATCGCCAACTACTGCAACGGCATCGTGACGCGGGTCAACGCCAACGCCATCGACAAGGACGACCTGATCCAGGCGCTGCAGAAGACCTCGCGCCAGGCCGAGCGGGCCGGCCAGATCATCCACCGCATCCGCGCCTTCGTGAAGCGCAGCGAGCCGCAGCGCCAGCCCGCCGAGGCGCGCGAGATCGTGGAGGACGCGGTGGACCTGGCCGGGATCGAGCTGCGGCGCCGCCAGGTCGGCATCCGCAGCTACGTGGCCCAGCGCCTGCCGACGCTCATGGTGGACCCGATCCTGATCGAGCAGGTGCTGCTGAACCTGCTGAAGAACGCCGCTGAGGCGATCGACTCGGCGCAGCTGCCCGCAGCGCGGCGCAACATCGAGCTGCGGGTGGTGCCCAAGCGCACCGACGAGGGCGACGTGATCGAGTTCACCGTCACCGACATGGGCCCGGGGCTGAAGAACGAGATCATCGACCGGCTGTACGAGGCCTTCTTCTCCACCAAGCCGGAAGGCCTGGGCATCGGCCTGAGCCTGTGTCGGTCTATCATCGAGTCGCACCGCGGCCGGATCAAGGCGCACAACCTCTACAATGGCGCGAGCGTTGTCGGGTGCTGCTTTTCCTTCTCGCTGCCGGTGGAGTCGGCTCCGCCAGCCCCGGCGGCGCCTGCCGCCATCCCGTCCACCCCACCGCACTGAAGAGCAATCATGAGCCTGATCCCCAAAAAAGGCACCGTCTACGTGGTCGATGACGACGAGGCCGTGCGCGACTCCCTGCAGTGGCTGCTCGAGGGCAAGAACTACCGCGTGCGCTGCTTCGAATCCGCCGAGGCCTTCCTGACCGGCTTCGATGCCCGCGAGGTGGCCTGCATGATCGTCGACATCCGCATGAACGGCATGACCGGCCTCGAGCTTCAGGACCGCCTGATCGAGCGCAACTCGCCGCTGCCCATGGTCTTCATCACCGGCCACGGCGACGTGCCCATGGCGGTCAGCAGCATGAAGAAGGGCGCGGTCGACTTCATCGAGAAGCCCTTCAAGGAAGACGAGCTGGTGCCGCTGGTCGAGCGCATGCTCGAGCAGGCCCGCAGCGCCTTCTCGCACCACCAGGAGGCCGCCAGCCGCGACGCGCTGCTGAGCCGCCTGACCACCCGCGAGGCCCAGGTGCTCGAGCGCATCGTCGCCGGCCGTCTGAACAAGCAGATCGCCGACGACCTCGGCATCAGCATCAAGACGGTGGAGGCACACCGTGCCAACATCATGGAAAAGCTCAACGCCAACACGGTGGCCGACCTGCTCAAGATCGCCTTGGGCGCGCAGGCCAAGACCTGAGCCGCCCGCCCCCCTGCACAGGCCGCCGCTCGGCGGCCTGTGTCTTTTCAGTCCACGGTTTATTTATTGCCCAGCCCGCTTCAGAAAGGCCCGCCATGACCCTCGCCCAACGCATCGACGGCAACGCCCTCTCCCAGCAGATCCGCGCCGACGTAGCGCGCCGCGCCGCAGCCTTGACGGCAGCCGGGCACCCGCCCGGCCTGGCGGTGATCCTGGTGGGCGAGGACCCGGCCAGCCAGGTCTACGTGCGCAACAAGATCAAGGCCTGTGCCGACAACGGCGTGAAGTCGGTGTTCGACCGCTATGGCGCCGACCTGAGCGAGGCGGCCCTGCTGGCACGCATCGCCGAGTTGAACGCCGACCCCGGCATCCACGGCATCCTGGTCCAGATGCCCCTGCCCAAGCACATCGATCCGCACAAGGTGATCGAGGCCATCGCCACCCACAAGGACGTGGACGGCTACTCGACGCTGAGCGCCGGCGAACTCATGACGGGCCTGCCAGGCCTGCGCCCCTGCACCCCCTTCGGCTGCATGAAGCTGCTGGAGAGCACCGGCATCGACCTGCGCGGCAAGCACGCGGTGGTCATCGGCCGCAGCAACACCGTGGGCAAGCCCATGGCCCTGCTGCTGCTGCAGGCCAACGCCACGGTGACGGTGTGCCACAGCGGCACGCCGAACCTGGGCTTCCACACTCGCCAGGCCGACGTGGTGGTGGCTGCCGTGGGACGGCGTCACACCCTGACGGCCGACATGGTCAAGCCTGGCGCGGTCGTGATCGACGTGGGCATCAACCGCGACGAGGACGGCAAGCTGTGCGGCGACGTGGACTTCGACGACGTCTCCCGGGTCGCCTCGGCCATCACGCCCGTGCCCGGCGGCGTGGGACCCATGACCATCACCATGCTGCTGGTGAACACCCTCGAAGCGGCCGAGAAGGCGGCCGGCGCCCGCTGACTGGCGCTGGCATCTTTGCCTACAGAAGAGCCGCTCGTGCGCTGACCCAAGGCGCAGGAGAACCCCTCCACACTGCCCCTCACCTCAGGGGCACTGTCAGAAACCGTGCCCTCCTTGAATCCCCACCCAAGGACGCACCGATGGCCACCTCCAGGAAGAGCCCGCCGAAACCCATCCCCTCATCCTCCAACCGCACGGCCGCCCGCCCCACCGACAGCGGCCCCTCGAAGCGGCGCCGCGGCCCCGATGCCGCCGATGCCGCCGATGCCGCCACCACGAAGGCGGCCGAGACGCAGCAGCTGGCAGCCGCCCTGCCCTTCAACCCCAACAAGGCCGCCGAACACGGTCTTGCCAACGCCCTCACCCCGCCTGCCGGGGCAACCGTCACGCCCGCCTCGCGGTTGCCCGGCGGCAGCACCCTGAGCGAGCAGAACCCCTCGGACAAGACCGGCGGCGTGGCGCCGGAGGGCGTCAATGCGACCATCGCACCCCTGGACCGCGTGCGTGCCGACGCGAGCGGCCAGCGGCTCACCACCAACCAGGGTGTCCCTGTCTCCGACAACCAGAACTCGCTGAAATTCGGCCTGCGCGGCCCCGTGCTCCTGGAAGACTTCGTGCTCCGGGAAAAGCTCACCCACTTCGACCACGAGCGCATCCCCGAGCGCATCGTGCATGCGCGCGGCTCGGGCGCACATGGCTTCTTCGAGTGCTATGAACCCCTGACGCAGTTCACCAAGGCCGCGCCGTTCCAGGCGGCCGGCAAGATCACGCCAGTGTTCGTGCGCTTCTCGACCGTGCAGGGCGAGCGCGGCTCCAAGGACACGGCGCGCGACGTGCGCGGCTTCGCCGTCAAGTTCTACACCGACGAAGGCAACTGGGACCTGGTCGGCAACAACATGCCGGTGTTCTTCATCCAGGACGCGATGAAGTTCCCCGACCTCGTGCACGCCGTCAAGCCTGAGCCGCACCACCAGATGCCGCAGGCGGCCAGCGCGCATGACACCTTCTGGGACTTCGTCTCGCTGATGCCCGAGTCCACCCACATGCTGATGTGGGTGATGAGCGACCGGGCCCTGCCGCGCAGCTACGCCACCATGCAGGGCTTCGGGGTGCACACCTTCCGCCTGGTCAACGAGGCGGGCGAGTCCTCGTTCGTGAAGTTCCACTGGAACCCGGTCTTCGGCACCCACTCCCTCACCTGGGACGAGGCGGTCAAGATCTCGGGCGCCGACCCGGACTTCCACCGGCGCGACCTGTGGGAGCGCATCGAGGCCGGCGTCTACCCGGAGTGGGAGTTGGGCCTGCAGATCTTCAGCGAAGAACAGGCCGAGCGCTTCAGCTTCGACATCCTCGACGCGACCAAGCTGATCCCCGAGGAGCTGGTGCCGGTCACCCCGGTCGGCCGGATGGTGCTCAACCGCAACCCCGACAACTTCTTCGCCGAGACCGAGCAGGTCGCCTTCTGCGCAGCCCATGTCGTGCCCGGCATCGACTTCTCCAACGACCCGCTGCTAGCCGGGCGCATCCACTCCTACGTCGACACGCAGATCACGCGCCTGGGCGGGCCGAACTTCCACGAGATTCCCATCAACGCGCCCATCGCGCCGGTGCACAACAACCAGCGCGACGGCCTGCACCGCCAGACCATCCCGCGCGGCCGGGTGTCGTACGAGCCCAATTCCCTGGGCGGCGGCTGCCCCTTCCAGGCCGGCGCCGCGCAAGGCTTCATGACCGTGCCCGCCCGGCTGCAGGCCAGGGAGGCACAGGCCAAGGTGCGCGGCAAGCCGGAGAAGTTCGCCGACCACTACACCCAGGCCACGCTGTTCTTCGAGAGCCAGACGCCGGTGGAACAGGCCCACATCGCGGCGGCATTCCGCTTCGAGCTGAGCAAGCTCACCGTGCCGGCGATCCGCGAGCGCATGGTGGCCTCGCTGCGCAACGTGTCGGACACCCTGGCCCGGCAGGTGGCCGAGGGCCTGGGGATGGAGACCCTGCCCGAGCCGATGCCGCGCGCCCTGGCCAAGTCCCCCAAGCCGGAGGTGCGCGTCTCGCCCACTCTGTCGCTGACCGCCCGGCCAGGCCGCGGCGACATCCGGGGCCGCAAGATCGCGATCCTGGTGGCGCCGGGCGTCATCGGGCGCAGTGTCAGCGAACTGCACACGGCGCTGGCCGCGCAGGGCGCACTGCCCCGCTTCGTGGCCCCGCGCGTCGGCCCCGTGAAGACGGCCGACGGGGCGCCGCTCGAGGCGGACGCCTCCCTGGAGAACGAACCGGGCTTCCTCTTCGATGCCCTGGCCCTGCCCGACGGCGAGGAGGGTGTGGCCGCGCTGTCCCGAATCGGCCTCACGATGGAGTTCGTCAAGGACCAGTACCGCCACGGCAAGGCGATCCTGGCACTGCCGGCCGCCGGTGCCCTGCTCGCGCAGGCCGGCGTCAACCCCCAGCTGCCCGGCGGCGAACCCGACCCGGGGATCGTCACCGTGGCCCCGGGCGGCCGCGGAGGACTGTCCGCCGGCATCGAGGCGTTCATCCGGGCGATCGCCCGTCACCGCCATCCCGAGCGCGAGACCGACCCGCCGAGGGTCTGAGCAGGGCCTCCTTTCGACAAACCCGAAGGGAGCGGCGAGAATCAAAATTCTTTTTCCTCCCCTCCCTTTGCCTGCCCGCCATGACCAACCCTCTCCTGGCCTCTTCCCAGCCCGCGTCCGACCTGCCCCGCTTCGACGAGATCCGTCCCGACCACGTGCGCCCGGCCGTGGACGCCCTGCTGGCCGAGGCGCAAGCCGCCCTCACCCAGGTCACCACGGAAGACTTTCCCGCCGACTATGAACGGCTGAGCGGCGTGCTGGACGTGGCCACGGAGCGGCTGGGCCGTGCCTGGGGTTCGGTCGCCCACCTCAACGCCGTGGCCGACACGCCCGAGCTGCGCGCCGCCTACAACGACAGCCTGCCCCTGGTCACGGAGTTCCACACCCGGCTGGGCGCGGACGAGCGGCTCTACGCCAAGTACAAGGCCGTGATGGCGCAGCAGGGCGGGCAGCTCAGCCCAGCGCGGCACCAGGCCCTGTCCAAGGCCCTGCGTGACTTCGTGCTCTCCGGCGCGGAACTGACCGGCGAGGCCAAGGAGCGCTTCGCCGTGCTGCAGGAAAAGCAGGCCGAGCTGTCGCAGAAGTTCTCCGAGCATGTGCTCGACGCCACCGACCGCTACGCCCACTTCGCCACCGAGGAGGAAA
Organism: uncultured Burkholderiales bacterium; assembly: GCA_966252435.1. Taxonomy (GTDB): domain Bacteria; phylum Pseudomonadota; class Gammaproteobacteria; order Burkholderiales; family Burkholderiaceae_C; genus CANHBY01. The sequence goes on along the minus strand of CBINPE010000037.1, from coordinate 29,242 downwards.
TGGACGGCGTGCCGCAGGACGTGAAAGAGGCCGCGCGTGCCGCCGCCGAGGCCGCGGGCCGCGAGGGCTACAAGATCACCCTGCATTTCCCCAGCTACTTCCCCGTCATCCAGTACAGCCGGCATCGCGGCCTGCGCGAGCGGCTCTACACCGCCAACGTCACCCGCGCCAGCGAACTGGGCGACCCCGCGCTCGACAACTCCCCCGTCATGGCCGAGCTGCTGCGGCTGCGCCAGGAAGAGGCCAAGCTGCTCGGCTACGCCAACTTCGCCGAGGTCTCGCTGGTGCCGAAGATGGCCGACTCGCCGGCCCAGGTGATCGAGTTCCTGCGCGACCTGGCGCGCCGCGCCCGCCCCTACGCGCAGCGCGACCTGGACGAGCTGCGCGCCTTCGCCGCCTCCGAGCTGGGACTGCCCGAGCTGCAGGCCTGGGACATTGCCTACGCCAGCGAGAAGCTCAAGGAGGCGCGCTACGCCTTCAGCGAGCAGACGGTCAAGCAGTACTTCACCGAACCCAAGGTGCTGGAGGGTCTGTTCCGCATCATCGAGACCCTGTTCGAGGTGGCCATCCGCCCGGACAGCGCCCCGGTGTGGCACCCCAGCGTGCGCTTCTTCCGCATCGAGCGCGAGGGCCGCACCATCGGCCAGTTCTACCTCGACCCTTACGCCCGACCCGGCAAGCGGCCGGGCGCCTGGATGGACGACGTGCGCGGGCGCTGGGCGCGCCCCGAGGGCGGGCTGCAGACACCGGTGGCGCACCTGGTGTGCAACTTCGCCCCGCCGGTGGGCGACAAGCCGGCCCTGCTGACGCACGACGACGTCACCACCCTTTTCCACGAGTTTGGCCACGGCCTGCACCACATGCTGACCCAGGTCAGCGACCTGGGGGTGGCCGGCATCTCGGGCGTGGAGTGGGACGCGGTCGAGCTGCCGAGCCAGTTCATGGAGAACTTCTGCTGGGAGTGGGAGGTGGTGCGCCGCCTGACCGCCCACGTGGACAGCGGCGAGCCGCTGCCGCGCGAGCTGTTCGACAAGATGCTGGCGGCCAAGAACTTCCAGAGCGGCCTGCAGACGCTGCGCCAGGTCGAGTTCTCGCTGTTCGACATGCAGCTGCACGCCCAGCCCGACAGCGCAGAGCACATCAGCGAGGTGCTGGCGGCCGTGCGGGCGGAGGTGGCGGTGCTGCAGCCCCCGCCCTTCAACCGCTTCCAGCACAGCTTCTCGCACATCTTCGCGGGCGGTTACGCCGCGGGCTACTACAGCTACAAGTGGGCCGAGGTCCTGAGTGCGGACGCCTGGAGCGCCTTCGAGGAGTCGGCCGACCCGGCCCGGCCGCTGGACGTGGCCACGGGCCGCCGCTACCGCGAGACGATCCTCGAGGTCGGCGGCAGCCGGCCGGCCCTGGAGAGCTTCAAGGCGTTCCGCGGCCGCGAGCCGCGCATCGACGCCCTGCTGCGGCACCAAGGCATGGCGTGAATTTCCGCCGGGTTTGAATCCGCCCAGGGGTCACCAATCAGGGTAAATTCCCGGCATCCCCACGGCCTCGACCTGCCATGCCCCGTCTGTTGCCTTTTTTCCGCCCTGCGTCTCCCCTGTCGTCCTGGGTGCGGCTCGGGGTGTTGTGCGCAGCGGTGCTGGCCAGCGGGGGCGCGCAAGCCCTCTACAAGATCGTTTCGCCCGACGGCAAGGTCAGCTACACCGACCGCCCGCCCGTTGACGCTGGCAGCCAGAGCACGGTGACACCGATGAACACCCCGGGCGGCGGCGGGGCCGCGTCGGCACCAAGCAGCGGCACGCCGCTGTCCAGCCTGCCTGCGGAGCTGCGCCAAGTGGCCACGCGCTACCCGGTGGTGCTGTACACCGTGCCCGCATCCTGCACGGCCTGCGACCAAGGCCGAGACATGCTCAAGCAGCGTGGCATCCCTTTCACGGAGCGCCATGTCGTGACCTCTGAGGACAGCGAGGCCCTGCAGAAGCTGACCGGGGGACGGGACATGCCGGTGATGACCGTGGGCAACCAGGTTAACCGCGGCTACGCCCCGGACACCTGGAAGCAGTACCTCGACGCGGCCGGCTACCCGGCTGCCTCCCGCCTGCCCAGCACCTACCAATACAGCGCCCCCACCCCCCTGACCGAGCGCAAGCCGGCACCCACCAAGGTCGCCCCGGCACCAGCGCCTCGCCCAGCGGCACCGCCGCCGGCTGCCTCCACACCCGGCGGACTCCAGTTCTGACCCCCCGCAAGGCCGGGCCTCCCGGGGCCGATATCTGGGCCTGATTCCCCGTCCTTATCTGCGCTTCTGGGCCGGGGCAAGGCTCAACAATGGGGCTGCAAGCTGCCCTGGGGGCGGTGCGGGAGCCATCATGAAGATTGGCCAATTGCTGCATCATTTTTCTTCGCGCGCTGCTTCGCTGCTGAGCCATGGCGGGCATGCCGGCATGGACTCCACCCATGACGACGAGGCCGCGCCGACACTGTCGCGCAGGCTGGCCGGGTTGCTGCCGTGGCGACCTCGCGCAACGGCACCCGCCCGGTCGGCGCTGGAAGAAACCCGCGAGGCCTTCCTGGAGGCACTGCGCGACATCGATGCCCGGGAGGCCTGCTGCCTGAGCATGCGCATCCGCTACGCGCCCTCCCTTCAGGCGCTGTGGCACTTCCGCACCGACATCTTCCTGCTGGTCTCGCTGCACCGCAGCGAGAGCGAGGCCCACACGCGCCTGGCCAATCTGAACCAGCATTTTCCGACGCGCTCGCCGCGCTCAGGCTTCGGTGCGCTGCTGGACTGAACGCGTCGGCAGCGCCCGGCCGGACTCAGGGCGCGCCGAGGTAATCGGCCTTGCCCAGCTCGACGCCGTTGTGCCGCAGGATGGCGTAGGCCGTGGTGACGTGGAAGAAGAAATTGGGCAGCACGAAGTGCTTCAGGTAAGCCTCGCCCTTGAACTGCAGCGGATCGCGGCCGCGCATCGGGACGGTGATGTCGCGCTGCTCGGTGCCGTCCACCTCGGACGCGGGCACGCTGCGGATGTAGTCGAGGGTGCGCTGGATGCGGGCCTGCAGCTCGGCCACGGTGGACTCGACGTCCTCCATCTTGGGCGCCTCCTGGCCGGCCAGGCGGGCCACGCCGAACTTCGCGGAATCACAGGCGATCTGGACCTGGCGGGTGAAGGGCAGCATGTCGGGCGCCAGGCGGGCATTCAACAGCACCGAGACATCGAACTTGCGGGCGGTGGCGAAGGCCTCTGCCCCACCGAGCCACTGCGAGAGGTTGCCGAGCATTTTCACGAAGATGGGCACGCTGGCCGAGTGCATGGAGATGGTCATGGGCGGGATGTTGGAAAGATGGAGCCGGCCATCCTACTCGCCATCGCCAACTCGTGCCTGAACGGGCACAATGCGGCGTTTTCTGGCCCCGCATCCCTAGGACCTGAGGTTTGCCTGAAGGCTCCGGAACGGCCCCGCGTCTCCTTTGAGAGGTACGTGCATCGTGAACATCATCATTCTTGACGATTACCAGGACGCTGTACGAAAACTCCGCTGCGCAGCCAAGCTCGCCGCGTTCAATGCCAAGGTGTTCACCAACACCGTCAAGGGCATCGGCCAACTCTCCATCCGCCTGCGCGATGCCGACGTGCTGGTGCTGATCCGCGAACGCACGCACTTCCCGCGCCAGCTGCTGGAGAAGCTGCCCAAGCTGAAGCTGATCGTGCAGACGGGCCGCATCGGGCCGCACGTCGATGTCGAAGCCTGCACGCGCCTGGGCATCGCCGTGGCCGAAGGCTCGGCCAACGCCGTTGCCCCGGCCGAACTGACCTGGGCCCTGATCATGGCGGCCATGCGCCGCCTGCCGCAGTACATCGGCAACCTGAAGCACGGCGCCTGGCAGCAGTCCGGTCTCAAGTCCGCCTCGATGCCCACCAACTTCGGCCTGGGCTCGGTGCTCAATGGCAAGACCCTGGGCATCTGGGGCTACGGCAGCATCGGCCAGTTGGTGGCCAGCTACGGCAAGGCCTTTGGCATGCAGGTGACGGTCTGGGGTGGGGCCTCGGCCCTGGAGAAGGCCCGCCAGGACGGCTTGATCGCCGCCCCCAGCTGCGAGGCCTTCTTCGAGGTCTGCGACGTGCTGTCGATGCACCTGAAGCTGTCGCCGTCGTCGGTCGGCGTGGTCAAGGCGGAGCACCTGGCGCGCATGAAACCAACCGCCCTGTTGGTGAACACCTCGCGCGCTGAACTGATCGCCGAGGGCGCCCTGGTCTCGGCCTTGAACCGCGGTCGCCCCGGCATGGCCGCCGTCGACGTGTTCGAGAGCGAACCCATCCTGCAGGGTCATCCCCTGCTGCGCCTGGAGAACGCGGTGTGCACACCGCACCTGGGCTATGTGGAGCTGGACAGCTACGAGCGCTATTTCGGCGAGGCTTTCGACAACATCATCAACTTCGCCGAAGGCATGCCAAGCAACATCGTGAACCCGGATGCACTGCGGGTGGCATGAGGGCGTTCAGAGCGCGACGAAGAAGAGACGGGGAGTGAACCCCAGCCGCGCTCAGCTGAGGGCGGCCTCCACCAGCTGCGGCAGCGAGGCGATGTCGTGGACCACGCTGTCCGGCAGGTCGCACCAGTCGGTGTCCTCGCTCTTGGAGGGGCACACCATCAGCACGTCCGAGCCGCCGAAGAAGCTGGCCTTGATCTGCACCGACAAAGGCATGTCGGGATGGGAGTCGTTCTCGCTCATGAGCACCGGCGTGCCGCCCACCGAAGAAGCCAGCACGATGACCGGATGGTGCTGCGCCCCGAGCCGGGCCATCACCGACAGCCCCTGCTCGCGCACCGCCAGCTCGATGCGGCGCAAGGTTTCATCCACGCTGTAAGGGCTGTGCCGCATGACCCGCGTCGGCGCCGGCCGCTCGCCCTGCAGGGGCGGACGGGCGGCAAACATCGAGAGCATGACCACGGCCAGGCTGCTGGTCATCCACAACCGGAAGGGGCCTTGGGCAGGCGAGGTGGTCCCGTCGTCTGAGACAGGCTCAGGCTTCGGGGCACCCCGGCCGACTTTGGCCACCAAGTTGGAGACGAGTTCGCGCATAAGGGTGGAGACTAAAACTTGATTGTGTCGAAGACAAGACATCAACCTTGTAAAGCGCTGAAATTTGGTCTAGGACAAACCCTGTGACCTGATTGTCCTCCCTCAAGCCCGTGCACCCTTGCCTGGCGCCCCCGTGGAATGCTGCACCGCCGCATTCGGTGTGGCCGGCGCGCGGGTGCGGGGCAAGGGCAGCAGCAGCCGCGCCAACCAGCGCTGGCGCACCACCACCGCCTGCAACAGGACGGGCACGGTCACCCCCAGCAGGAAGGCCGCCACGGCGCTGGGCACGGGCTGGCCGGTCACATGGTTGAGCACCATGAACACGCGGTCCTGCACGACCATGTGGAACATCAAAATGAACAGGCTGGCCGCCCCCAGGCGGGCCAGCACGCGGCCCACGCTGCGCCTGGCCAACCAGGCCGAGGACAGGATCACCAGCGCCACGCCCAGGACGATCTGCAGCGTCGACACCAGCCAGTGGTCGTACTGGCGCATGTTGAGGTCGATGGTGTCGTTGAAGGCGATGTGCAGTGCAGCAAAACCAACCAGCGCCACCAGCCACGGCAGCGGGCGGAAGGCAAGTGACTTGATGGGTGCCTGCAGCACGTGACCCAGCAGCAGGAAGGCGGTGCTCAAGGGCAGGAGGTCGGCACTCCAAGGCAGGCCCGGCATCAGCCGCATCCCCAGGAGCGCGGCCCCCGCAGCCGGCAAGGGCCGCTGCCAGAACCAGCCCAGACTCCATGCCCCCAGCACCCACAGCAGCGGCACCCAGCCCCACGCCGGGAACCGGAGCACGGCCCCGAGACGCAGCAAGGCCCAGGCCAGGATCAGCCCGAGGAAGAGGTGCGGCAGGAACCACATCGGCACCCAGGACAGGGTGTCGCCCGTCGCGTAGAACATGCCCGCGAAATAGTTCAGCGCGCCGCCGGGGTGGACGGCCGCCTTGGCCAGGCCCAGGACGCCCAGCACCACGAGGTAGGGCTTGAGCAGCCCGTCGGCCTTGTCCTTCACCAGGCCGGGCAGGCTCTGCGCCGGCTTGATGAACAGGCCGGAGACCAGCAGGAACAGGGGGATGTGGAAAGAGAAGATCACGCGGTACAGCTCGGCCTTGTCGTCGAGCACCAGCCAGTTGTGTCCGAACACCACCAGCACGATGCCCAGGCCCTTGACCACGTCGATGGTCAGGTTGCGCTGGGGGACGGGCGCCGCGCCTCCGCCCCGGGGAGCGGCTTCGCTTCGGTTGCTTTGCGTCATGGGGTTTTCTCCAAATGGTTCGACTGCGTCAAGGGTTGGTTCATGCCGCCGGGGCGCGACGCTGGCGCAGGGTCTCGTACAGACACACGCCGCTGGCCACGGAGACGTTCAGGCTTTCCACCACGCCGCGCATCGGCAAGTGGACCAGGCGGTCGCAGGTCTTGCGCGTGAGCTGGCGCATCCCCTTGCCCTCGGCACCCAGCACCCACGCCACCGGGCCGCGCAGGTCGACGTCGAAAAGCGAGTCGGGTGCATCGTCGGAGGTGCCGATGATCTGGATGTCGCGCTCCTTCAGTTCGTTCAAGGTGCGTGCCAGGTTGGTGACCATGAAGTAGGGCACCGTCTCCGCCGCGCCGCTGGCGACCTTGGCCACCGTGGCATTCACGCCCACGGCATGGTCCTTGGGTGCGATGACGGCCTGCGCACCGGCGCCGTCGGCCACCCGCAGGCAGGCGCCCAGGTTGTGGGGATCGGTCACGCCGTCGAGCACCAGCAGCATCAGCTCGGCCGGTGCGAAGGTGTCGAGTGTGTCGTCCAGCGAGTGGCTCAGGCGCAAGGCCTGCACGCGCGCCACCGCGCCCTGGTGGCGCGGGTTGCCGCACAGGCGCTGCAGGCGTTCGTCGTCGCTGTCGATCACGCGCACGCCGGCCTCCTGGGCGCGCGCCAGCAGGTCGCGCATGCGCGTGTCACGGCGGCCGCGGTCGACGTGGATCTCGAGGACGGAACGGGGTGCGGCCTTGAGCCGCACGGTGATGGCATGGAAGCCGAAGAGGATCTGGTGGGGACCGGTGGATGGGGAATTCATCCCGCAATGGTACGGGCATGCCACTGTCGGCCTGGCGGCCGCGTCAGGGATGCAGCAAGCGGGCAGCGGCCATCACGCCCCCCATCAGGACCAGCTGGTGCAGCATGTAGAAGCTCAGGCTCCAGCGTCCGAGGACCGCCAGGCCCCGCAGCAGGGGACGGCCCGCGGCCGGCAGGGGGCGCCACAGCCAGTCCGGCTGCCGCGCCAGCAACCACTGCCCTGCCCCCAGGCCCCACAGCATCACGCCCCACCAGGGGAACAGCGGCACGAAATCCTCGGTGGGCGGACGGTAGGTGACGAAGCCCAGCCAGTACGTGAGGCGCGAATCGAAGAACGGATGGCTCAAGGTCGCCCCCAGCACGACCACCAGGGTCCCCAGCACCAGCAGGGCCGCCACGGGCACGCGGCCCAGCGCCAGCATGCGTGAGGCGAGCAGCATCAGGGCCATGGCATGCAGCACGCCGAAGCTGATATAGCTGGTGGGGAACATGATCCATGACGCCACGCTCACCGCCAGCGCGCACGCCGCGATCTGCCCCCAGCGGCGCCAGAAGCGTGACCAGGACTGCCCCTGCCGCACGGCCAGGGCCTGGCCCACGCCGGCACAGAACAGGAACAAGCTGACGATGGCCACGCGCTGGTTCGTCCAGAAGGGATCGGTGTAGAAGTTGCCGTGCAGGAAGCCGGCATGCCGCAGGTCGAAGCAGAAGTGGAAGCCCGCCATCCAGACCAGGGCCGCGCCGCGCAAGGCATCCAGCCGGTCGGCGCGCCCCGGCGACGCGGCGGCATCGGCCTGGGACGGCGAGGAAGCGGAGGCAGAGACGGCAGTCGCGGGAGGTTTCACCGGCGCAAAGATACCTCATCCGGTGGGCTGCCGGCCGGGGTCGGCTGGCTCAGGCCACGAGGTACTCGCGCGTCAGAGCCCGGGCCCGGTGCAGGCGGCTCTTGACCGCCGCCGTACCCAGGCCCAGGCGCTGCGCGATCTCCCCGATGCTGAGTTCCTCCGCATCCCGCAGCAGGATGATCTCGCGGTAGTGCTCGGGCAGCGACAGCAGGGCCCGCGCCAGGTCGATCCGCAGGGCGGTGTCCGGCTGGCTCGCCCAGGCCTCGGCCTGGCCGTCGTCCCAGGGGTCCCACTTCAGCGCCGTGCGGCTGAGGCGGTGGCACTCGTGGCGCACCACCTTGAACAGCCAGCCCGAAAACGCCGCCAGGACGCGCACGCTGCGCAGGTGCCTCGACACCACCAGCAGCGTCTCCTGCACCGCATCGTCCACGTCGTTGATCGGGCAGTGCCGGTAGGCGTAGCGCCGGATGTCGGGCAGGCACAGGCGCAGCACTTGGTGCAGTGCCGGCTCGTCGCCGTCGCGTGCGGCCACCAGCACGTGCTGCAGTTCGGGCGTCAGGGCCATGGCAGTCTCGCTTCCCTCTACTGGCGCGGCGGCAGGCGGCGGCCCACCAGGGCGCAGGCCGGGCAGAACCCCACCAGGCCGCTCAGCGCCACGCCCGCGCAGGCGCCCGCCACCAGCCAGCCGACGAGGCCGGGCCAGTGCATCAGCGCGGCCACCGCCAGGGCCGCACCCAGCCCGACGCGCAGCACACGTTCCCAGGTCGGGAGATTTTTCACGTACAACATATCTTTTCCTCTCTCTTGGCCTTGAAGGCATGAAATGAATCACCAGGGCAGACAGGCCCGATGGCCCGTCTCCCCCACTAAGAGAGACCACGGAAGAGATTGGATTCGCGCCGGCACGAAAATAAAAGGAATCTTGTCGCGCTTCGCATGCCCGCCAAGTCCGAACGTCGCGAAGGAAGCGCCCGCTTCAGTGCAGGGCGTCCGAGCCGGGCGCCGGGCGCGCCGTGAACAGCGCCTGGGCGTCCACCGCGTCGAAGGCATAACCCAGGCCGCAGAACTCGCAGGCCACATCGATGCGGCCCTGCTCCTCCAGCACCGACTGAACCTCCTGCGCGCCCAGGCTGCGCAGCATGTTGCCCACCCGCTCACGCGAACACCGGCAGGCGAAGCGCGGTTGCACCGGCTCGAAGCGCCGCAGCGGCTCTTCCCAGAACAGCCGGCGCAGCACGGTGGGCACGTCCAGCGTGAGGAGCTCCTCGGTGGTGAGCGTGGCGGCCAGATGGGCGATGCGGTTGTAGTCCTCGTCGCGCCCGATGTCGTCCTCGCGGTGGCCCAGGTTGCCCTCGCCTTCCCGCGGCATGCGCTGGATCAGCAGGCCGGCGGCCAGCTGGTCGTCGGCAGCCAGCACCAGGGTCGTGTCAAGCTGCTCCGACTGCAGCATGTAGTGCGCCAGCACGTCGCTCAGGCGCGGCAGGGGCTCCCGGGCATCGCCGTGCAGGGGGACCACGCCCTGGTAGGGCGGCTGCCCCGGCGGCCGGTCGCGTGCATCCAGGGTGATCGCGCAGCGGCCCTGCCCACCGGCATTGACCAGGCTGGGGAAGTCAGCCTCCGGCGCCACCTCGCCGGTCAGCGTCGCCGTGGCCCGGAAGGCCAGGTCGGGCTGCACCTCGGCCACCGCCAGCTTGAGCGGGCCGTCGCCCAGGATCTGCAGCACCACCGCGCCGTTGAACTTGATGCTGGACTGCAGCAGCGTGGCCGCCGCCGCCATCTCGCCGACCAGCCGGCGCACCGGCACGGGCCAGGGCTGGGCCGACTGGGCGCGGCGCTGCAGCACCTCCTGCCAGGCACCGGTCAGGCGCACCAGCATGCCGCGCACGGGCATGCCGTCGAAAATGAAAGAATGCAGTTCACTCACGGGGGACATCGTCGTTGTCAGGGTCGTCATCCGCCGGATTGTCCCCGATGACGCCCCCTCAGCCCGCCAGGGCGGCAACCGGCGCGCAATCGGGACGGGGCATGGGCCGATCTTCCGGCACGATCAACCCCAGCTCCACGGCAAACGCCGCCAGCGCCTCCGCGGCACGGTCCGGGCGGGCCTGCAGCAGCGCATGCGGGCCCTCGAAGCGCAGGAGATGGGCATGGGGCGCCACCTGCTTGACCACCTGGAAGGCCTCGGCCGGCACCACGCGGTCCTCGCTGGCCTGCCAGTACTGGATCGGCATCGTGCACCCCGCCAAAGCGGAGCGCGCATCCACGTGGCTCACGGACAGCAGCCGGGTGTGCAGCACCTTGGGACGCACTTCCGAGAGCGCGCGACCCATGGCCGAGAGCAGCTCGCCGCGCGCCCAGCGGCCGAACAGCATGCTCCTCAGCACCCAGGGCGACAGCCCATGCAGCGGTGGCAGGGAGGGGAGCCAGTCCAGCCAGCGCAGCCAGCGCGGCCGCGGGCTGGTCGCGAAGGTGCAGCACAGCACCATGCCCGCCGGCGCGTGCGGCGCCTGCTGGGCCACGCCCATGGCCACCGGCCCCGAGAAGGACTCGCCCAGCAGCAGGTAGGGCCCGCTGCGCGGCAGCTGCGGCAGTACGGTCTGCACCAGGGTCGTGTAGTCGAGGTTCTGGTCGCTGGGATAGCTCACCACGCGCGGCGCGAACACCTCGGGGAGTGATTTCAGCAAGGGCGCGAACAGCTCGCCCGTGCCGTCCAGGCCGGGCAACAACACCAGGGGTATTTGAGGGTGAAGGGACATGGACAGCTCGCTTGCAGTCGACCAGGGCGGTATTGTTACTCTGACCTATGCCCTGTCAGCACGCATCCCCCCGGAATGAGCGGCTAAAACAGCGGCTAAAACGCCACCGCCTGTCCGTCGCGGCGTGCGTCGCTGGCGGCCACGTAGCCCTGGGTGGCGGGATGGCCCAGGCGCCAGATGAACTGTCCAGCGCCAAAGTCCTGGTAGCTGTCCTCGATCACGGCCATGCGGTGGCCGAGGTCCGCCAGGCCCTGCACCAGCGCGGCCGGCATGTGCGGCTCGACGTTGATCTCCAGCCCCGTGTTGAAGCGCCAGCGCGGGGCGTCGCAGGCGGCCTGGGGGTGCTGGTGAAAGTCGAGCATGCGCACCAGGGTCTGGAGATGGCCCTGCGGCTGCATGTTGGCGCCCATCACGCCGAAGGACATCTGGGCCGACGCCGCCTCGCCCTCCACCCCGTCCCGCGTGAGGAAGCCGGGAATGATGGTGTGGAACGGCCGCTTGCCCGGCGCCACCACGTTCACGTGATCGGGGTCGAGGCTGAAGCTGTGTCCGCGGTTCTGCAGCGAGACGCCGTAGGCCGGCAGCACCACGCCCGAGCCGAAGCCCATGTAGTTGCTCTGGATGAAGCTGACCATCATGCCCTGGGCATCCGCCGCGGTGAGGTAGATGGTGCCGCCCCGCCGGTGCACGTCGTCGGGCTGGCCGGCCTCGAACACCTGGGCGCGGTCGAGGCGGATGCAGCGCGCCCGCGCGGCCAGGTAGTCAGGGTCCAGCAGTTGCTGCGGGCTCACCCGCATGCCGGCCGGGTCGGCCACGTGGCGGTAGACATCGGCGAACGCCAGCTTCATGGCCTCGATCTGCACGTGCTGGACACGCACGCTGTCCACGCCCTCCCCGCCCGCCAGGTCGGCCAGGTCGAAATGGCTGGCGATGCCCAGCGCCATCAGGGCGGCGATGCCCTGGCCGTTGGGCGGCAGTTCGTGCAGGGCGTGGCCGCGGTAGGCACGCGCCAGCGGCTGCACCCACTCGGGCTCGTAGCCGGCCAGGTCTTCCAGCGCCAGCGCGCCGCCATGGGTCTGCGCATGCCGCACCAGGGCCTGCGCGATCTCGCCCTGGTAGAAGGCCTGGCCCCGGCTCTGCCCGATCAGGCGCAAGGCGCGCGCGGCCTGCGGCCAGGTGAACAGCTCGCCCACCTCCGGGGCGCGGCCGAAGGGCATGAAGGTCTCGGCAAAGCCGGGCTGTCCCGACAGCAGGGGCACGGCCGCCGCCCACTTCTGCTGCACGATCGGGGCCACCGCGCAGCCGCGCTCGGCCAGCTCGATGGCTGGCGCCATCAGGTCGGCGAAGGGCAGGCGGCCAAAGCGCTGGCTCAAGGCCGCCCAGCCCGCCACGGCGCCCGGGACGGTCACGCTGTCCCAGCCGCGCATCGGCGGGGCGACCGACTGCGCGCCGTACCGGTCCTTGAAGTAGGCCGGCGTCCAGGCACGGGGCGCTCGGCCGCTGGCGTTCAGACCGTGCAGGGTCCGGCCGTCCCAGACCATGGCAAAGGCGTCCGCCCCCCGGCGGGGGGGGGCGGGCCCGCCCCCGGCATGGGCGCCAGCCGCGCCCCCCGCGGCGTCCCCGGCATGGCCGCCCGGCCACCGCTGGCGCCGGCCGGCCGGCGCGCCCAGGGGGTGCGAGGTGGCCACCACCCGGCGGCCGAACACGGGCTGGCGCCGGCTGGCGTAGCCGGCAGACCAGTCGAAATCGCTCTTTGTCCTGGTGACCATGGTGTGTTCACTCCTCTTTGAAAGCCATCTCCCGAGGCCGCCGCACCGAGGGCAGCAGCACGAAGCCCAGCAGCGCCACCGCCGCCAGCAGCAGGGTCACCGACACCGGCCGCGTGACCAGCACGCGCCAGTCGCCCTCCGGCTGAAGGGCTGCACGCAGGTGGGTCTCGAGCATCGGCCCCAGGATGAAGCCGAGCAGCAGCGGGGGCAGCGGGCAGCGCAGTTTCTGGAACAGGTACCCCGCCAGGGCCAGGCCGGCCGCCAGGTAGAGGTCGAGCATCTGGCCGCGCAAGGCGTACACGCCCAGGCAACCGGCCAGGACGACGAGCGGGAAGACGAAGCGGTAGGGCAGGCTCAGCAGCCCGCTCCAGACCCGCAGCAAGGGCAGGTTCAGCAGCAGGATCAGGCCATGGCTGAGGCCCAGCGCGATGAGCAGGCCCCAGAAGAAGTCGGGGTGGCTGCTCATCACCTCGGGGCCGGGAGGGATGCCCTTGAGCATCATCGCGCCCACCAGCAGCGCCATCACCGCGTTCAACGGAATGCCGAAGGTGAGCATCGGCAGGAAGGAGGTCTGCACGCCGGCCTGCAGGGCCGCGGTGGGCCCCGCGACCCCGCGCAGGTCACCGCGTCCGAACTGCCCCCCCTGCCCGGCCAGGCGCCGCTCGAGGGTCAGGGAGGCCAGCGCGGCCAGCACCGCGCCGCCGCCCGGCAGCAGCCCCAACAGGGTGCCGAGCGCCCCGCCCCGCGCCACCGCCGGCCGCACCTGCCGCCACTCGGCCTGCGAGGGCTTGAGCGTGCCCATCTCGGAGGCCACCGGCTGGCGCGCCACCGCGGGCTGGCCGAGCAGCCTGACGATGTCGCCGAAGGCGAACAGGCCGATCGCCAGCACCACGAAGGGAAGCTGGCCGAAGGCGGCGTGCACGCCGAAGCCGCGTTCGAACAGCCGCGAGACCTGCACCGCGCCGACCTCGCTGAGCAGCAGGCCGAGCACGATCATGGCCAGCCCCTTGATCAGTGAGCCGGGCGACAAGGCCACCGCCCCGACCAGGCTGAGCACCATCAGCGAAAAATACTCGGCCGGGCCGAAGTGGAAGGCGAGCTCCGTCAGCAGCGGCGCGAACAGCAGCATCGCCCCGACCGCCAGCCAGGCCGCCGCCACCGAGGCCAGCCCCGCCAGCCCCAGCGCCGCCCCGGCACGGCCCTGGCGCGCCAGCTGGTGGGCATCCAGGGCGGCAAGGTCGAGGGACGACGCCTGGCCCGAGGGCACCAGGGTGCGGACCGTGAGCGCACCGTACTGCGCCCCGCAATGCACACTGGCCAGAAGGATGAACAGGGACACCGGCCCCAGCGCGCCGGCCAGGGGCAGCAGCAGGGCGATGGCCACCACCGGGCCCAGGCCCGGCAGCGCCCCCATCACCAGGCCGAGCAGGCAGCCGGCGAGCGCCAGCCCCAGGTGCTGCGCGGTCCATGCAGCGGACCAGCCGCTGCCAAGGTGGTGGAACAAATCCATGAGGTCACGACCTGTTGGTGAAATCGGGCCACGGCCGGCCCGGGCGAACCCCGACGGGTCGCACGGAAGAGGACGCGAGGCCCGCAACGCCGGCGTCATGGACCGCGGTGCTCGCGGGTGACCTGGCGCGGGACGGGGAAAGGCGGGAGAAACGACGCATGAATGAATCAGACAGCCACAACGACAGCGGGACCCATCATCCTCGGCTCACCCCCAGCGCGGCCCGGTGGGCAGCGGCAGTTGCAGCATCACGATGAACACCAGGTAAGCCGCCAGCGTGGCCAGCAGGCACATCCACCACAGGCCCGCCCAGTGCGGGGGACCGACGGCCAGGCTGGCGGCGAAGATCACCAGCGGGCAGGTGAGCCACAGGCCCAGCACCGGCAGCGCCACCGCGAACAGCCCGATGGCCCCGAGAACCGCCAGCAGGGGCCGCCAGGCCACCGCACCGATCGGCCGGCCGCCGTCGGTCTCGAAGGTGAGCGAGAAAAAGAGGATCAGCGCACCCAGCAGGGCCATCAGGCCGCTCAGTGCCAGCGGGAAGAAGCCGGGACCGGGGTCGCGCGCGCTGCCCATCGACTGGTCGGACGCGCCGAGCGCGAACAGCACGCCCAGCGTCAGGAACAACAGCCCCGCCCAAAAATCTTGCTGGCTCTTGATTTTCAATCCCGCTCCTTGCACTGGTGGGTTGAGGTTGAGGTTGAGTTCGAGGCACCCGAAAGACAACAGACCCACAGACGGACGGCCGGAAGGACAAACAGGACATTCTAGGCAGGCGGGCCACCCCGCTCCTCATTCCCAGGACGGGGTGGCGCGGAGCACCTCGTCCATGGTCGTGAGGCCCTCGGCGGCCTTCATCGCGCCAGCCAGCCGCAGCGGCCGCAGGCCGTCCTTGATGGCCTGCTGGCGCAGCCGCGTCACGTCGGTGACGGGATGGATGGCCGCGTTGGCCTGCGGCGTCACCGTCAGCAGCTCGTACAGCCCGGCGCGCCCGCGGTAGCCGGTCATGCGGCACTCCAGGCAGCCCACCGGCTTGTAGGCCTTGACCTTGCCGTTGATGCGCCAGGGTTTGATCATCTCGTTGATGCCCTCGGCGGTGAGGTTCTCGTCGGGCACCTTGCAGCTGGCGCACAAGGTGCGCACCAGCCGCTGCGCAAGCACGCCCTCCACCGTGGCGCCGATCAGGTAGGGCGGCACGCCGAGGTCCATCAGCCGGGTGATGGCCGAAGGCGCGTCGTTGGTGTGCAGGGTGCTGAACACGAGGTGCCCCGTGAGGGCGGCCTGGATCGCCATCTCGGCGGTCTCCAGGTCGCGGATCTCGCCGACCATGATGATGTCCGGGTCCTGCCGCATCAGCGCACGCAGCCCTTCCGCGAAGCCGAAGTCCAGCGCGCTTTGCACCTGGGTCTGGTTGAAGGCCGGCTGAATCATCTCGATCGGGTCTTCCACCGTGCACACGTTGACCTCCTCGGTGGCCAGGCGGCGCAGGGTGGAGTACAGCGTGGTGGTCTTGCCCGAGCCGGTGGGGCCGGTGACGAGGATGATGCCGTGCGGCTTGGTCACCAGCGACTCCCAGCGCTGCCCGTCATGGCGGCCGAAGCCCAGCGCCTCCAGCGTCTTGACCGTGGTGTCGGGGTCGAAGATGCGCATCACCATCTTCTCGCCGAAGGCTGTGGGCAGGGTCGACAGGCGCATCTCCACCTCGTCGCCCTTGGGGTCGCGGATCTTGATGCGGCCGTCCAGCGGGCGGCGCTTCTCGACCACGTCCATGCGGCCCAGCAGCTTGACGCGCGAGACCATGGCGTTCATCACGCCCGGCGGGAGCTGGTAGACGGTGTGCATCACCCCGTCGATGCGGAAGCGGATGGCGCTCAGGTCGCGGCGCGGCTCGAGGTGGATGTCCGAGGCGCGCTGGTCGAAGGCGTACTGCCACAGCCAGTCCACCACCTGCACCACGCCCTGGTCGTTGGCTTCCAGCTGCTTGTTGCTGCGTCCCAGCTCGACCAGCTGCTCGAAGCTGGCCAGGGCCGAGGTGTGGCCCGACTTGGCTGCGGCACGCACCGAGGTCGAAAGGGTGTAGAACTCGGTGGTGTAGCGCGCCAGCTCCTCGGGGCTGACCAGGCGCAAGCGCAGCGCCTTGTTCGTGTGGGCCTCGATCTCGGGCACCCAGGCGACGTCGAAGGGCTCGCAGGTGGCCACCACCACCTCGCGCGCGCCGACCTGGATCGGCAGCGCGCGGCGGCGCTCGGCGTAGGTGATGGACATGACCTCGGCGACGCGCCCCACGTCCACCTTCAGGGGGTCGATGCGCAGGTAAGGCATGCCGCTGCGCTCGGCCAGCCACTGGGTGAGGTTCTCCACGTCCAGCGCCTTGCCGTCATCGACGCGCACCAGCCCGGCATTGCCCAGGCGCACCAGCGGATGCTGGCGGCTGTCGCCGGCGGCGAAGCGCTTGGCGGTGCGGTCGGCGTCATCGGGCGTGATGACCCCGTCGGCGCGCAGCCACTTCAGCATCAGGCGCCATTCGAGCGGCCCGGTGTGGTGCAGCAGCTTGGGGTGCTTGCCATGGGGCGGCGCGGCAGCGGCCCCGGAGGATGCGGCAGAGGAGGCAGCGGCGGCGTCGGATGTGTTCATGCGGTGGGCGGGCCCTGGGCAAGGGTGGAGGTCATCATCGACGAATCATCTTGAGCCACCGGGGTGCCGGAAGCTTGAAACGAGTTTCAATGTTTTTGGCCCGCGCCACAAGGGTGTCGTCCTGCGGCCAGGTGAGTTGTTTCACGGCCCCGACCACCGTGTTGCCTTCCTTGGTGGGCTCGACGCTGAAGACCTGCCCGGCGCCGAAGGCAGCGGTGATGCGCGTCACGCTGCGCTGGAAACTGGCGTCGCGGCCGAACAGGTTGACAGTCATCACGCCGCCCGGGCGCAGCAGCGCGAAGCAGCCGCGGTAGAAATCCTCGCTGTCCAGCACCGGCCCGGCCGCCTCGTGGTCGTACAGGTCGACGCACAGCACGTCGGCGCTGCCATGCTGCGCGGGGTCGGCCACGTGCTCGCCCGCATCGCGCCGCAGCACCTGCAGGCCCTCGGCCTCGGCCGGCAGGTGGAACCACACGTGGGCGGCAATGATCACCTGCGGGTTGATCTCCACCGCCGTGGTGCGCATGCCCATGGCCTGGTGGCAGAAGCGCGTGATGGCGGCGGCCCCCAGGCCCAGCTGGACGGCATGGACCTCGCGCCAGGCGTCCTCCCCGGCCTGGTCCGCCTCGGGCCGCAGCAGCATCCACACCATCATGCGGCGCACGTAGTCCAGCTCGAGCTTCAGGGGCTTGGCGATGCGCATCGCCCCCTGCACCCAGGGGGTGCCGAAGTGCAGGTAGCGCACGCCCTGGCTCTCGGACAGCGTCACGGGCGGCAGCGAGGCCTCCTCTTCAGTGGGGAACGTGCGGGGATCGGTCATGGCAAATTGGCAAACAGCGAAGGCATGCGTGAGTGAGTGAAGGCGGGCCGGATCATGCCGCATGCGGCGACAATCCCCCGATGTCCAAGATCCCTCCCCTCTTCGATCGCCTACCTCGCCTGGAAGAAGCCGACTTGGCACTGCTGTGCGAGGTCAGCCGCTACGACGGCCCAATCAGCGGCCTGATCCGCCACCTGCCCAGCCAGGCGCTGTATGGGTTCGACTGGTGGCACGTGGCGCGCGAGTGCGAGGACGAGGACGACGATGGCGGGAAGGACGAGCGCGAGATCATGCAGGCCCTGGGCTTCGACTGGGGACGGCTGTTCCTGCTGCGTCCCGTGCCCGTGCTCGAACAGGGCGCCGTCGAGGCCTGGGTGTCGCGGCACGAGGCGCTGGGCGACGAATTCCAGCTGGTCGCCAACCCGCATGTGTGGCCGGTGTCGGACTGGCAGCGCGCGCAGTTGCGGCCCCTGGACCTCATCCAGCGCGACTGGCAGCAGCACGACGAGGCCCGCCCCCGCTGGGAATCGCAGCCCGCCATCGCCTGGTTCGTGGCCACCGGCGAGGCTTTCGCCGCCCTGCAGACCTTCACGCTGACGGCCGACGAGTCCGCGGCGTTCGAACGCTGGCAGCACGCGGTGGCCGCGGCCCTGGGGGCACAGGACCAGCCCGCGCTCGACCGTCTGTTCGAGCATCCCCCCGGACCGTGCATGCCCGAGGACCTCTACTGCGTGCGGCTGCCGCAAGGTCCGGTCGTGCGCGACGGGCGCGGGCAGCCCCTGCCCCCGGACTTCTGGATGACGGCCCGGCACCGGGTGCAGGACTTCAGCGCGCTGCTGTCCCAGCCCGCCGCACCGTCGTGCTCCGATTGAGCCGGCCAGGCGCGCAGGGCCCGTTCACCCAGACACTCGGTGGCCCAGGGCGGGCAGCGCCTCGCGCGCATTGGCGCTGGTGCCATCGGCCAGCTCGGCCACCGGCATGCCCCGCAACGCCGCCAGGCACTCGCCCAGGCGCGGCAGCTCGGCCGGCTCGTTGCGCCCGTTCGGCTGACCGGCAGCCCGCTGCGCGGCGGTGCGGTAGAGCCACTGCGGCGGAATGTCGGGGGCATCGGTCTCCAGCACCAGGGCCGACAGCGGCAGCGTCCGCGCCAGCTCGCGGATGCGCAGGGCACGCTCGAAGGTCATGGCGCCCCCGAAACCCAGCTTGAATCCCCGCGCCACGAAAGCCTGCGCCTGCGGGTCGCTGCCGTTGAAGGCGTGGGCGATGCCGCCGCGCACCGGCAGCCGGCGCAGGCCATGCAGCAAGGCGTCGGCCGAGCGGCGCACATGCAGGATCACCGGCAGGTCGAACTCGCGCGCCAGCCGCAGCTGGGCCAGGTAGAAATCCTGCTGGCGGGCGCGGTCGAGCCCGGGCACGAAATGGTCCAGGCCGATCTCGCCCACCGCCGCCAGCAGGGGGTCCGAGCGGCTGGCCTGCAGGGCCTGGCGCAGGATCTGCAGGTCGTCGGGGCCAGCCTGGTCCACGTACAGCGGATGGATGCCCAGGGCATAGGGCAAGCCTTCCCCGCGGGCCAACCGCTGCAGTGCCTCGATGTGCGCCACGGCCACCCCGGGCAGCACCATCTGGTGCACGCCAGCCGCGCGGGCGCGCTGGACGACCTCGGCCCGGTCGGGGTCGAACTCGGCGGCGTCGAGGTGGCAATGGGTGTCGATCCACATGCCGCCATGATGCCTGCACGACAGGCCGCACGAGCCCGGCCGGGACGCTCAGACCTGTCGGGCCTGCCGCTCCCGCCTTTTCCGCCGGAACCAGTCCCAGCCGTCGCAGGCGTCGATCGAGCAGGTGTCGCAAGGCAGGTCACAGGCATCCAGACCATCGCAGGGAAGATCGCAGTTCATGTCGCAGGGCACGTCGCAGCCCAGGTCGCACATGCCGCGCTGCGCGGAAGGCCAGCGCGGCAGGGCCGGCCGCCGTGCCGCCGTGTGCTGCCGGTGCACGGCCCCGCATCGGGCCAGCCGCCGTCGCAAAATCCCGAGCCCCGCCCAGGCGCCATGGCGGCGCACGGCACGCAAGCCCAGGGTCGAGCAGCTGGCACGGCCGGTGTGGCAGCGGTAGGCACAGGAGAAGTCTTTGCGGGGAGATACGAACCGCTGGTACAGACGGATGAGGACGATCAGGACATGACGCAGGTGCATATTCGGAGAAAGAAGAAGTTCCCGCGCAAAGGCGGGGAACACGGCGGATTGTTTCCCTTTCCCGCACTCTCCCTCATCGCCCGGAAGGGCGAGCCGTGCTACCTTACCGTCGTTCGGATCTGAGGCAGCAGTGGCCGGACTGACGGACGGAACAACGCAACAACAGGCACCCCGGCGGGCCGCCTGTGCGCAGTGGGAAGAAGGCCGATGAAGAAAACCGCCATCTACAGCCGCGCCGCACGGCGCGACAACAGCCCGGCCCCGGGCGCGGCCATGCCTCCCCTGCCGGAGGCCAGCGCCTCCTCCCCATTTCCCGAAGACACCGGCACCAACCGCACACCGCACCCCGGCGATCCTGTCCCCGCACCATCCAGCCGAGAGGGCGTTCCCCCGGTGCCGCTGACGCAGCAACTTCGTCGCAGCCTCCACACCCACCCCGTGACCTGGCTCCTGGCGCTGGCGCTGCTGGGCGTCTCGCTGTTCGCCATTTCCGGCCGCTGGGCGCCCTCGTCCCCTCCGCAGGACCTGTCCCCGGCCGCGCTGCAAGCCATCAACGCCGAGGTCCGGCGCTCACTGACCCAGCACCCGCTGCCCTCGGCCGTGGCGCAGGCATACGAGCGCATCGCGCCGTCCGTGGTGCGGGTGTCGGGCTTGTCCGGCACCAGTGAGACCGGCGGATCAGGTGGCCTGGCCGAAGGCATTGGCACGGGCGTGGTGATCGTCGACAACGGCACCATCCTCACGAACTACCACGTGGTGCAGCGCGCCAAGCGCATCAAGGTGATGTTCCACGACGGCGAGGAATCCCCGGCCGAGGTGGTCAGCGTGGACGCGGCCAACGACCTGGCCGTGCTGCGCGCCAAGAGCATCCCCGACGACCTGCAGGCCGCCACCCTGCGCAGCACCGCCGACCTGCGCCCCGGCGACCAGGTGCTGACGGTGGGGTTCCCCTTCGGCATCGGACCCTCGGTGTCCTCGGGCGTGGTCTCGGGGCTGCAGCGCGAATACCGCTCGCCCGACGGCCAGCAGGTCATCAGCAACCTGATCCAGTTCGACGCCGCCGCCAACCCCGGCAACTCGGGCGGCCCCCTGCTCACCCTGGAGGGCGAGGTCGTGGGCATCGTCACGGCCATCCTCAATCCCGCGCAGCAGCGTGTGTTCATCGGCATCGGATTTGCCGTGCCGATCGAAAATGCCGCCTCGGGCGCGGGCCTCACGCCGTTCTGACCGCAGCGCGCTCCCTCCATTCCTTCCTCTCCGCCTCCCGCCCCGCCTCCATGACACTCTCCTCCTCCGTCCCTCCCACTGCCCAGCGACTGATGGAAGACCTGCTCTACGAGCTCAAGCGGGTGGTCGTGGGCCAGGATGCCTTCCTGGAGCGGGTCATGATCGCCCTGCTGGCGCACGGCCACCTGCTGGTCGAGGGCGTGCCGGGGCTGGCCAAGACCCTCACCGTCAAGACCTTGGCGCAGGCGCTGAATGGCCGCTTCCAGCGCATCCAGTTCACCCCCGACCTGGTGCCCGCCGACCTGGTGGGCACGCGCGTCTACAACCCGCAGAGCGGCGAGTTCAGCACGGCGCTGGGGCCGGTGTTCGCGAATCTGCTGCTGGCCGACGAGATCAACCGCGCGCCGGCCAAGGTGCAAAGCGCCCTGCTCGAGGTGATGCAGGAGCGCCAGGTCACCATCGCCGGGGTGAGCCATCCCGTGCCGCGGCCCTTCCTGGTGATGGCCACGCAGAACCCCATCGAGACCGAAGGCACGTATCCGCTGCCCGAGGCCCAGATCGACCGCTTCATGATGAAGGTGCTGGTCGACTACCCCACCGAGGAGGAGGAGTTCGTCATCGCGCAGCGTGCCATCGGCCGGCCGGTGACGCTCCAGGCCATCGCCAGCATGAGCCAGCTGGCCGAGCTGCAGGCGGCCTGCCAGCAGGTGTATGTCGACCCGGCCCTGGTGCAGTACGCCGTGCGCCTGGTCAGTGCCACGCGGCGCCCGGCGCAGTACGGGCTGCAGGCGCTGCGCGCGCAGCTGGCCTTTGGCGCCAGCCCCCGCGCCACCATCGCCCTGATCGAAGGCGCGCGCGCCTTGGCCTTCCTGCGCGGGCGCAGCCATGCCTTGCCGCAGGACATGACGGTGCTGGTGCCCGACGTGCTGCGCCACCGCCTGGTGCTGTCCTACGAAGCCCTGGCCCAGGGCCTGGACGCCGACACCCTGATCGAGCAACTGCTGCGCAAGGTCGCCCCGCCGGACCCAGGCCTGTTCGACCCGGCCGTCGCCCGCTGAGCACTGCCGCCCTGCCCGCCTGCCATGAACCTCGAGACTTCCGACGCCCTGCTCAAGCGCCTCGAGTGGACGGTCATCCGCCCGCTGGACGGCCTGCTGCAGGGCGACTACCGCGCCTGGTGGCGCGGCGTCGGGCTGGACCTGGCCGACCTGCGCGAGTACCAGGCCCACGATGACGTGCGCCACATCGACTGGAACGTCACGGCCCGGCTGAACACCCCCTATGTGCGGCAGTACCGCGAAGACCGCGACCTCACCCTGTGGCTGCTGATCGACCGCAGCGCGAGCATGCGGTGCCACGCGGGGGGCCCGGACGGGCGCAGCAAATGGCAGCTGGCGCGCGAGTTCGCGGGCGTGATGGCACGCCTGTTCACACGGCACGGCAACCGCGTCGGCGCCCTGCTCTACAGCGACCGCGTGGAGAGTGTGCTGCCTGCGCGCAGCGGGCGGGTGCAGGTGCTGCACCTGCTGCAACGCCTGCAGGCCCCGGCAGCGCCCACCGACGCAGGGCACGGCACGCTGCTGTGCGAGCTGCTCGACGCCGCCCGCCGCACCCTGCGCCGCCGCAGCTGCGTGCTGGTGGTGTCCGACTTCATCAGCGAGGGTCCGTGGCCTGCGGCGCTGTCGCGTCTCAGCCTGCGCCATGACGTCACGGCGATCCGCCTGGTCGACCCGCTGGACGGCGAGCTGCCGCCCCTGGGCTGGGTCACGGTGACCGATGCCGAGACCGGCGAGCAGACCGTGATCGACAGCGCCGACCCCGCCCTGCGGGCCCGCTACGCCCGGGAGGCCGCCGCCGCGGATGCAAGCTTGCAGGAGGCCCTGGGCGGCACGGGCGTCGACACCCTCGAGCTGTCGACCGTCGCGCCCCTGCTGGGCGAGCTGCTGCGCTTCACCGACCTGCGCCGGCGCACCCACCGCTTTCACCCTGGCGCGGCCGGCGCGCGCAGCGCCGCCGCATGACGACGATGAGCCACACCCTGCCGCAACTGAGTTTCCTCTGGCCCGAGGCCCTGGCGCTGCTGTGGCTGCTGCCGCTGCTGGTGCTGGGCTACCTGTGGCTGCTGCGTCGCCGCAAGAAAGTGGTGCTGCAGCTGCCGCAGCTGGCCGTGCTCAAGCGCGCCCAGGCCGGGGCCACGGGCTGGCACCGCCACGTGCCCGCGGTGCTGCTGGCCCTGGCGCTGAGCTGCCTGATGGTGGCCACGGCCCGGCCCACCGCCCGGCTGAGCCTGCCCTCGCAGCAGCGGACCATCGTGCTGGCGATGGACGTCTCGGGCAGCATGCGCGCCACCGACGTCCTTCCCAGCCGGCTGGCGGCCTCGCAGGAGGCGGCCAAGGCCTTCCTGGCCGAGCTGCCACGCAACGTGCGGGTGGCCGTGGTCTCCTTTGCCGGCACCGCGGCGGTGGTGCAGGCGCCCACCCTCAGCCGCGACGACGTGATCGCCGCCATCGACCGCTTCCAGCTGCAGCGCGGCACCGCCATCGGCAGCGGCATCGTGCTGTCGCTGGCGACCCTCTTCCCCGAGGCCGGCTTCGACCTGTCCCAGATCACCGGCCAGCGCAGCATGCCCCCCGACCCGCGCCAGGCCCTCACCGCCAACCCCAAGACCAGCCCCCCCGACTTCGTCCCCGTGCCGCCGGGCTCCTACGGCTCGGCCGCGGTGATCCTGCTGACCGACGGCCAGCGCACCGCAGGGCCCGACGTGCTGGAGACCGCGCGCCTGGCGGCCGAGCGCGGGGTGCGCATCTACACCGTCGGGGTGGGCACCAAGGAAGGCGACACCATCGGTTTCGAGGGCTGGTCGATGCGCGTCCGGCTCGACGAGGAGACCCTCAAGAGCGTGGCCCAGACCACCCGGGGCGACTACTTCTACGCCGGCACGGCGGCCGACCTCAAGAAGGTGTACCAGTCGCTGAGCACGCGGCTGGTGGTGGAAACCAAGGAGACGGAGATCAGCAGCCTGCTGGCCGCGGCCGGGGCGGCATTGATGTTGCTGGGGGCGGGCCTGTCGCTGGCCTGGTACGGGCGGATCACCTGAAAGAGGGTTCCGCAGGGGATTGGGGGTCCACTAACATCCTCGCGCATTTCCGCGCATTTGCGCTCTTCCTCCCTTCATCCCCCAACATCCTGGAGGCATCCCACCCATGCTCAAGAAACTCTTCATCCTGGCTGCGCTGACCGCCACCACCTTCATGTCAGGCTGCTCCACCCTGGCGGATGCCCGCTCTGCCAAAGGCACCGGCCAGTCGCGCGAATACCCGGTCGCCGCCGACACCGTGTGGAAGACCTTGCCCGCCGTGCTGTCCGAGCTGTCCCTGCCGATGGTGGGCGAGAACCGCCAGGAAGGCTACATGCTCGCGCAGCGCGGCGTCACGGCCTTCAGCTATGGCGAGAACGTGGCCATCTTCGTGGAGCCGGTCAATGGCGCCACCCGGACCCGGGTCGAGGTCGTCTCCAAGAAGTCCGTGGCAACGACCGTCTTCGCGCCCGACTGGAGCAAGGACATTCTGGACAAGCTTGGCGAGAAGCTGAAGTAATTCCGCCACCCACGCGGCCGGTCCGCCCTAAAACCGCCCGGTCCACGCACCGGGCGCCTTGTGCGAGGCCCTCAGCCCGCGCCGGCGACCCGCACGGCCTCCGCGAGGGCGACGACCGACAGGGGCGCCGACCCTTCGGCCTTGTTGCTGATGGCCACCTGCACCTGCTGACCGGCCTGGGCCGTGCCGTGGATTACGCGGGCCAGTGCCTCACGCGTGGCCGGGTCGGGGTCGATCATGCGGTTGAAGGGGGCATACACCTGCTCGGCCACCTCGAAGCCGTGCGCCCCGTGGCGGCGGTGGTAGTTCCACCGGCATACCAGGGGCCCGGGCCACAGCGCCCGCAACAAGGGCAGCTGTTGCGCCAGGGGCGGCAGCTTGGCGTGCAGGCCGAGGCAGTACGTCGCCCCATGGCGCCGCAGCACGGCGGCCAGCGCAGGTGTCAGCAGCGCGCCGTCGCGCACCTCCACCGCCACCACGGCGTCCGGCGCGACAGCCCGCAGCGCCGGCAGGTTGGCCAGCAGGTCCTCGAGGCGGCGCCACAGTTGATCGGGGTCGGCCAGCCAGCGCGCGCCCACCGGGCTCAACTGGAACACCAGCGCCCCGCACCGCGCACCGAGCCCTTCGAGGGCGGGCTGGATGAAGTCTTCCACGGCGTGCCGCGGATCGAGGAACAACGGGTTGGGCTGCAGGCCCCGCCCCTTGTCGTCGCGCACCAAGGCATCGGTGACGACAGACGGTGCCTTGACCATGAAGCGGAAGTCCGGCCCCACCGCATGGGCAAACTCGGCGTACTCCGGCGCGCTGAGAGGACGGTAGAAGGTCCGGTCGATGCACACGGTCCGCAGCAGCGGGTGGGCTGCGTAGGCCGACAGGCCCTGCTTGGCCAGCTGGCTCGAGGAATGGTCGTCTTCCCAGACGATGCCTTTCCAGCCGGGGTAGGTCCAGGACGAGGTGCCCAGCCTGACGTGGGCCGGCAGGGCCTCGGCCAGCGCGCGCAGGGCGCCGTGCGCCTCGGTCTCGACCGGCAGGACGATGCGTGCCAGCCGTTGGCGGCTGGGGGGCCGGGCGGGTGCCGCCGCGGGTTGGTCGGTATCGTGAAAGAGTCCGTGCTGCATAAAGGGCATGGTAGGCGATGCATCCAGTCCCTCCAGACAAGACCCCGCCTTTGGTACGCTTGCTCGCGGCCGGGAATGTCCTGCGGCCATATGTCAAGGAAGGTCTCTCATGTCCCGGTTCGAACTTGCCCAACTCAACATTGCCGTCCCCAAGGCGCCCCTTGACGATCCCCTCCTCGCCGACTTCGTGGCCAACCTGGCGCGCATCAACGCCCTGGCCGAAGCCTCGCCGGGTTTCGTCTGGCGCCTGCAGACCGAGGAAGGCGATGCGACTGCGCTGCGGCCGCTGGGCGACGACACCATCATCAACATGTCCGTATGGCGTGATGCCGATGCGCTGTACAGCTATGTGTACGCGTCTGCGCATGTCGAGATCATGCGCCGCCGCAAGGAGTGGTTCGAACGCATGAAAGAAGCCTTCGTCGTGCTGTGGTGGGTGCCCGCCGGGCACCGGCCCAGCGTGGACGAGGCGCTGGCCCGCCTCGAGCTGCTGCGCCAGCATGGCCCCACGCCACAGGCCTTCACGTTCCGCCACACCTTCCCGCCGCCGCCGGACCCGTCCTCACACGGTTCGGCTTCGCTGGACGCTTCGGCCTTCCCCTGACGGGGTGGTCCGTGTCAGCCGGGATGCCCCCTGCCTGGCAACTGGCTACGCCACATGAGCCGCACCCGCGGGGGCGTGGCCATTGCCCACCAGCCTGAACACGCTCATCAACTCGGCCAGCGCAGCCGCCTGGTGCCGCAGGCTCTCGGCCGCGGCGGCGCTTTCCTCGACCAGCGCGGCGTTCTGCTGGGTCACCTGATCCAGCTGCGTGATGGCTTCACCCACCTGGTTGATCCCCATCGACTGCTCATCGCCCGCGTTGGAGATTTCGCTGATGAGCTGGCTGACGCGCTGGACCTGCGCAACGATGTCGGTCATGGAGTCGCACGCGACGTTGGCCTGGCGCGCGCCCACCTCGACCTTGTCGACACTGGCGCCGATCAGGGACTTGATCTCCTTGGCCGCCTCGGCCGAACGTCCGGCCAGGCTGCGCACCTCGCTGGCCACCACCGCGAAGCCCCTGCCCTGCTCACCGGCGCGCGCGGCCTCCACGGCCGCGTTCAAGGCCCGGATGTTGGTGTGGTAGGCAATGCGGTAGATGACGCCGATGATGTCGGCGCTCTTGGGGGGCGGCGCCGAGGTGTACGGCATGGTGTTGAGCAGCGTGGCGAACAATTCGCCCCCCTTGACGGCAGCCGTCGAGGCGTCGGCGGCCAGTTGGTTGGCTTGGCTGGCGGTTTCGGCGCTGGCCTTGACGGTGCCCGAGAGCTGTTCCATCGAAGCGGCTGTCTGCTGCAGGTTGCTGGCCTGCTCCTCCGTGCGCTGGCTCAGGTCCGCGCTGCCCGTGGCGATCTGTGACGAGCCCGTGGCGATGCTGTCGCTGCCGTTGCGCACCTCCTTCACGATCCTGGCCAGACTTGCCTGCATCGTGCACAGCGAGGCCAGCACACTGCCCGCGGACACGTGGGTGGCGCCGTGGACGGGGCTGAGGTCGCCCTCGGCCACGCGCTGCGCGATGCTGCCCAGCTCCGCGGGCTCGGCGCCCAGTGCCCCGATCACGCTTCGCGTGATCAAGAGGCCCGCGGCCACGGCCACGGCCAGCGCGATCAGACAGCCCGCGACCAACAGGTTGCGCTGCGTCACGTAGTCCGACTCGGCCTGCGCCGTGAGTTCACTGGCACGGCTCTCGGTGAAGGCCTGGTATTCGTCAGAGGCCTTGACGAGCGCGGCCAGCAGCGGGCGGCACTCCCTGTTCATCTTGCTGATCGCTTCTTCATGCTGGCCATCGTGTGCCAGCTTGACGATGGCCAGGGCCACAGGGCCGTAGTCCTTCTCGATCATGTCGATGGAGGCCACGAGGGAGCGAACCTTCTCCGGCAGGTTGGGAACCTCTGCGACCATCTTCTTCAACTTGCGCAGGTTCTGCTGGACATCCTCGTGCGCCTTGTCCACAGCGGCCATTTCCACCGCGAGGTCCTCAGGGGTGCTCACCAGAACGAGGTTGCGCGCCGCGATGGCACGCCGATCGACGGCCGTTCGCACGCTTGCCGCGGTCAGGGCGCGGGCATTGATGCCGTGGACGTAGTTGGCGAATCTCTCGTTGGCGTCGGCCACCGATTTCAAGGACAGCCCTGCCACCAGCAGGATGAGCGTCCCAAGACATCCAAAAGCCAGCGTCAGCTTGGCGCGAATGGTCATCGTGTCGAATGTCATGGCTCCTCCTGGCCGGGCAGTCCAAACCCGCGATGGCCACAGGCCCGCGTCACAACGAATCGAGCGCCATCGCTGGAAAGCGGGGGCAGAACAACGGTTTGATTGGTTGTCGGAGCTGGAACCAGGGACTTGAGCCCGAAATCAATGACACATTGCCGAAAGCCGCCAAAAGGCGGCCGGCACACGGCTCCGCCTGGGCGCCGAAGGAGACAGACGCTGCCACCGCGGCGCGGTGGCGTGGCCATCACTGACGGCCGCGTCCGCCCGGCCAGGTGAGCGACTGCACTGGCGGCCGGTGCGCATCGTCAAGCCACCGTTCCTAGGGGGCCAGCCTGAACACCCACGCGTTCTGGTCGATGTCATTGATGAGGGCGAACACACGGTATTGCGGGATGTAGCCCCAGCGCCCGAACGTGCCCTCCCACGGCGCTTTGTCGACAGGCCCCGGCGTGGTGGCGACCTGCGTCCAGACGCCCGTGTCCATGTTCAGGGCATAGACGTTGCTGCCACCATGCCAGGCGACGATCCTGTCGGCGACCGGGTCATATGCAATGCCTGGTGCCTCCTTGGAGGTCACCAGCGCCGGCGTGTTGGTTGTCGACATGTTGCTCAGCTGTCCAGTGGACAGATCGATGACCTGGACTCCGTCACCGATCATGACGAACTTGCGTCGCTTGCTGTCGATGGCCGCGGACAGGTGGTAGTCAATCGCGTGCGAACCGAGCCGCACATAGGTGTTGGTCTCGGCAGAGTAGACAAAGAAATTGTTGTTGTCGGCCGCATAGACCTGCTTGGTCTGAGGATCGTAGACGGCCATCGCGTCATAGCCGTTCGGCCCCGCCTTGCTGACCATCTGCTGCCAGCGATTGCTGCCGAAGTCATAGGACCAGCTGGCGTAGTCGCCATCGCCGCATGGCGAGAGGGACCCTGCGGCGGCAAAGAAGCGGTCCACATGCGCGATGTAGGTCAGGCCATCGTAGGTATGGCGAGACGTCGGTGTGCGGTCCGGCAAAGCCGACGAGCAATTCGACTGGGAAGTCACGGCACTGGGCTCGACGATGCGCTGGATGCTGAGCGTGGGCAAGTCAAGCGCATACATCTCATTGCCCCAATAGTCGTTGTGGCCGCCTCCCCAGACGAGCAACCTGCTCCGGTTGGTGTCGACCGTGCCCCCATTCCAGGCCGTGACGACGTAAGGCGGGTAGCCGGGGGGCACATTCTTCGTCGGCAGAACAGACCGGATCTTCGTGTTGGGCAACTCGAGCCACTGTCCAGGCTTGAGCGCGGCAATTGCGGCCGGTGGGGCAGGACTCACGGCCGCGGGTTGCGCCACGGTGCCAGGTGTGGGGTCAGCCGCACTCATGGAAGCGGGCATGG
>CBINPE010000036.1:0-38094 GCA_966252435.1 uncultured Burkholderiales bacterium | reverse complement strand
GAGGAAATGAACGATAAATTGCTGGCGCAAATAGCCGCCAACAATCCGCCTGACGCGGCGTATGGTGGCCGGCAATGGCCTGGTCCACTTCGGCTATCCCAGCGGTGGTGAAGGCGTGCTTGCCACCCAGACCTCACTGGCCGACCCGGCCGGGCTGGCGATCGACAGCAGCGGCAACATCCTTTTCGCCGACGCCAGCAACCTCCGGGTTCGTCGGATCACGCCGGCGGGCATCATCAGCACCGTGGCCGGCAACGGCATCCTGAGCTACACGGGCGACAACGGTCCGGCCGCCAGCGCCTCGACCGGCTTCACGCACAGCGTGGCCGTGGACCGCGCAGGCAACGTCTACTTCACCGATTGGAGCTTCAACCGCGTCCGCAAGATCAGCCCCAGCGGCGTCATCACGACCTTCGCCGGCAGCGGTGCCGCCGCCTACAGCGGCGATGGCGGACCGGCCACCTCGGCGGCCCTGTCCCGGCCTCGCGGGCTGACGGTTGATGCCGCAGGCAACGTCTACATCGCGGACACCGGGAACAACCGGATCCGCAAGGTGAACGTGGCCACCGGAACCATCATCACGATCGCCGGCACTGGCCGCTACCAGTTCGAGGGGGATGGCGGCCCTGCCACGGCGGCCTCGCTGCGCGCTCCCGCCGGCCTGGCCTTCGACGGGATGGGCAACCTGTTCATCGCGGACTCCATGAACCACCGCGTGCGCCGGATCGACCCCAGCGGGGTGATCGCCAGCGTGGCCGGCAACGGCAACCGGGGTTATGGCGGGGACACGGGTCCCGCACTCGCGGCCGCCTTGAACGAGCCACGCAGCGTGGCCATCGACGGCAGCGGCAACCTGTACATCGGCGACACCTTCAACGCCCGGGTGCGCAAGGTGACAGGCGTCGCCAGTCCGAGGTGAGCCCCGCGTGACGGCCTCGCAGCATGGGAAGGTCCCAGGCTGGACAGGCAGGGCGGGGCTGTCAATTTTGAGATGATGTCGCGTCTCCTTGCTTTCCTCCTCTGCCCATGCCCTCCCCCGCCTTCCGCCCTGCCTTGTCGTGGTCCGAATTCCTGCAGGGCGCCCCTGACTTCTACGGCCTGGCCGCAGACCGCCTGGGGGCGGCGCAAGCGCCCACCGCCGCGCCGCTGCTGCGGGCCGCGTTCTACTTCTGCGTTTTCGACGCCGAAGTCTCGAACGGCGGCGTGATGCAGTATTTCTTCAACCAGGCGCTGTCGCTGCCGGGTTTCGAGCAGGCGGTGGACTTCGTGGCCCAGCATCCCGTGTTGGCCGAGGCCGTCCCGTTCATGGCCGAGGTGCACGCGGCCTGGGCCGAGGTCGCACCCGCCGTGCACGCAGCCCGTGACGAGGAAGACGGCTCGATGGGCGCGGTCTCGCGGCTGTTCAGCAGCCATGCCGATCGTTTCGAAGCGCTGACACAGCGCTACTACGCCCACAACCATGACATCGGCGAACGGCTCAACGGCGCCATCGTCCGCGACCCGCACGCTTATTTCGACCTGGCGCCCCTGCCCGAAGTGCCAGCGTGCGGTATCGCCCATGTCACCCTGGAGCAGGACACGCAGCACCTGCGCTTCGAGGACGGGTTCCCCGTGGGCCCCAATCTCTTCGAGCTGGGAGACGGCAGTTGCCAGATGGTCTGGTTCACCCGGGACCGCACATTGCTTGAAGTGGACCGCCCCGGCCATGAGCGGCTCTGGGTCCACTACCCCAGCCTGGCCAGCGCGAGGATGCACCTCGGCGAGCAGGGCCTGGAGCGTTTCGAGACACGCCGCTCGCGCTGGTACGACCACGGCGTGAGCCAGGACTTCCGACCGGACGGCTCCTGCAGCGACCTCGGCTTCAGTGAGCAGGGCCGTGCCTTGCGCGCCACGTCCTACTATCCCGACGGCAGCGTGCAGCGCTTCGAGGAAGCGCGTGAGGACGGCATGCACGTCCGCACCTACTGGCCCCATGGGCAGCTCAATGCGTGCTACGTGCAGGACGCGGACTACCGCAACCGTTACACCTGCTGTTTCGATGCGCAGGGCGTGGACCTCGCGCCGGGCGGGCAAGGCCGCTACCGGGAGGTCCTGGGCATCGACGAGGAAGATGGGCGCCTGTGCTGGCGCGAAGGACAGCTGGTCGATGGCCTGCTGGAAGGCCGGGTGACCTGGTACGCCGGCGACCCGGACGGCGGCCAGGCCGAGGCCACGGGCCAGGCGGAGTTCCAGCGGGGCCTCGAAAACTGGGAGTGAGCAGGCGCGCTGGAAACAGAGCGAGCCCCAGATGCCCAGGCTATGGGCTGAGAACGGCTAGGCCGTGCGCAGGGCCATGACGAGGCGGCAGTTGCTGGGCGACGAGGCATCCTCGACCTTGCGCATCAGCCAATACCCATAGGCCTGCGCAACGCCGAAGGCGCCCTCGAACACCGCGAAGGCCCACACCACCGGGGCACCTTGCATGGCCACCAGGTAATACAGCTGCCAGGTCAGGAACAAGCCCCGCGCGACTGCGTCATAAAGTCCGAAGATGGGTTCGGCCCGCACAAGACGAAGCACCGACCAGACCACCACGATGCTGCCCAGCAGGTTGGCGATGAGAACGTGGGTGGGCTCGAAGGGAGGCAGCGGAGAGATGGTGCCGAGCAGGGTGTGAACGATGGCGAAAGACCACGGGGTGGTAAACGCGGCCGTTACAAGAAGGTCGTAGAGCGCACTGGCACGGACGAGGCGGAGGTAGGGGGTACGCATGGCAGACGTGATGGGGTGAACAGCTCAAATGGCGCATCTTATGCACATAGGTGGGGGCTACGATGCCAGGGACATGGGCAGGCCTGCTTTTCCGTGAAGCGTTTGATTGGCTGGAGAAGGCAGCTGGCGTCCGCTGGCCAAGAGGCCATCAGTGACGGCTCTCATTTTCGAATGAATATGTTTTCGTATCCCCGTATTACCCACTTAACTCACAACACAAGAGGCCTCTTACAACAGGCTTGACTTTCAGCCTGCTCAGCAATTTCATGTCAGGAGGATTATGGATCAACCTCCCCCTCCGTTCAATATGAGGATATTTCAACTGACGTCCCCCTTATTTTCCGCGACAAGAACTTTGCTCTGCAACTCATGGCATTTGGGGGCTCCCCCGACAAAGATATGATGACGGAAGTCAACATGACGTCATTCTTATAAATTCATCTTGTGTGACTTAAATGCAATACCTCGCCATTTTTCTTTGATATTTTAATCTCAAAAACACCCCCTGGAATCAATTTTTTCATCCTGCCCTTGACAATCCAAAAGACTTCCCCATTTTCATATATATAAGGCTCTTGCTTAATGTAAACATCCAACCCATAAACATTTACAACATAAACCTTTGCCAATTGCATTACCATCTTTTCCGTCGCAACCAAAAAATTCGAACCGCTCATTCATACCCTCCCAAACCATGGACAGGAAAAATCACCTCCATGCCACGGCATCAGCCTTATGATTAAAATAAATCAATAAAAGACTGAAAAAATATTCCTCAAATTCACACCCTCGGCATCAAACCCCTTTCTTTTTAATCTCTCAAAAACCTCATTAATCAAATACTCCCTCAATACAAAAAACTCTTCGCAAGATATTTTTTCTTGCCAAATATACAAAAACTCCAATCTTTTATCAACAAAACTACAGGCACGGCAAATTGATTCAATATCAATCTCCTCGTCGATGTATTTTTTAACCCCAACATCCCAGTCCGAACAAATTTCAAACAAATCCTTAATTAACTTGCTTGTCATGTACTCGCCAAGCACCAATGATTCGCGGTCGATTTTCGACAAAATCCCAAACTGCTCTTCCGTCGGAAAGAAGATCAATGAGTCATCTATTGACTCAATAAGCTCTCGAGTTTCTGATATTTCATCGCAAATTTTATTTGCCTGAGCTTTATCAAATTTAACCAAACCTCTACTCAGCTTTGCCGCATAGGCAAAGTTCAGAACTCGCTGTCTTTCTAGTAAACTTATTGAAGATATTTTGGAGGCAAAAATTTTATCAGGCATCGCTCCTTTATATTTTTTTTGAGCAAAGGAATTTATTATTACCTCCCGAGAGGCGCACTTTATTACCGATACACTTTCCTCATTGACCCCAACCAAAAGACTTCCTGACAAGCAGTCCATGCTGCACAATACAAGCATCATCTCAAAACATATATCCATTAATCAGCCTCTTGCCGGTTTGGACGGAACAGACATCCTCGCAATATCCCTTACCTTTTGAGGAATCTTCTTATAAGAGGCCCCACACCCTTTTGTGTCATATGCCAATATCTCAGATTTCAAACTATCCAGCGTTGTTTGCGCCGCCATTTGATGACCTTCAAAGGATCCCATCCCGTCAAGGGATCCTCCTTTTCCTTTCATCGATCGCCCATCTTCGAGAGCAGGTGCACGTCGATAAAGATCGCCACTGTCCTCATTGAGGTGCTCAATCCTCTCTAGAGCACCTCTAGCCCCTTGAGTTTCTTTCGTTCCGATTGAATTCTTCATAATATCCCTGTATAACTCCTCACAAGTTCTATCAGCAGGACATTTTTTAGCCAGACCAAGTG
The DNA here is from genome assembly GCA_966252435.1 of uncultured Burkholderiales bacterium. Taxonomy (GTDB): domain Bacteria; phylum Pseudomonadota; class Gammaproteobacteria; order Burkholderiales; family Burkholderiaceae_C; genus CANHBY01. Next base: position 33,494 of record CBINPE010000036.1, on the reverse strand, counting down.
GGTCAATCCATAAAATGGAATTTGGCGCATATTGCCAGACATTAATTCCTCCTACCAGCCCAATCGGATCCTTCGATATGAACCTCCCCGAATGCGGATCGTAGTACCGATACCGGTTGTAATGCAGCCCGGTCTCTTCATCAAAGTATTGCCCCTGGAAGCGGATCGGCGTATTGATCCCGGCACGGCGCGCGGCGTCGCTGATGGCCACCTTCGCCAGCCCCCATGCCTTGTGCTGCGCCGCCCAGGCCACCTTGCCCTCGTGGTCCGTCAGCTCCTGCGGCGTGCCCAGGTGGTCGCACTGGTAGTACGCCAGCTCCCAAGCCTCGAAGGGGGCCGCGTCCGGCAGCGGCTCGCTCCATAGCGGGTCCTTCAGCGCGTCGTACTCTCCGCCGTTGGCCGCCACCAGCGCCTTCACGTCCGTGCGCGTCTTCAGCCGGATCTCGCCCTCCCGCTGCGCCTGCACCAGTGGCACGAACCCTTCCGGCTCGTGGATGTAGTGCACCGTGCGGGCCTGCTTCTGCCGCCACGTGCTCTCGTACGCCAGGGTGTCTCCCTCCCAGCCGTACACCGTCTCGCTGTCCTTCGGCCCCTCCCAGCTCGTCGGCTGTCGCCGGGCCTCGTAGCGCTTCTCGATGCGCCGCCCCAGCGGGTCGTAGCGGAACCTCGCCACGCCCCACTCCGTCTCCACCGCCTCCAGCCGGTTGAACCCGTCCCAGTGCAGCGTCGTGCACGCCCCGCCACGCCGGCTCTCCGCCAGGTTGCCAAACGCATCCCACCGGTAGCTCGTGCCCGCGTACTCCTTCAGCAGGTTGTCCAGCACCGGGTTCGGCTTGCGGCTCGACGTGGCCCCCGCTTCCCGCGGCACCTCGATGTTGCCCGCCGGGTCGAACGCAAACCGCTCCGTGCCCACGCCGTTGTGCTGCGCCTTCAGCAGCCGCCCCACCGGGTCGTAGGCGTACTCCAACCCGCCCCGGCGGCTGTCGCTGATGTGGGTCAGCTGCCCCGCCCGGTCGTATTCATAGAACCGCGCGATCGCCGCCATCTCCTGGGCCGCCAGCCGCGGCCCTTTTTGCGGGCCCAGGTACCTGAAGCGGCCATGCACCGTCGACACCGGCCCCACGTCCTCCCCCAGCGCGCTGCTGGCCAGCCACTGCCGCTGCAGCCGCCCCATCCGGTCGTACTGCTGCCGCTGCGTCAGCCCGTTGCCCTGGCTGCGCTCGATCTCCTGGTGCAGCTCGTCCCGCTCAATCCCCAGCACCTCGCGCCCATCCAGCAGCAGCCCGTGCACGTGCCCCGCACCGTACCTCAGCCACTGCACCGTGTGCCCGTCCGGCCTCACCGTGCTCACCTTCGCACCCAGCTCGTCATACCCGTGCAGCCACACCGCCGTGCTGTTGCGCTTCAGGTCGTGGTGGTGCTCCCTCACCACGTTGCCCATTTCATCGTGGTACCACTGCAGCTGCGCCTCCTCGTTGCTGGCCTGCACCAGCCGGCCCTCGCCGTCGTACGCAAACCGCTCCCGGTTCACCTGGTCCCCGCTGCGCGCCTCCCGGCTCAGCAGCCGGCCCAGCGGATCGAACACCAGGGTCGTCACCCGCCTCGGCTCGGCCCCTTCTCCTTGGTCGGGGTCTGCGCCCTCCAGCACCTCCGACAGCACCCCGCTGGCCTCGTTGTAGCGGTACCTCGTCAGCGTGCCATCGAACTCCCGCTCGCTCAGCAACCGGCCCACCGGGTCGTACGCGAACTCGTGGCTGCGCTCGTTCTCGTTGCGCAGCGCCGCCAGCCGCCCCAGCGCATCCCACCGGTAGCTCAGCGTGTGTCCCAGCGCATCCCGCCGCTGCACCAGCTGCCCCGCCGCGTCGTAGCTGTACCGCGTTCTGCGCTCCAGCGCATCCGTGTGGCTCAGCAGCCGCCCCTCGGCGTCGTGCACGAACTGCTCCTGGGTGCCGTCCGGGTGCTCGATCACCTCCAGCTGCCCAGGGTGGTTGGTGCCGTAGCGCGCCAGCTCGTCCAGCGCCTCCTGCGTCACCGCCGTGTAGCCATACGCCGTCTCGTTGCCCTGCGCGTCGATGTGGCGGCGCACCCGGCCTCGCTCGTCGTGCTGCCAGCGGCTCGTGCGCCCCGAGCAGTCGGTGTAGCTCTCCAGCTGCCCGGACCGCGTGTAGCCCAGCACCTTCACCCCGCCCTTGGCGTCCGTGACCCTCACCACCCGGCCCGCCTTGTCGTATTCGAACGCCGTGCGGTGGCCCCGCGGGTCGGTCTGCGCCACCAGGTGGCCCTGCGGGTCGTACTCCCGCCGCCACACACCGCCCTGCGCATCCAGCAAGCCCGTCAGCCGGTTGCTCTGGTCGTACTCGAAGTGCACCCGGCTGCCGTCGGCACGCTCGTGCCACTGAAGGTTGCCATCCTCGTCGTAGGCGTAGTGGTCCACGCTGCCGTCCGGGTGGATGTGCCGTGTCACGTTCTTCGCCTCGTCCCGGAAGAGCCACTCCTCGCGCCCGTCCGGGTGGATCACGCGGTAGGTGTAGCCCAGCATGTCGTAGTAGGTCCAGGTCGTGCCGCCCAGTGCGTTGGTCTCGTACACCAGTCGGATGTTGGGGTCCCAGCGCAGTCGCGTGTCCCGGCTGCCGTCGTCCGCCCACTCCCGCACCGCGCGCACCTTGCCCTTGTGTTCCTCGTAGCTCAGGTTCACGCCACGGCCCGTGCGGTCCGTGTAGCGCGTCACCAGGTGCCCGTCGCCGTAGGTGTAGTGCCACACTGCGGCGTTCTCGTCCTGCGCCTGCACCAGGTCGCCCCGCTCGTCGTGCGTGTAGGCCGCCAGCTGACGCACCAGCCGGCCCTCCCGGATCTCCCACAGCCCCTGGATCAGCCCGCTGCGCGCATCCAGCTGCGTGCCCACGTGCGCCACCACCTCCTCGCCCTGGCGGCTCAGGATGTCGCTGAGCACCGCCTCGCCCGTGTTCGGCCCCTGGCCTACCACATGGTCGTAGCGCAGCCCGATCGCCGCCCCGTCCCGCGCCTGCAGCGCCACCAGCCGGAAGTGCGCCTGACCCTGGCTGGCCTGCTTCGACGCACAGGTGCTCACCAGCTCGTAGCTCTCCCGCCACTCGCTCGCCTCGCCCGGCGCCACCGGCTTGCCAAAGTCCAGCGTCAGCAGATCCTGCGCCAGCCTCGTCAGCGTCACCTCCTCGATCCGGTCCCGGTAGCACTGCCCCACCTCCAGCCAGGGGTAGTCGTGGCTGCGCCCGTCCGCGCCGTGGTAGCGCAAGCCCCGCACCCCCGCTGGCGACTCCACCACGTCCACCCGCATGCCGTACGGCGTCTGCCACCGCGCCCCCAGGCTGCCCTCGTCATAGGCGCGCAGGTCGCTGCAGTACGTCCTCTGCCAGGCAATCGGCAGCGGTGCCTCCAGCACGAAGTCCGTGTGCGTGAAGCTCTCCGCCCCCGTCGCGTAGCTGATCGAGTTCTTGGTCCCCGGCGGGGCCGGGCAGTTCTTGCAACCCCGCGGCGGCTTCGTCGCATCGCTCTGGTGCGCCAGCGCCTCCGTCGCCCCCGCCGGCTTCGTCTTGCTGTCCTGCGCCCCCTTGTTCGCCGGCACCACCACGCTGCGTCCCGCCGCCCGGCGCCGGCTCAGTGCCTGGATCAAGGCCTTCAGCATCCATCCGATCGCCAGCGCTGTCGCCTCGCTGCCCAACGCCTGCAGCTGCGCCCGGAAGGCCAGCTTGCTCGCCTCCAGCTTCGCAATCACCTCGTTGACTACCGCCTGTGCCCCCTTGGGCAGCTGAGAAGCCGCCGCCTTGGCCACCGTGTTGGCCGTCTCCTTCTGCAGCTTGTCCACCGCCGCCAGCATCTTCGCCCACGTGCTCTGCGTCTTCGGGTCGTGCAGGCTCTTCTCCGCCGCCGGCGCCGGCACGTCGAACAGCCCCTTCTGCCCGCTCAGCCGCCTGATCACGTCGATCAGGTCGTCGATCATCTCGTCCGACTTCTTCGCGCACGCCTCCAGCGCCTCGCCCAGCTTGTCTTGCGCCGTCTGCGCAAACTGCTCCACCTCCCCCGCAATGCGGTCGTTGAGCATGCCCGTCAGCACTTCGATCAACGCATCCCCGATCTGCTGCGCCCCGCTCTTGGCCAGCGTCTTGCCCGCTTGCAGCAACTCCTGCTGGAACCTCTGCTTCAGCAGGTGCAGCGCCGGCCTCAGCGTCATCCGCGCCGGCGCCATCGCCGGCGGTAGCGGTATCACCCCGATCAGGTTCACCCCCAGGCTCACCCAGTCCAGGAACTCCACCTCCTTGCCCGCCCTGCGCGCCTCCACCACGTGCACCACGTCCAGGATCGCGTCCACCAGCGCCATCACGTTGCCCACCACCGGCAGGCTCCCCGCCACCGTGCACACCCGGCCCAGCGTCACGTACCCGCCGCTGATCTGCCTCAGCCACGCGTCCAGCGCCGCCCCCGCCGCCGCCACGTCCTCCTTGCCGATCGTGTTCAGCGGCGCCACCGCCGTCTGCCTCACCCCTGACACCTCCCCAGGCTCCGCTGCCTTCTTCTGCTCTTCCACTTCCATCTGCGCTTCTTCTTTCGACTCGATCTCAGTACAACCCTGGCCTGCCGCTTCCCGGTCAGGTCTTGAGGGCCGCCTTGTTCTTGTTTGCGTTCCCTGCGGCCACCTTGGGCAACACGCCTGGCGGGGCCTTTTCCAGGAGCTGCTGGGTTGGCAAGCCCGCGTGCGGCGCCTGCACCGGCAGCGCTCCGAGGAGCCCCGCGCCCTTGCTGGGAGGGATCCATTGCGCCGCAGCCCCCAACAGGGCGGATGCGCTGTGCTCCCGCGGCAAGGCCTGCGCTTGACCGACGGCGGCCCTGGCCTTGCTGGCCAGGGCCTGCACCGCACCACTGGAACCCTTGCTCCCGAGAGCGGCACCTGTTGCCATCAACCCGGCCACGATCCCCGCCTTGGCCGCACCGGGCGGCAACGCAGAAGGCAGCGAGGGTGCCGGCGGAGATGCGGGTGCGCTGGACGGCGCGACGCCAGGCGCTGGTGCTGCATCGACCACCTGCACCGCCTCCGCGCTGGCCGGAGGCCAGGCGTCCGGCTTACCGAAGTAGCTGCCGGCATCCCAGGGGTCCCGGGGGTCCTTCCCGTAGACAATCTGCGCAGCGCCCATGGCCAGGCCCCCCACAGTGGCCGTCCCCCTGCCGTCCAGGGTGCCTTGGCGAACGTTGCCTTCGGCGTCGGTGACCGTGTAGCTGCCGTTGCGGACCGTCTCGGCCCCTGCCACGCTCTGGCCCGTGTACTGGTGGGACAGAGCCAGCTGCCCCATCGGCAGGACGGTGGGCTGCGGCAGGTTCGGCTTGCCCTCGCTGGCGGCCACCACCAGGCTGTGCTGCGCCGCATGTTCGCGCCAGATGCCGTTGGTGCCGTGCGAGATGCCGGCGGCGTTCCAGCGGCTGAAGCTGGTCCCGCCGTTGATGACCACCTCCTCCTTCGCGCTGATGGTGATGCGGTTGGCCGTGTGGGTGATGTTGAGCTTGGCCAGGAGGTTCACGCTGTCCTTCAGCGCAGTGATGTCGATGTCCGCCCCGGCTGCCACCAGCTTCATGCCCGCCTTGCAGGCGAACAGGCGCACCGCCTCGCGCACACTGGCCAGCAGGCTCTTGCCGGCGCTGATGCTGGTATGCCCACCGCTGGTCAGCGCCTGGTGCTCGGTGCTCATCAGGTGCGTGCTGCCCTGGACACTGGTGGCCAGGCCGGCGGGGCTGGACAGCGCCACGTGCGGTGACTGGAATTCAGGGAACTCGCCCCGCGCCGGGTCCCCGCCTTCACCCTTGAGTGCGGCCACCTGGGCCTGCAAGGCCTTGGCGACCTCGTCCTGGTCACCCGCCTGCTGGCCCTTGGCCTGTTGCGCTGCCTCGGCCAGGCTGTCGTGTTGCGCCTGGCCCTGCGACAGGCGCTGGACCGTCTCGCCCATGTCGGTCACGTGGGCCTTCGCCTGGAAGCGAGGCTCGGTGCTGATCAGCAGGCCTTTCTGTGCCCGCAAGGCCCCGTGTCCGTCGGTCCGCAGCTCGAAGCCTTGGCCGCGCGCCTCCTGGCGGCCGGCGTGGTCCTCGATGCGCGTGATGTGTCCCAGGCTCAGCTGGCTGGCCAGGTGGTCGCTGCGCAGCTGGGCCTGGATCCGGCCCGCCGTGTCGTCCAGCACCAGGTGGTTGCCGCGCCCGCCCGGCGCGTTGCCAGCGTCGCCTTCGAGCTCGCGGCTGCGCAGCCCCGTCAGGGCATGCTGCTCCGGAAGCTTCCACGGGGGCATGTAGCGCTGGTTGTGGACACTGCCCGTCACCAGGGGCCGGTCGACATTGCCGTCCAGCCATTGCACGATCACTTCCGAGCCCACCCGGGGATGGCTCGCCATGCCGTTCTGGCCGCCCGCCCATTGGCTGCCTACGCGGACCCAGCAGGTGCCGCGGCCATCAAGGTCCCAGTGGAACCGCACCTTGACGCGCCCGTACTCGTCCACGTGCAGGCTGCCCATCCCTTCGGGGCCCACCACGATCGCCGTCTGCGGCGCCAGCAGACGCGGCTCCGTGCTGTTGAAGCCCACGCCAGGCCGCCAGGGAACCTTCTTGCGATGGCAGGTGAAGCGGTTCTTGTAGTACGCCGGCTCGTCCACGCCTTGCAGGTAATTGTTGCAAGCCTCGTGGTGCACCTCCAGGACCACGAACTCGTCGTCTTCCTTGTCGTACTGGTAGTGGTCGCTCAGCTTGAAGCTGCGCCCCGGCATCACCCGGCGGTTGTTGCCCTGCGCCTCGAAGCGGTGGGCTCGCGCATCCAGCTCCTCCATGCGCTGCCGCGCCAGCGCGCTGGCGCCCGAGCGCCCCTTGAAGCCGTAGTGGCCCGTGTACTGGTGCACCGCCAGCTCAGGGCCGTCGCCGCGGCGCTCGCTCGACCCGGCTTCTTCGTGCACGGGAAGGGGATTCTTGAAGTCAAAGCCGCTGACAACGGCCTTTGCGGCGCCCCACTCGCGCAGCGGGCTCCAGTGCGCAATGGCGTCCTCATCCTGGGAGCCACCGCCCTGGTGGAAGCGGATCGTCGACGCCCCGGGGATGGGTGGCAGGTTCCAGGTGCGGTCCAGCACGTTCAGCGTATGGCCGTCCTCTGCGTGCTCGTAGAGGTAGACGTACCCGGCCGCCTCCCACCGGCGGCTGAGGTAGTTGTGGTCGCTCTCGTCCCACTGCGTGCACATGGTCAACAGGGGTTGCTCCCCCTCCACCGACCACTGCCATTTCGCCAGACCGCCATGGTCTTCCAGCAGGGTCTGCGTCTGTGCCTGCAAGGTCTGCTCATGGAACAGCCGGTTGTTGTGCCGCAACCGGGTGTATTCGAACCAGGGCACCAGCACGGCCTCGTAGAACGCCGTGCCACCGTCCGTGCGCAAGAACTTGAACTGCGACACATGCCCGGTGAACGGGCGCAAAGTGCCGTCATCCAGCACCAGCGACACACACAGCAGCTTGCCCAGCAGCTCATCAAGTTCGATCTGGGCATCGTCGCTGAGGAGTTCGAGCGTGAACCGGAAATCCTTGGACAGGGACTCCACCCCCTCGAACCGGTTGACCAGCAACTCGGCGCGGGGCCCGTCGCCCCTGGGGTAGCTCAGGCGCAGCAGGCGCGTCTCTTGTTTCAGGGCATGCAGGCTCATGGATCAGTGAATCCTGGGATCATGAATTGATGTGGGCATGGCGGAATTCGAGGTGCTCGAAACGGCTGCCGGTGAAGTCGACGGCCTCGCCGCGCAGCGCTTCCCCCTCGATGTGGCTGCCCTGACAGTCCAGCACCGCCACCTCCTGCCAGCGGGCGTCGTCGAAGTTCAGGCCCTGCCAGACACACCGACGGAAGGTGCAGCCGGTGAAGCAGCCGCGGGCAAAGGAGGATTGGGCGAACGTGCAGTCGATGAAAACGCAGTCGGTGGCCGTGAGGGCCTCGCCGTCGCAACCGCTGAAGGTGCACTGCGTGAAGCGGCAGCTGGTCCATTCGGCCTTGCGGAAGGTGGTGTCGCTGAAGCTGCTGCCGGCGAAGGTGCTGGCAGCGAATTGGGCCATGTCCAGGTCCAGCCCCTGGTAGGAAAACGCGTCAGCCTCTCCCGTCAGCCCCGCCGGTGCTCCGCCGCATTTCCGGCGCCACGCATCATGCGCATGGATGACGGCTTTTGATTTCATTTCAAGTGCCCTGAAAGGGACTGCCTCCCAATGACGAGGGCGCACTCTACTCAGCGCTGGGCGCCCTCCAGGCACTTGTTCACAATCAATTACAGCTACCTGCCATGCATTCCCACCAATGGGGGGTAGGAGGCGGGAACCGTCGGATGCGCGAGGCAGGTCATCACGCCGCCAGAGCCTCCATGCTGGGCACCAAGGCCACCCGAGTCGACATGCCGCTCAGCGCGATCCCATGGATCATCTCGCTGACCGTGGTGCACAGGTCCGGCAGCACCTTGACCGCGTACCGCTCGGCCGCCTTCGACAAGGCGGTGTGGGTGACGCAGTTCTGGGTCATCATGCCGCACAGCAGCAGTTCATCCACGCCGAAGGCCTGCAAGGTCTCGTCCAGCACGGTCTGGTGGAAGCTGTCGGCAAAGGCCTTGACGACCACCGGCGCGTCCGGTGCTGCGGCCCGGATGCGGGCGTGCAGCGCCACGCCCGCCGTTCCAGCATTGAAGAACGGCGCCGGTCCTTTGCGTCCATCGCACACATGCTGCACCAGCACGACGGGCACCTGACGATGCAGTGCCTCGCGAACGGCCGCTTCGGTGCGCGCCAGCACCACCTCGGCGTTCCACAGCGGATAGGCGCCGCCGGGGAAATAGTCGTTCTGCAGGTCGATCACGACCAGGGCTTGCTGCTTGGGTTGGCTCATGAAAAATCCAATCGAGAAAAAAACTGTGGAGGCCTGAAGTATTCGGACAACGGCTGTGCCTGGCGAGTGGCCCAAATGACGATTACCGATAAGATCAGGCCAATTTGCAGGCTTTCCGCCGCGCACTCTTTCCTTTCACTCCATGCCCACCCCGCCCCGCCCTGCGTCGATGACCCGCGTTGCCGTGGTCGCCTTTGACCAGATCAGCCCGTTCCACCTGTCCGTGCCGTGCGCAGTGTTCGGCGAGACGCCGGGCACCCCGGGGTTCAGCGTGGGTGTCTGCGCCGCGGAACCCGGTCCTTTGCGCACCTCGGCCGGCTTCGAGATCCTGGTCCGCGAGGGCCTGGCCCCACTGGCCCAGGCCGACATCGTCGTTGTGCCCAGCTGGCGTGATCCGTGCGAACGGCCCCCAGCCGCGCTGCTGCGTGCCCTGGTCAAGGCCCACCGGCGTGGTGCCTTGGTGGTGGGGTTGTGCCTCGGCGCCTTCGTGCTGGCGGAAGCGGGCCTGCTGGACCGGCGACGCGCCACCACGCACTGGGCCTACGCCAGCGCCTTCGCACGTCGTTTTCCCCTCGTGCAGCTGGACCCCGATGTGCTGTACGTGGAGGAGGAAGGCCTGCTGACCTCGGCGGGCACGGCCGCCGGCATCGACTGCTGCCTGCACCTGCTGCGCTGCCGCCACGGCAGCGAGGTGGCCAACCGCACGGCGCGGCGCCTGGTGGTACCGCCCCACCGGCAGGGCGGGCAGCGCCAATTCATCGACCGCCCCCTTCCTGCCACCCGCCGCGATTCGCACCTGGGCGGATTGCTTGACGAGGTGCGTGCCACGCTGGAGCAAGCCCATGACCTGGACAGCCTGGCGGCCCGCGTCTCGCTCAGCCGGCGCAGCCTGACCCGGCACTTCCGCGCCCTCACGGGCAGCACCTTCGGCGACTGGCTGCTCGGCGAGCGGCTGGCCCGCGTGCAGCAGTTGCTGGAGGGAACCGATCACAGCGTGGAGTCGATCGCCGCATTGGCGGGCTTCGGCTCGGTGGTGTCCTTGCGCCTGCATTTCCGCAAGCGCTTCGGCGTGTCCCCCCGTGCGTGGCGGCAGGCGTTTCGGGGAGCGTGAGCAGGCTCCAACCCCGCTTTACAGACTCAATGTGACCGAGGCCCAGGTGCACGGCACAGCGCGCCGCGCCGATTGGCACCACCAGTCACCAAATTGGCTTGAAAAGTCCTAGCTGCTGCCAACCTCGCTCCCTAGCCTCGGGTTCGTGTTTTGCCCCGCTCACGCCGGTGCCTTCGACACCCAACCGTGACGCTCATTCATCACCGGACCATCCCATGAAGAAAAAGAAACCACCCGCCTGCTGTGCGCGCCCTCTCCTTCCGACCGACCACATGGGCTGAAAGGACAGACACATGGGCTACGTTCTGGGCATTTCGTCCTTCTACCATGACGCTGCAGCCGCCCTGGTGCGCGACGGCGAAATCGTCGCCGCAGCGCAAGAGGAGCGCTTCTCACGCAAGAAACACGACCCGCGCTTTCCGCGACGTGCGATCAACTATTGCCTCGGGGAGGCTTTCATCGACCCCTCCGAGCTGGACGCGGTGGTCTTCTACGACAGCCCCCTGCTCACCACCGACCGCGTCATGAAGAACGCGCTCAGCGTGGCACCGGCCGGGCGGGAGCAGTTCGTGGCGGCCTGCCGGGCCTTGCTGGGCGTGAAATCTCTGCTGCAAAAGGAACTGGAGGCCACCCTGGGCCACGTGCCGCGGCTGCTCTTCACGCGCCACCACATGGCGCATGCGGCCAGCTGCTTCTACCCTTCGCCGTACGAGGCCGCGGCCATCCTCACCATCGACGGCGTCGGCGAGTGGGCCACCTGCACGCTCGGCGTCGGCCGGGGCGCCGAGATCGAGCTGATCGAGGAACTGTGCTACCCCCATTCGCTGGGCCTGCTCTACAGCGCCTTCACGTACTACTGCGGGTTCAAGGTCAACTCGGGCGAGTACAAGCTGATGGGCCTGGCGCCCTATGGCCAGCCACGCTTTGCCCGGCTGATCCGCGAGCACCTGATCGACCTGCGGGACGACGGCTCCTTCCGCCTCAACATGGAGGCGTTCGGCTACCTCGACTCCCCCCTGATGGTCAACGAGCGCTTCGAGGCGATCTTCGGCGGCCCGGCGCGCAGGCCAGAGGCGCCGATCACGCAGCGTGAGATGGACCTGGCCGCCTCGGTGCAGCTCGTGGTCGAGGATGTCGTCCTCAGTCTGGTGGCCCACCTCAAGCAGCTCACGGGCCTGAAGACGCTCACGATGGCCGGGGGAGTCGCCCTGAATTGCGTCGCCAACGGCAGGGTGCTGCGCGAGTCGAAGCTGGAGGGGCTTTTCGTCCAGCCCGCGGCCGGCGACGCGGGCGGCGCGCTGGGCGCGGCACTCTTGGCGTCACACACGGTGTTCGGCGCGCCCCGCGTGCCCCATCCGACGCGCGACGCACTGCGCGGCGGCTTCCTCGGGCCGGCCTTCTCCACCCACGAGGTCGAAGCCTTCCTCGACCGCTTCGATGTCCCCAGCCACCACGTGACGGACGCGGACGAACGGGCGGGACGGGTCGCGCAGGCGCTCGACGAGGGGCAGGTGGTGGGCTTCTTCAGCGGACGCATGGAGTTCGGCCCGCGCTCGCTCGGGGCACGTTCCATCATCGGCGATCCGCGCCAGCCCGACATGCAGAGCCGCATGAACCTCAAGATCAAGTTTCGCGAGAGTTTCCGGCCGTTCGCCCCGGCTGTTCTCGCCGAGCATGCCGCCGACTACTTTGAACTGGATGTCGAGAGTCCCTACATGCTGTTCGTTGCCGGCGTCCAGGACACACGGCGACGCGCGGTGGACCCCGCCGTCACGCGGGGTGACGACATGCTGGCCATCATCAACCAGCCACGCAGCGACATCCCCGCGGTGACCCACGTCGACCACAGCGCCCGCGTCCAGACGGTCGGCGCAGACGCGAACCCGGAATTCCTGCGCGTGCTGAAGGCGTTCCACGACCGGACAGGCTGCGCGGTGGTGGTGAACACCTCCTTCAACGTCCGGGGCGAGCCCATCGTCTGCACGCCGCAGGACGCCTACCGCTGCTTTATGAACACCGGCATGGATCTCCTCGTGCTGGAAGACCGCCTGCTGTGGAAGCACGAGCAACCCGACTTCGGCGAGAACAACCCTTGGAAGATTGAATATGAAGCAGACTGACGTTGACACCGACATGCCCTCCTCGGCCCGCCTGGCGGGTGCGCTGTTCGACGAGGTGGTGGTTCCGCTGGCGCAGGCCCGGCGTGCCGCGGGGGCCGAGCCATACTTCGCGCGCGCAGGTGACGCGACCCTGCCGACGTATTTCACGAAGCCCGAGCTGGGCCGCATGCAGCCCTCGGATTTCGAGCTGCCTGGCGGCGGCACCGCCGAGGGGCTCATCGAGGCCCTGGCGGCGCACTGGTCGGCCCAGGGGGAACCGGCGTTGATGGCCCTGGCACCGCACCTGAAGGCCATTGCCCAGGCCCTGGCCGAGGAAGCCGGCGAGGGCGACGGCAGCGTCGACGTGCTTTGCTACACGCTTTTCTGAACTCAACCAAATTCTTCAAGACAGGGAGGTGCGATGTCAACACAACAGGAAATCGAGCAGGACCTCTGGGACTGGATCCACAACTTCGTCGTCGTTCCCAACGCGTTCTACCAGCACAAGTTCGCGCCCTGCCCTTATGCGCGCGCGGCCCTGATGGAGGAGACGGTGGACGTCGCCGCTTGGCAGTCGGGTGATGCACGCGCCTTCATCCGCGAGAAGAGCATCGAGATGCGCGACACGCCCAAGCTCACCACGCGCGTGATGGCCTTCCCGCCGCGCATGCAGTGGGCCTGGGGCATCAGCGAGTACGTGGAGACGCTGAACGCCACGCTGATCCCGGACAACGTGTTCCTCAACACCGGCGTCGCGAAGACGACCGTCAGCCGCTACGCGGGCTCATCGGGGGCGCCCTATTTCATCGTGGTGGCGAACAGCCTGGATGCCGTGCTGAAGGGCGCGCAGTCTCTCAAGCGCTCCGCTTATTACAAGGACTGGCCGCCCGAGCACGTCGAGATCGTGGTGGAGCGACGCGCACGGCTGGCCCGGCGCTACCAGAAACAAGGATAGGACGACAACGCCATGTCACGCTCGCAAATGCGCTATCACCCCCAGGTGGGTTTCATCTACATGCCAAGTGCCAGGATGCGTGTGCCGGGTGCCCAGGGCGGCTACCTGGTGCAGACCAATGCGGCCGGGTTCCGCTCGGACCGGGAGTTCGTGGCCCGACGCTCGCCGGGGACGTTTCGTGTGATGTTGTTCGGGGACTCGCAGACCGCGGGCGACGGCGGCGCCAACGCGACACGCTACAGCGACCTGCTCGAGAAGGCTGTCCCGGGGCTGGAGGTTTTCAACTACGGGCTGTCGGGCAGTGGGACCGACCAGCAGTTCCTGGCCTATGAGGCGTGCGCGTCGGGGATCGAGCACGACCTGCTGGTCATCGCGGTGTATGTGGAGAACATCCGGCGCGTCAACCGGCGGGTCATCAAGTCACGCGATGCCAACGGCGAAGAGGCGCTGTATGCGAAGCCCTACTACCAGATCGATGGCGACGGCCTGGTGCTGCACAACGTGCCGGTGCCGAAGCGGCCGTGGACGGAAAAGACGCTGCCACCCGAGTTGCTGCCCCACGTCTATTCGTACAGCGAGACGAATTTCTTCTCGCGCAAGGACCGCCCTCCGCCGGCAGAGGATGCCGCCGCACCCAGGACACCGCTGGCACCGCTGCGGCGCGTTCTCAAGGACCTGGCGATGCGCGTCGCCAGCTTCCAGCCCTTGCCGGACTATGACTCGCCCGGCAATCCGGCGTGGGTGCTGTTGCGGCGCATCCTGGAGACCTGGCTGCGCGCCAGCAGGACGCCGGTGCTGCTGCTGCCACTGCCACACCACGTCTATCTCGCGGCGGGCAGCGACCCGGGCGGCTACCAGGCGCGGTTCCAGGAACTCGCGCAGGCCACGGGCTGCCATCTGTACGACCCGCTGCCCGACATCTGGAAGTTCAGCGCAGAGGAACGGCGTTCGTTCTGGTGTGACGCGGCGGGGCATCTCTCCTCGCGCGGGCACGAAATGCTGGCGGGGCTGCTCGAGCCCGTTGTCGGGCGGCTGATGCACAGTGCGACGGCGGAGGTGGCGCCGTCGCACGCCGTGTGAGCGCACAGCGGATCGGTTGGCCGCTGCGCCCTCAGCCTTTCAGACTCGTTCGTTCAATGCAGCAGATAGGCGGTCACGTCTCCCGGGTATGTCGCGACTTCAACCAAGACCGCTTCCCCTCGCTGATTGGTCTTGAACACGGAGGCGTAAGGCCACTTCGTCTTGATCGGCACAGGTGTCGACCACTGGCCGGTCTTGTCCCGCGCGCTGGTGTACATCTGGATCTTGCCGCAGGGGTCCACACGTCCGCAGGTCGCGGTCCAGACCGACAGTGCCGATGAGCCCGCGGCTCTGGTCTTCAGGCCGGTGACGCTGCTCTGCCGCACATTGGGCTCCAGGGAGATGTCATACCGCACCTCGGTCGCTCCGGCAGGTTCTCCAGTGCTCGTCAGTGGCAAGGCAAGGCGCGCCCATTGGGCCGACAGCGGGTCCCAACAGGTGTCGCAGCCGTAGGGATCGCGGGTGGAGAAGGACTGGGACCATGACACGAGCAGTCCCTCAGGCCCTGGCACCAGCTCGACATCGTCTGGCAGCGCGGCGAAGTTGCGCCAGTGATAGACCGACCTGGGCTGGTCGTTGCCCGGCGTCGTTGCCTGCAAGGTGTGCAGGACGAGGTCACCCTCGCCATATGGCGCCGAACGGACTTCGACGGAGTGGATGTTCCCCTCGTCATCCACCAGAGCCTTGTCCGCGAGGAATGGGGCGCTGATGGCAGTAGGGCCCTGTGCGTCACGGAACTGGAACGCTGGCGTGCCAAAAGTGGTGGAAGGCAGGCGTGTAGTTCCGGAGGCCAGGGTCACGATGCCTGCACCGTGGCGGTTGAAGCGCGCCTGAGGCGTCCCGCCTTGATAAAAATCCTCCGGTATGTACGGCTCGCCGGCAATCGCAGTTCCTGTCGAGGCGCCCATGTCGCGTCCTTCGCTCCAGGCACCTTCTGACGCTGAATAGAAGCTGCTGAGGTATTGACGTTCACCCAACCAGAACACACCCAGACGTCCCTGCCCGGCATCCGCGGCTGTCCAGCCCGCGTCATAGGGGTAGGCGGGGACACGGCCCAAGGGATGGGCCATGGTCGCAGGGATGGGCTGAGGCTCGGACCAGGTTTGCTGTCCCGGCGCCTGTTGGCTCACGTACAGCTTGGCGGGCCGCTTCAACCAGGCCACGGTTCGCGGGTCGTTAGGCGAGGTCCCGCTGCGCACCGTCGTGACCCCGACATCGGTGACATCCCAGACGATGAAGGTGGGGCCGCCCGAGACGCTCACCACCCTGGCGTGACGTGCCACGCCTTCCGCAGCCGGAGGGGCGGTGGCGATGAGGTGCGGCGCCAGCCACTGCCGCGTGGCCGCGTCATATTGCCGCACCCAGACATCCCCGCCGGTGTTGTCCAGGCGAGGCGTTTGCCAAGTGAAGTAGACGTCCCCGGAATCTGCAATGGCCGTGTCGTACTCGACCGGGCTCCCAGGGGAAAAGACAGTGGTGCCTTCAGTCCATTCGCGAGCGGGCATCTTGAAGCGCAAGGCACCGTTCCAATCCATCGTTGCCCGTCCCGGGATCACGTCCACACCGTCCACGAAGCCGAAGCCACGGTCATACACGACCTCGGGCGCCGTCGGCAGCAAGGTCCGGCCGGCCACATTGACGGAATGGACCACCAGGGTGCGGTCTTCGCCATTGACGACGGCGTCGTTGAGATAGACCACGTCGATCCGGGTCTCGGGATCGATGCGGTCTGCCAGCGTGAAGGAATAAGCCTGCTCCTGCGTGCTGTTCACCGTCACCTGGCCCACCTCGCGCCCTCCCACCAGGAGCTTCATTTCAGGGTACACACCGGCGGCAGGAAAGCCGCTGGCCACGACGTTCAAGGTGACGGCAGTGCCATCGCTCTGCGCACGCGTTTCGGCCGCAGAGGTGACAGTGCCCAGCGTGGTTGCCTGGGTGCCTTGCGAGGAATCAGCGCTCTTGTTGCCAGGTTCACCACCACCGCACGCCGTCAAAGCAGCGGCGGCCAGGGCGAGCAAAGCATGAGGAAACAGGCGAGGTTGGCATTTCAAGTTCAGGATGGTCATGAAGTGGAATTTCTCGAGGTCTTTCTCATTGTGAGGTTGATGATCGGGCTGGCGCCGCGGGATGCTGGTTCTCATGGCCTGCGCGCAGGGTTGTCAGAACAAGCTGGCGCCTGTCACCCGGAGCGTTCAGGGCAAACCGTGAACCGGTGGAGGGTACGCTACAACAGGCGCTTTCCAAAGAGGTCGCAAGCACGTCAATGCTGGCGTGAGGTTTCTACTCGGGCGAGACGGCTGAAGACTCGTTCTCAGCGTGCCGGTCAGGCTCCGTGGTGCGGAGGATTTCGTTCAGAACGGAAGTGGCGTAATTCCCCGCGGGCAAAGAGAACGTGAGCACCAGTTGATGGGCTTGCGGCCATTCCCATGACATGTCCGCCGGGCTCGCCACCAGGGCGCGGCGCTCCTGGGTCAGACCGGCGTGTTCCATGCCGTCGCACAAGGTGGCGTGGCGTTCGGCCACGCTGTTTTCCAGGGCCTGCGCCTGATCGGTGGTGGTCACGCGGCCCCGTCCCCAGAGGGGGCCGGTGGGCCGGCCCGCTTCGTCCATCACGTCACCGGGCAGGGTCTTGCCCCAGAGCCCCTGCTGAATCCGCAGCGCCAGCACTTCATTGAAGACGAAGGAGCGCACCGCCGACAAGTAGATGCCCTTCTTCTTCGGGTTGCGCACGCGAATCTCGCGCGCCAGCATGGCCCGGCCCTGCTCGATGTTGCCGCCCTCAAAGCCGAAACGCTGGGCGCCAAAATAGTTGGGCACGCCATGTGACGCAACGGCCTCGAGGTTGGCCTCGAGGGCGTCGCGGTCGCCGGTCACGTCGCGCAGCACGATGCGGAACCGGTTGCCCTGCAGATCGCCGGGGCGCAGCTTCTTCACGTGGCGGCATTGACTCAGCACCTTGAATTCCGGGTGCTGAAGCTGGGTCAGGTCGGGCGTCTCGCCCTTCGGCAGGTAGATGCTGAACCACTGGCGGGTGATGGCGTAGCGGTCCTTGAGGCCGGCATAGCCCACGTCCAGTTCCTGCACGCCGGAGGCCTGGGCCAGTTGCTGGGCGACGAAGGCGGTGTTGGCACCGTTCTTCTCGATGTCCAGCCAGAGGTGTTCGCCCTGGCCGCAGGGCTGCTGCAGCGGCAGCTCGGTCACGGTGAAATCCTCGTTGAGGCGTTTCAGGGTGGCGCTGGCGCCGCTGGCCGGATAAGCGTTGGGCCACGGCGGCAAGGTCGTGTATTGAGCGTCGGTCATGGGTGGTCTGACGGCACCAGTTGTAGACAGGGAAAGGCGGCCTGGCCGACCAGGGGGCAAGGTCAGTCCAGTCCGTGATTCTCGCCCTACCCGACGGTTCAGGGGCCAGTCTGGATGTCGACGTGACTGCCCGGGCGCCGGCGTCGCGACGGTCTGCCAGGTCGACCTTGACTCACTCCGACGCTGGTTGCCACCCGCCCGAGGCTTTGGGGCCCAACACGCGCAGCAACTCCTCCGCACTGGTGACACCTTGCTGCATCTTCTCGATACCGTCCTCGTGCAGCGAGCGTGTCCCTAGCCGCTGAGCGGCCACAGTCATTTCCACCATCGGGGCGCCGCTCGCAATGAGCTGGCGCAGTTCTTCATCGGGCACCAGCACTTCATAGATTCCTTGCCGCCCTTTGTACCCGGTTCCGTTGCAGGTTCGGCAGCCCATGCCTTTGTACAGCTGCCCGGCTTGCGCAGCCTGCAGGCCCAACATCTCAAGGGTGCGCTCGTCGGGTTGATGCGGTTGTTGGCAATCTCTACAAATGCGGCGCACCAAGCGCTGCGCGATGATGGCTTCCAGTGCCGTTGCCACGACGAAGGGCTTGAGCCCCAAGTCGAGCAAGCGGGCAATGCTGGCGATGGCGGAATTGGTGTGCAGCGTGCTGAACACCTGGTGGCCAGTGAGCGCCGCATGCAACGCCACTTCGGCGGTTTCGGGGTCGCGGATTTCGCCGAGCAGGATGACGTTGGGGTCTTGCCTCAGGATGGCGCGCAGCGCCACGGGAAAGGTCAAGCCAATGCGCTCGCGAATGTGCACTTGCCCCGCCTGGTCCATGTAGTACTCCACGGGGTCTTCAATGGAGACGTAGTTCTTGGTGGGCGTCAGACCGTGCTGCAGCAAGCTGTAGAGCGTGGTCGTCTTGCCGCTGCCGGTGGGGCCGGTGGCGAGGATGAGGCCCTGTGGGCGAGCCTGCGCCCATTCGATTCGCACCTGGTCCGTGGCGGAGAAACCCAAGGCCTCGAGCTTGAGCACGGGTGCGTTGCGGTCCAGCATGCGCATGACGATCTTCTCGCCGTTGATCGTCGGCAGTGTCGAGATGCGCAAGTCCACCACGCGTGAAGGCGTCTTCACCGTGATGCGGCCGTCCTGGGGCCGGCGGCGCTCGGCAATGTCGAGCTCCGACATGATTTTCAAGCGCGAGACGAAGGATTGATGCAGCGTGTGAGGAATGTGGATCTTGTCTTGCAAGATGCCATCGACGCGGTAGCGCACCACCACGTTCTTGGTACGCGGCTGGATGTGGATGTCGGACGCCCCCAGGCGGATGGCTTCCAAGATGGTTGAGTTCACCAACCGGATGGCCGGTGGCTCATCCATGCCGCTTATCAAGTCTTCGAGGGGCAAGTCGTCGACATCTTCAAGCACGATCTCGATGCCTTCGATCGGGTCGGTCAGCATCGCCATGGTTTGCAGGTCGGCGACGTCTGGGTTGTCAGGCAGGCCGTAGATCGCTTTGATCTTTTCCTGGATGGACTTCACGGATGCCAGGACGGGTTGGATTTCCAGCCCGATGACGAAGCGCAAGTCATCCAGCAGGCCGTTGTCCAGTGGATCGGCCATCGCCAAGGTAAGCCGTTTGCCATCGAGCTTGAGGGGCACGATGAGCTGCTTTTGGCACATGGCGGCAGGCACCAAGGCGGCAACCGACACATCGACCGCGAACTCCTCGGGCGCGACTTCTTCAACCAGAAGTTCCTTGCGCAAGATGCTGTGGATGGCAGGCTCCTCCATCCAGCCCTTTTCCAGCAGGATCTTGATGACTGGCTCTTTGCGTGTTTGCTGGACACGGAAGATTTCTTGCACCTGTGCTGTGTTGAGCAGCCCGCGCTTGTGCAGCATGATGGCGATCTGGCTGCGGTTGCTCACCGTCATCTTGGCCAGCGTTTCCAGGTCTTTGGCGCGAGAATCGTTTTCCTTCTTGAGCCGCTTGTTCTTCAAGATCAGCTCGTGTTGCTCGATGGCCAGGGCCACGGTGACGCGCAAATCGTCGTCGTTCCAAGGCTTGAGCATGAATTTGTAGACCGCACCCGCTTTCACTGCCCCCACCACCGCGCCCACGTCCGCATGGCCGGTCAGCATCATCCGGATGGTGTCGGGTTGCAACGCACGCACCTGGCGCAGCACCTCGCCGCCGTCCATCCCAGGCATCATGAAGTCACTGATGACCACGTGAAACGGCTGTGCCTTCACGGCATCAAGGGCCTGGGCACCGCTGCCGGCGGTGACGATGTCGTAGTTCTCCTGCCGGAAGGCGCGCTTGAGTGCATTCAGCACGTTGGGCTCGTCATCCACCAGCAGCAGTCGATAGCGGTGCGGCGCAGTGCTTTGTGCGGATGGTTCAGCGGGCTCCCCTGTGAACAAAGAGGCGTATGACATGGTTAGGCGCTCTCGTTTGTCGGCAACGACACGCTCACTCTGGTGCCGCGCCCGGGCTGGCTGTCGATTTCGATGCGCCCGCCGTGAGCCACCACGACGTCACGGCTGACCGTGAGGCCCAGGCCCGTACCCCGCCCCACATCGCGCGTGGTAAAGAACGGATCGAACACGCGGGGCAGCACATCCGGAGGGATGCCGCAGCCGTTGTCTTCCACATCGATGCGCAGCCAGCCCTTCTCGTGACGTGATCGGAGACGGACTTCTCCGCCTGCCGGCACAGCTTGCGCCGCGTTCTGGATCAGGCTGAGAAACACCTGGTTGAGCTTTCCAGCGTCACAGTGCAGCTTGGGGCAGTCGTCCGCCAGATCGAGCACGATTTGCGCGTGCCCGCCGTACTGTGTTTCGGTGAGATGGGCCACAACACGCAGGATCTCATTCAAATCCTCGGGGCGCTCACCCAGGGCGTCGACGTTGGAAAAAGTCTTGAGGTCAGCGACGATGCGGGCGATGCGCTGTGCCCCTGAGAGCGATTCCTTCACCAAGGTATCGAAGTCTTCCAGCACGAAGTCGAGGTCTTGTTTCGCCCACAGGGCGGCGATTTCCGCGGTGTTGTTCTGCTTCACCAGCGGCGTCAAGCCGCACAGCAACTCCACATAAGACTTGGCCGTGGTGAGATTGCTCTGGATGAAGCCGATGGGGTTGTTGATTTCGTGCGCCATGCCCGCCGCCAATTGGCCGACCGATGCCATTTTCTCAGCCTGGTACAGCTGGCGCTGGGTATTTTCAATGACGCCCACCTGCTCTTTCACCCGCTGGTCCAGATGGGCCGCCAACTCACGGTATCGGTTCTGTGAAACCTCCAATGCCGCGTGCTTCTCGCTCAATTCGCGGTAACTCTCCTGCATGGCGTGAAGGTGCAACTCCGACGTCATGCGGTCGCGCGCTGCTGCTTGGATGAGGATTTGCAGCATTGCGCCTGCGGCAGCCACGGTCTCGGCCGCGCAGTTTGCCCGCAACGCACCTATCGTCTCAAACTCGTGCTCGATGGGCACCCGAGGCTGGCCCGGCAGCGCTTCGTGGGCCAGGAAACCTCTCAGCAGCGCCTGCCCCTGCTCATCTTCAAGGACAAATTGCGGACCGAGCAGGGCCTGCAGTGACATCGCCAAGTTGTCGCGATCGGCGATGTCGAGGAATGCCCCCAGCGTGTAGGGCCTGTCGAAAGAGGAGTTATGGATGGGATCCATCGCCGGAACAGGTGCAGGCAAGCGTGCGGAAGGTGCGCACATCGACCCCGTGTTCGCTCGCCAGGGAGAACTGAGCGTCAATGCTCGCGTACAGCCTATCGAGTAGCGCCAGGTAGGTTTCCCGGACACCCGGGCCTGCGAGCGCATTGGCAAAAAACACCGGCCAGGGCGCCGAGCGCCAGCGATCCAGCACCTCGCCCTCGGACAACACGTCGGGCAGATCGCGTTTGTTGTATTGAACGACAAGGGGCAGCCGATCAAAGTCCAGCCCCACTTGCTGCGCATTGTGCGCCAGGTTGTCGAAGGACTCGCCGTTGTTCATGCTTTGGTTGCGTTGCGAGTCGGCCACGAACACCACACCGTCTGACCGCGACAGCACTGCCTTGCGCGTGGCGTCATGGGCCACTTGGCCGGGCACGGTGAACACCTTGAATTTCAACAACAGCCCTGAGGGCGCCCGAAACCCCATGGGCACCAAGTCGAAGAACAGGGTGCGGTCGTTGCGGGTGTCCAAGGTCATCATGTCGCCCTTGAGCTGTGGGGACAGCAAGTCGTGCAGCCGCGTCAGATTGGTCGTTTTCCCTGACAGGGCCGGACCGTAGTAGACGATCTTCAGCGTGAGAGAACGACGCACAGTGTCTAGTTCAGCCATCGCCGTGTGAGGGGAGTTTCTATTTGGTGAGAAAGCTCGCCATTAACTCGCATTTCCTCATTCTGTGTCAAACCCCAGCCCCTGGCATGCCGAGCTCGTGGCTGTGGGTGCTGATTCGTGAAATTCTGTCGGCACGATGGTCTTTCCGGAAGGAAGAAGTCGATTGCCGGCCTCATTCAGGGGCCAGTCTCGATGTCGACGTGGCTGCCCGGGTGCCAGCGCACGCGAATGGGGCTTGCGGCATCCGCGGCCTTCGTCTCGGCGTTCACGTCCTTGCCGCTGCCGTAGTTGATCTGCCGGTCGGGCCGCTTGTTGATGCTGACCACCAGAACGAGGCGGCTGCCCGCTGCGAGCTTGCGGGCCGTCACGCGCTCGGTGGTGAAGGCCATCGACTGGCGTACACCAGCCTGCAGCAACCGCCGGTGGACGCGGTTGCCGGCGTAGCTGGCGCGGAAGTCGTACGGTTCAAACAGCAGTTGATGCTCGCCGCTGGCCGTCTGCTCGTACAGCGCCACGCTCAGGTCCACGTCCTGCCGTGAGGGGGTGATGTCAAATTCACCACGCAGGCTGCCATGGACCTCGGTGTCCTTCGACAGGGGATCGCTGACGAAGCGGATGCTGTTGCTTGTCGGTGGATCCTTGACGCGCAAAGCGTCCGACCAGGAGGCGCCGGCGTCGCGACGGTCTGCCAGGTCGACCTTGAGTTGCGCCTGGCCCTGCTCTTCGGATGAGGTCGATGACTTTGATGACAACAGCCGATGCGGGCCCTCGCGCTTGCGGGTATCGAGGTACAGCTTCAGCCGAGGGCGATCGGGCGCGTCCAGCGTCGGGACATGGCGCCAGCGGTCGGCGCCCATCACTTGCATGTTGACGCGCGCCTCCAGCAACTCGGGCTTCTTTGCCTTGTAGAGGATGTGATCCAGCCACTGGTAACGCAGCGCTGGCAGGTCGACACGCGCCACCGCATCGAGCGTATAGCCACGCAGCGTGGTCCCCGTGCCGTGCCGGCTTGACGCCGCATCAAAGGGGCCGACGAGCAGCGTCGTGTCGGCCTGCGGACGATGAAGGCGGTGCTCGTTGTGGAAATACAGCGCACCGGCCGAGGCATCGAAGTAGCCGCCAATGCCGAGCACCGGAATGTCGATCTGCGCGAACTGTTTCGCGGAGGGCAGGAGCTTTTGCCAGTAACGGTCGTGGCTGGGGTGGCTCAGCCATCGTTGCACGAGCTGGCTGTGCTGGCCCAGCAGGGCGCGGTCCACGTCCCGGTAAGGACCGCCCTGGCGGTACCAGCGCGCGTCCCGCGCTCGCCATGCCGGTTCGGTGTCGGGAGCTGCGTCGGCCCGTGCGAACTTGCCCACCGCCTGCTCCTCGATCCAGCGGACGAAGTCGTTGTGATAGATCTGCCCGGCCATGGGGAAGTCGATGCCTGGCGCCATGGGTGCGATCGTGGCGATGGCCTTGAGCGCAGCCGGCCGCCGGCTCGCGGCAGCCCAGGCGGTGTAGCCGGAGTAGCCCTCGCCGAGCATGGCGACGCGACCGTCACTCCACGGCTGCCGAGCGATCCACTCGATGACTGCCACCGCATCGTCGGCCTCGGTGACGAACGGTGTGACTTCGCCCGTGCCGTCGGGTTTGCGCCCCCGCACGTACGCGGTGACGCCAACGTAGCCGTGCCTGGCGCTGCGCTGTGCGTCATCCTCGGTGGGGTCGAGGGTGAGCCGCAACAGGGTCGGCATGGGCCCCTTGGCAGCAACGGGGCGAACGACGCTGGCGTGAATGACGCCGCCGCGGCGCACCGGGATCACGACATCGGCATCGGTCACATAGCGCCGACGGTTGTCTGACGCGACCAGTCCGGGCAGCAGCACCGCGAAGCTGCGGCGCGACTCGTAGGCCAGCCAGGTGCGCACCAGGGCGACGGCGTCGGCCTGCGGCACGCTGCCTCTCGAACGCCAACGATCGAACGCCTGGCGCACCGCCTCCCGGTACACGGCCAGCGGGGCTTCCAGCCGAGCCGACAGGGCCGCAGCTTGCAGGTTGTCGAGCGGCGTCACCCGCTCCGTGAACGCGCGCGCGTAGGCTTCGGCAAAGGTGAGGTGCTCGTTGGCCTCGATCTGGCGCGCATGGGCGTAGATGGCGTCCGCCAGCGCGCTTTCCCCCGCCCCGTCCAAAGGCTTGCCCTGTTGGCGCTTACGCAACCGATCGTTGCTGTCCCGGGCCGACCGGTAGTCACCGCTGACGGTTTGCAGGGCGGTCAGGTTGGCCAGATAGGCATCGGTATCGGCATCCATGTAAACCGGCACGATGCGCCCCGCGAAGTCGCGCATCAGTGCCACAGCGGTCACGTCGTCGGGGTCACGCGGTGGCTGAAAGCCGATGTCCTGCGCCCACAACCAGGAGGGCAGCACGAGCAGGAGGACAGTGAAGGCGCGAAGCATGGCGGTCACTAGGGTACCTTCAGACTTCGACTTCCGGTATTCGCCCTCGGGGCGGCCCGTCCTTTCGGCGCTCGGGCGCCTTGACCAGGTGCACCACCTGCGTGAACAACCGGTCATGCGCTTCGCCGGCCGAGCCGATGTGGATGATGCCGGTGTGCGCGAGGGGACCGTTGAACACCTGGATGACACGTTGCAGCGTGTCATCGTCGACCCCGCCGAAGGCCTGATCCATCACCAGCCAGGGCGGAGACTGCAGCACCACGCGGGCAAAGCCCAGCAGCCGTTGCTCGTCGATGCTGAGTTCCTGGTCCCAGCGGCGGGTCTCGCCCAGCAAGGGTGTCAGCCGCTGCAGACCCACGCTGGCAAGCGCTGCCGCCATGGCTTCCCTTGTGTAGTTTTCCGTCGCCAGCGCATAGCCCACCACGTCAGCCAGCGTGCCGCGGGGCAGGTAGGGCATGCCGCGTGGCATGTAGTGGATCACCTCGCCGGGAGGGCGGCCCACGGTGCCGGAGCCCTGGGGCCACAGGCCCGCCAGCGCCCGGAACAACAAGGTCTTCTCGGTGCCTGCCGCGCCCAAAATCAGCAGGCGCTGCCCGGCCTGCAAGACCAGGTCCGGGTTGTCCAGGCACTCGCGGCCGTTCCAGACCCGAACGACGAGTGACTGCACCGACAAGGTTCCCGGCGCGCTCTCCACGTAGGCGATGCGGCCACCTTGTTGCCCACCCTCCAGATCGGACATCAGCACCTGCCGCAAGCCGGCGACCCGCAGCAGCGTGGCGCGCCAGTCGGCGATCTGGCTGAAGTTGTCGATGAACCAGCGCAGCGACGACTGTGCCTGCGTGAAGGCGGCGGCCGCCATCATCAGACCGCCGAAAGACAGCTTGCCGGAGAAGTACAGCGGCGCGGCCACCAGCGTGGGCGCGATGATCGTGACCCAGCCGAAGCCCGAGGTGACCCAGGTCAGGTTCGTGAGGCCAAGCACCACGCGCGACGTGGCGTGCAGCACCTCGCCGAGGTTCGCCGCGACGCGGCGTTTCTCGTCCGCTTCGCCGCCGGCCAGCGAGATGCCGTCGAGATGGTCGTTGATGCGGGTCAGCGAAAAGCGCAGCTCGCCTTCGCACCCGTAGCGCTCGGCATTGCGCCCGATCAGGCTCTTGCCGACCCAGTAGCTCAGCAGCGAACCGATGCCTGCATACAGGATCGCAGCCCAGAGCATGAAGCCGGGCAGTGCATGTTCCCGGCCGTCAATGAAGAGGCTGAAATCTTTGGAGATGGTCCACAGCACGCCCGAGAAGCTGCAGAACAGCACAGCCGCCTGCAGCAGGCCCACGCCGAGGTCGGCGCTCAGGTTGCACAGCTTCAATGCGTCGTCGTGCATGCGCTGGTCTGGGTGGGCGCCCATGGGTCCGCTGCCGGCCAGCCAGAAGGCCCGGCGCGGCTGCAACCACAGCCCCACCAAGTCGGTGACCAGCCCTTCGCGCAACTTCATCTGCAAGGTTTCGACCAGCCAGCGCTGCCCGACGTTCAGGACCAACAGCCCCCCCGCGATCATCGCGAAGACGCCGAGCTGCCAGATGAAATCGCGCACGTCGCGGCGCGAGATCGCGTCGTAGAACGGCTGGTTCCAGCGGTTCAGGGCCAACTGCCCGAACGCCGTGAACCCGATGACGGTCACGAGGCCGACCACCAGGGCAAGCAACGGCTTCGCAACAGTGGACGCACGCCAGGCACCGACCAGCACGGCCACTTGCTGGAAGACGCCGGTATTCACGACCGGCGCAGCGGCTCGCCGGGACGGCTCTTCGCTCATCGACGCGGTGCCGCCCCGATGGCCGCAGCGGCAGCGCGGCGCGCCCGTGCACACGAGATGAAGGCGGCATAGCTCCACGCGAGGTGCTTCGCCGAAGTCTGCTCGCCCGTGCGCTGGTCGAACTGCTCCGACAGGTCGCCGCTGGCCGGCGTGTAGGCGCGCACAGTGGCGAGGTAGGCGTCGCCGCGGGCGAACCAGTCACGCGCCTGATGTGCCCCATGGCCCGACGCGTCGACCGTCGGGACGCCTGCTGTCGTGGTGCCTGCCGTCGCGGCATGGAAACAGAACTCCGCCGCCCCGAGCGTCGAGAGGTACCAGGCGCCCCCCGAGTGGTACACGTCACCCTCGTACCTGCCCATCGCCGGGCCATGGCCCGGGGCACGCCCCTGGTTGATCGGGTAGGCCGCATCGAACAGTGACTCCAGCCTCTTCAGCGTGGCCTGCGTGCGCGGGTCGGCCACGCTGTGCGCGGCTGCCGGCGCCCCTTGGGCATGGATGGCCGACAGGATCACCGCGATGTCGAGCGACTTGGCACTGCCGAACTGGCCATCGGGCCGCATGCGTGAGCGGTAGTAGCCCGGGGCGTCGTCGTCACCCTCGAGCCAGTAGCCGTCGAGCAGGCCCAGGATCGCCTGCGACTCGTCCTGGCAGCGCTGAGCCTGCGGCAGGTCACCCTGCCCCGCGAGCCATGCCGCGCCTTCGGCCAACGCCGCCGCCGAGACCCGCAGCGTGTAGTAGTGGTGACCGAGCTCTTCTTCCCAGATGTCGTACGAAGGCTTGCGCGCATGGCTCAGCGTGAAATCGAGGTCGAACCGGATCAGCTCGGCGGCTTCCGCCAGCAGGGGTTCGGCCAGCGATTCTTCGGCCACGCAGCGCAGCATTGCCAGCGCGCGCAGCGGCGGCCCGTCGTGCTGGGGGCGTGCCCACCGGGAGACGTCGAGCGTGCCATCGGGGTTCACGCGCGTCTCGCTGGCCACCGCATGGCCATGGGCGCGGGCCAGGTCGGCGTTGTCGCGCGCGAACTGCAGGAACTCGGGGGACACACGCGCGTGGCGATCGGGCACGGCCGCATCAATGCGGCCATCGAGCCGCGTCAACCCCAAGCTGAACCGGGTGAAGTCGCGCAGATGCTGGATGGCTTCGCCGCCGACCAGCTGATCGGCGTACAGCGAACGCAGGGCATCGATGACGAGGGCGGAATCACGGAACCAGTGGAAGAAGTAGTCCGGATCCGGGTCCCAATCGGCCAGGACCGGCGAGGCGACGATGGCGCCCGCGACCGGCCGCATGGTCTGTCCGAAGCCGGGCCGGTGCTTGACGCTGGCCAGCGGCGAGATGCTGTCCAGCATGCCCTTCGCCGAACGGCGCAACTGAGCGTCGACCCAGGATTCGAAGTCGGTGTCTGGCGCGCGCCATGCTTTCGGCACCTCATGAGGAAACGCCGGGCCGCCCCAAGCTTCCTCGTCCCCCGCGGGGGACGGGCGTTCAAGAGACGACGCCGCCGCAAGATGTGGGCTGCGGAAATCCAGGGCACGCAGCCCCGCCTGAACCTCGGGCACCGCCATGAACAGCTTCCAGAGCAAGCCGGTGCGGTAGTTCTCCAAGATCACGACGATGGGGCCCTGGTCGATGGCGAGGAAGGTCTCGGCGACCCAGCCCTTCTGGTCGCAGAAGGCATCGACGAAGCCATATTCCCGCCAGATGCGTTCGCCATAGTTGCCGAGGAAGTGCCGCAGCACCTGCATCACCTCAAGGGGTGCATACGGCAGGCTGGCGATTGCGGCGGTGGGCGTGATGGTGCCGTTGTCGACGTCGGGGGCATGGGCGAGGTAACCCACGTCGGGGTCGTCGCTTGCCGTCAGGCCCCAGCATGACTCGCCGTAGCCCTTGTGGCCTTTCGGGTTGGCGATGCAGTGCGCACGGTTGATCTGCACGTGGCGACAGTTGAGCGCCCAGTAGTCGCCGTAGCGGTCGCTGAGACCGCGCGGGTCGATGCCGCAGAACGAGTAATGCGTGAAGAACAGCGGCCCCCCATAGGGCATGCCCAGCGGCATCTCGATGCCGTAGTACGACTTGCCATTGACGAAGCCCTCGCCCGATGCGAAGCCGCGGTGGTAGACCTGCGGGTCAACCGGATGGGTGGGCGAGGCCACCGCCAGCAGGTAGGTGACGAGGCACTCGTTCCAGCCGCGGATCTCGTGGTTCATGGCCCAGCCGTTGTTCGGGCTCCAGTGCCAGTACAGAACGTCGCGCCCGCCCCGCGTGAACCAGGACCAGTCCACGCCGTGCCACAGCCGGTCGATGTCGCGGCGCAAACTGCGCACGGGCTCGGTGTCCTCGCTGAAGTACTGGCGTGCGCAGAGCAGCCCCATGATGAGGAACGAGGTCTCGACCAGATCGGCCGCGTCGTCCATCTGGTTCATGGGGATCGTCGCACCGCTGGTGCCGTCGATGAAGTGGGAGAACGTGCCGTGGTAACGGGTGGCTCGATGCAGCGTGTCGATGATCTTCCGCAGGCGTTCAAGCGCGGCCTCCCGCGTGATCCAGCCGCGTTCGACGGCGACGATCATCGCCATCACGCCGAAGCCCGAACCGCCAATGGCCACTTTGCCATCAGGGATGCCGCCGTCCGTGCGGCGGTCAAGCGCCATGCCACTGGCGGCGTCGGCGCCATCCCAGAAGTACCGGAACGTCTGTCGCTGCACGGCGTCGATCAAGGCTTCATCGGGCAAGGACGCGAGGGTCTTCGCGTCGCGGTCATCCTTCGGCAGCTGCATCAAGTGTTCCTGTCTGTGTTCGAATGAGGCACATACTCACCATCGAATGGTGCATGGAAACCGGCCATGCCATCATCATGAATTCCCCTCAGACCCGCCCTGGAGTTTGCAGATGAACCGCATCGACACCCTCATGGCCCGCATGACGCTGGCCGAAAAGCTGGGCCAATTGACGATGACCGCCTCGGGCTACACCGTCACCGGCCCTGTGATCGCGGGCGACTCCACGCAGTCGATCATCGACGGCACCCTGGGCAACCTGCTGAACATGGTGGGCGCGGGGCCGGTGCACGAGATGCAGAAGCTGGCCGTCGAACGGTCGCGGCTCGGCATCCCGCTGCTGATCGGGCTGGACATCATCCACGGGCATCGCACGCTGTTCCCCATTCCGCTGGCCGAGGCTGGCATCTTCGACGAGGCCATCTGGGAGCGCACGGCGCGCGAGGCCGCGCGCGAAGGTGCCGCTGAAGGCCTGGCCATGACCTTCGCACCAATGCTCGACGTGTCGCGCGACCCGCGCTGGGGCCGCACCGCGGAAGGCCCGGGCGAAGATCCCTGGCTCAACGGGCGCATCGCACGGGCCAAGGTGCGGGGTTTCCAGGGGACAGACCTGTCGGCGGCCGATGCGATGGCTGCCTGCGCCAAGCATTTCGTGGCCTACGGCTGCGTGAACGCAGGCCGTGAATACGCCGAGGTCGATATCTCCGAGCGGAGCCTGCACGAAGTGCATCTGCCGGGCTTCGCGGCGGCGATCGACGCGGGTGTCGCCACGCTGATGCCGGCGTTCCACGACCTCAACGGCGTGCCGATGACGGCGCACATCCCGCTGATGCGCGACTGGCTGCGCGGCAAGATGGGCTTCGACGGCGTCATCGTCAGCGACTACCACGCGATTGCCGAACTCATCAAGCACGGCGTCGCGGCCGACCTGACCGACGCCGCGGTGCTGGCGCTGAAGGCCGGCGTCGACATCGACATGATGTCCGACGCCTACCGCAAGGGCCTGCCGACCGCGCTTGAACAAGGCCGGGTCACGATCGAGGAGATCGATGCGAGCGTGCGCCGCGTGCTGTTGCTGAAGGAGCGGCTGGGCCTCTTCGACGACCCCTACCGCCGTGGCGCAACCGTGGAGGCTGCAGAGACCGTCTCACAGCGATGCGCGCTGTCGCGCGAGGTCGCGGGCAAGGCCATCGTGATGCTGACGAACAACCAGAGGAACGGGCACGGCACCTTGCCGCTCCCGGCCGACATCAAGCAGCTCGCCGTCATCGGCCCGCTGGCCGACGCGGACACCGAGATGAAGGGCCCGTGGTGGGGCGCGGGCGAACACGAGCCCGCTGTGAGCGTGCTGGCCGGCCTGCGCGAGGCCCTGCCTGGCGCCACCGTGCACCATGCATACGGCGTGGGCATCAACGACGAGGACGACAGCGGCATCGCGGCCGCTGCCGCGCTGTGCGATGGCCTGGATGCCGTGGTGCTGTGCCTGGGCGAGCGCGCGACCATGAGCGGCGAGGCCGCCAGCCGCGCCACGCCCACCCTGCCCGGCCAGCAACAGGCCCTGGCCGAGGCGGTGATCAATCGGGCCCGGGCCCTGCGCATCCCTGTGATCGCCATCCTGTTCTCGGGCCGCCCCCTGGTCGTGCCATGGCTGGCCGAACACGCCGATGCCCTGCTGGCGGCGTGGTTCCTGGGCCGCGAGGCCGGTCACGCCATCGCCGACGTGCTCACGGGCCGGAGGTCGCCCAGTGGCCGCACGCCGATGAGCTGGCCACGCGCCACCGGGCAGATCCCCGTCTTCTTCAGCCAACGCCCCACCGGCCGCCCAATCAATGCGGCCGACTACTACACCAGCAAGTACCAGGACGTCGACAACACGCCACTGTTCGCCTTCGGCCATGGCCTGACTTACGGCCGCATGCACTACGACGCGCTGCAGGTCGAGCCGCGGCGCCTGCATGCACAAGGCGAGTTGCGAGTCAGCGTCACGCTGCGCAACGACGGCGCGCACGAGGCGGAGGAAACGACCTTTCTTTTCGTACGTCGCAAGGTCAGCCGCGTGACCCGGCCGCTGCTGGAACTCAAGGGATTCGGCAAGTTGAGGCTGGCGCCGGGCCAGAGCGGGGTCGTGACACTCCGACTGCCTGCCAGCGAACTGCGCTGGCTTGACGAGGATCTGCAGCCCATGTTCGAGACAGGCGAGGTCGAAGTCTTCGTCGGGCCCAGCGCGGACACCACGGGATTGCAGCGACAGACCATTGAGTTGAGCGCGGCGCCCCCCTCCTCACGATGAGGCATGTGACAACGTCGCTTCTCGCTGGTGTGCCAGTCGAAGGTGGGCCGGCAATCGTGATCAATTCAGAATCTCACGGCCTTCCATCGAGGTAATACTGGATTGATGCCAGTGTCCGGGTGCGGGGCTTCATGTTTCAGTTGACGCTGTAGATTTCTGCCGGAATGCCTAAAAAGCTCGGGCCTCCAAGGCGGGCACCCGCAAGGCACGAGTCGTCGCTCAAGCCGCTTTGGTTGAGCGCCTTGTTGACGGTCCCCAGTATCGAGCTCCGGTCGGTGACGGTCTGGAAAATTCGGCGCGGGCCATTGTGGAACATGGCCTGCGCTGCCAGTGCAGCCGCTGTGAAAATGGGTTCCCTTTTGAAGGGAAAGCTTTGCCAAATCGCCCTGGGCATCTTTCGCCGAGAAAGTGGAAGGAAGCTCCATGGTTTCGGCGCTCTTGAAGTGCGATACGAAAATGAGGCCGAATGCTTCGGGGATCACATCGATCAGTCGCCTTGCCAGCATGGCGTCTTGTGCGAGTTCACCGACCTGATGTTCTATGTCGTCATCGGACAAGTCCGGATTTCCAAGAATTCCAATCGCTGCTTGAACCAGGTTTTCTGTGCTTTCTGCCATCATGCTCATCAAATTTGTTGTGCCGTTAGATGAATTTTCGATGAGCTTGCCGGTCTCATCCTCAATGGAGGGCAAAGCCTGATCCGGAAATCTGGGGCGCTGAATCAGTGATTCGGAAATCCACTCCAGACTTGACGGCTAGTAGGCGCACCTAGGCCGACCACGGCAGGGGAAGACCTCGGCCAGTGCGACAGGCGGGCAGATTCTCCAGACGGTATCTGGAGAATCTGCGGAGTGGGCCAGGCCCGGTAAAAGGTGCGCATCTGCCAGAGGTTCTGCCACCAACTCACAGCCCCAAAACAAAAGGCCTCAGCGCTTGCGCGCTAAGGCCTTGATTTATTTGGCTCCCCGACCTGAACTCGAACCAGGGACCTGCGGATTAACAGTCCGTCGCTCCGGGGTTCTACGAGATGCCATGAAATTCTGCTAATGTCGAAAATCTCTTTTGACATCAACCATCGCCGAGCAATCTGCCATCAATAATAAGCAGTAAGTTTTTCGAAAAATCCGGAGCTTGCGGCAATTCCTCCATATACTCCGACGAAAAGAAGCATATAATAGCTTCCTCCCCATCAATCTCGACTTCTCTAGAAGTCCACCAATTCTATCGTCAAACCTTCTCTCGGCTTCCTCGACGCGGCACACAGATTCTTCTTGGACATAAACGCGACAATATCTCTTAAGCGCGGTGTAGTCCTGTAGCAAGAAGACTTGCTCCGCACCTGAGTCATTTGTTTGAACACTCCTTTTCATTCTCAACCGCTTCCCAAGCAGTGTGGCTTAATAGAGCCACCTATTACCCCAGACGTTCCACCAGAACGCTCAATGACACGTGCGATATCACCATTCTTCGCAAGCTTAGCGGAAGCTATCCAGTCTGTTAGCAAGTGCCCCGAGGATCGGAGCTATGTGCTCAAGCAACAGTGGAACTGCTTGATCAAGGTCTTTCCCTGCGGCCTCGACAAATTCATAGTCATCCGCAAGATCACCAACATTTTCCAATCTAGGAGTTTTTGATACATCAAAACGATCCTCATCCGGCAGAGTCCAGTAAAGAGAATTATCAAGCTCTATTGAAGATATTTTCAGATCATCCTCAATAAATTGCAAAACTTGATTGCAAACGCGGCGCAGCAGTGCGATCTCAATACATTTAACGGCCATTTTTTTCCTCACATTTCTTCAATTCTCGCTTCCAACCTTCAATTTGCTTCTGCAACTCTTTGATACGTCCTTCGTACAGTCGTGAAGCCTGAAGGCCGTCATTCGCTAGTATTGCACTTGTCAAAGTTCCTCTATTGTCCATTGACAAAGGATTGTTTAAGTAGTCAGCAAGTTTCTTCTCATGCTGCTGCAACATTTTCCGAATTCCTTTGCATGGATCAGGCTCCTCTGGCGCAGAAGAGCAAAGACTTTTCACCTCATCTACCACCGTCGATACTGCATTACTAGCCGCATTGGCAGCAGTAGACATAGCAACGCCTACCATCTCTCTACAACCCGGAGACATTAAACATCCTACCGTTATTACCACCCCACCAATGACTACATCATCAGCAATCGCAATCTGTCCTGTTGGATCACTTCGACTCAGTGGATTACCGCCAACATATGAAAATGTATTAATTCCACCACTCAATCCAATCGGATCGGATTCAACATACCTTCCAGTGGAGGCATCGTAATCACGGAAGTAGTTGTAGAACAACCCCGACTCCGTATCGTGATACTGGCCCGGGAAGCGCAGCGGTTGCGTGAAGGCGGCCGCCGTGCCCGATGGGTTCAGCTCTG
>CBINPE010000035.1:0-38231 GCA_966252435.1 uncultured Burkholderiales bacterium | reverse complement strand
CGCGAGGCCGGCGTGCGCTCGCTCGAGCGCGAGATCTCCAAGATCTGCCGCAAGGTGGTCAAGGGCGTGCAGCTCAAGAAGACCACCGAGAAGGTGGTGGTCACGCTGGACAACCTGAATGACTTCCTCGGCGTGCGCAAGTACGACTACGGCCAGGCCGAGAAGCAGAACCAGGTCGGGCAGGTGGTCGGGCTGGCCTGGACCGAGGTGGGCGGCGACCTGCTGACCATCGAGTCGGCCGTCATGCCGGGCAAGGGCAACATCATCCGCACCGGCTCGCTGGGCGACGTGATGAAGGAGTCCGTGGAAGCCGCGCGTTCGGTGGTGCGCAGCCGGGCACGCCGGCTGGGGATCCGCGACGAGCTGTTCGAGAAGCGCGACATCCACATCCACGTGCCCGACGGCGCCACGCCCAAGGACGGCCCCAGCGCGGGCATCGCCATGAGCACGGCTTTCGTGTCGGCGCTGACGGGCATCCCCGTGCGGGCCGACGTGGCCATGACTGGCGAGATCACCCTGCGCGGCGAGGTGACCGCGATCGGTGGCCTCAAGGAGAAGCTGCTGGCCGCGCACCGCGGTGGCATCAAGACGGTGCTGATCCCGCAGGAGAACGTCAAGGACCTGCAGGACATCCCCGAGAACGCCAAGAACCAGCTCGAGATCGTTCCCGTCAAGTGGATCGACCAGGTGCTGGAGGTGGCGCTCGAGGCGGTCCCTCAGCCTCTGCCCGATGAAGAGGTGATCAGCAAGGAGAATGGCCAGGCTGCCGCGGAAGGGGCTGCCACTCCGCCTGC
Source organism: uncultured Burkholderiales bacterium (assembly GCA_966252435.1). Lineage (GTDB taxonomy): Bacteria > Pseudomonadota > Gammaproteobacteria > Burkholderiales > Burkholderiaceae_C > CANHBY01. Next base: position 37,437 of record CBINPE010000035.1, on the reverse strand, counting down.
CGCTGAAGGCTTGAAGCACTGAGCTGTCTGTCGCCCAGGTTGGCCGGTCTTGCGCCGGTCGCGGGGTACTGGAAAAGGAACGGGCCCTCGGGCCCGTTCTTTTTTTACGGCATGGATGGAAGAGGGGACTTGGGAGCCCCAAGGGCTCACATCGAGACGAGGCTCTGCTGAGCCTCGGCGGGCTCCGTGGGGCTGGTCTCGAAGGCCTTCATCAGGCCCGTCAGGTTGGTGCTCTGGTCCTTCAGGCTGTCGGCCGCGGCAGCCGATTGCTCGACCAAAGCGGCGTTCTGCTGGGTCATCCGGTCCAGCTCCGTCACCGCCGAGCTGACCTGGTTGATCTCGGCACTCTGCTGCTGGGTGGCCGCGGTCACCTCGCCGATGATCTGGCTCACACGCAGCACCGAGTTGACGATCTCCTCCATGGTGCTGCCGGCGTTCTTCACCAGCTGAGAGCCGTGTTCCACCTGGGCCACGCTGTCGCTGATCAGGGCCTTGATCTCCTTGGCCGCCACCGCGCTGCGCTGGGCCAGCCCGCGCACCTCGGCCGCCACCACGGAAAAGCCGCGTCCCTGCTCGCCCGCCCGCGCGGCTTCCACGGCGGCGTTCAGGGCCAGGATGTTGGTCTGGAAGGCGATGCCGTCGATGACCGCGATGATGTCGGCGATCTTGCGGCTGCTGCTGTGGATGTCGTTCATCGTGGACACCACGTTGGAGACCACCTCGCCGCCGCGGCGCGCCACCTGGGCCGCGGTCGAGGCCAGGTGGTTGGCCGTGCTGGCCGACTGGGCGCTGTGTTGCAGGGCGCTCGAGAGCTGGGTCATCGCGCTCGAGGCGGCCTGGATGTGTGTGGCGGTCTGCTCGGTGCGCTGGCTGAGGTCCAGGCTGCCCATCGCCACCTCGTGGCTGGCGCTGTCGATGTTCTGGGCCGAGTCCAGCACCGAGCCCACCAGCTCACGCAGTCCCTGCTGCATCTCGAGGAAGGCCTTGGCCAGCCGGGCCGGTTCGTCCTGGCCCACCACGGGGATCGCGGTGCACAGCTTGCCTTCCGCGATCTGGTGGGCGACGTGGACAGCCTCGTCCAGGGGGCCGCAGACCGAGCGCAGCGTCACCCACATCAGTGGCACGAACAGCGCGACCACGAGGCTCACCAGCACCAGCCGCAGCCAGGAAGCGCGCTCCAGGTCGGCATCCAGTTGCTCGCGCAGCTCGACGACGCTGGCGTCGGTGACCTTGCGCAGCTCCACCGTGTTGGTCTCCATGGCGCGCTTGGTGTCCTCGGCCGCGCTGGCATAGGCCAGGGCCACGCCCGCCTCCATGACCGCGTTCTGTAGTTTCTCACCGATGGGATCGATCACTCCTGCATACTCCGCCAGCAGTTTTTTCTGCTTGGCCAGCAGGTTCTCGATCTGTTCGTTGCCCCGGTTGGCCTCGCTCAGCAGTTGGCCGTACTTCTCGGCGTTCGCCAGTTCGCTTTTCCATTGCTGGCGATAGGTGCCCACACCCGCCGGGTTGCTCACTGATTCGGAAATCATGGCGGCTTCGAAGTACCGCGCGCGTGCCAGGGCTTCACTCAGCTGGCCGACCGCGACACTGGATTTGTTGGCTTGCGTGAAGATGGTGCCCACGCGTTCGATGCCCCGCTGGGTGGTCAGGTGGCTCCACAGTCCCAGCGTAACCAGGGACAGCGTGACCAGCAAGGACACGGCGTTGAAGCGGGCGCGGACTGTGATGCTGCGGATGAAGGACATGTTGGACATGGGCGATTCCTGTGCAAGTCAGGGCAGCGGCTGGTGGCTGCTGCGTCGGTTGTCGTTGGTGTTTGTCCCGAAGACCGGGGAGTCGAGGCCGGAGGCAGCCGGTGGCCGGGGTAATGGCTCATCGCTGCATTGGATTGACTTTAGGGGGGGTATCGCCCATGGAATGGGCACAGAAGATCGGTTTTCTCATGCCAATCTCGGCGTGATTTTCGGCGTATCGGGTTGCACCTGATGGCCGAGCCAGGGATTGACCTGGGTTGCACCTAGTGGTTTGTTCTGATGTGTTCGGGGTTGCACCTGTGAAACAGTGCGGGCTCTTTCCCAGCTTCTCTCAGTACAAAAGTCATGGCTACGACCACCCTCGGGATCAAGGTTGATGAAGTGTTCCGGCAGCGTCTGCGTGCAGCGGCCGAGGCCATCGGTTGCACACCGCACTGGTTCATCAAGCAGGCCGTGCTGGGTGGGGTGGAGCGGGTGGAAAGAGGGGGGGTGAAGAGCGCCCAGGAGCTGAATGGGTGCAACCTTTTGCTCGAGGAAAATCCCGAAGCCGAGCCGCCTCTGGAGGCCTGGGTGCAACCCTTCCTGGAGTTCGCCCAATCCGTGGCGCCGCAGTCGGTGCTGCGCGCCTCGATCACGGCGGCATACCGCCGTCCCGAGCCCGAGTGCCTGCCCCTGCTGATGCAGCAGGCCCGTCTGGCGCCCGCCATGAAGGACAAGACCCAGGCCCTGGCGCGCCAGTTGGTCCAGGCGATCCGCGCCAAGCGGGTGGGCAAGGGCGGGGTGGAAGGGCTGCTGCAGGAGTTCGCGCTGTCCAGCCAGGAGGGCGTGGCCCTGATGTGCCTGGCCGAGGCGCTGCTGCGCATCCCGGACCGCAGCACGCGCGACGCGCTGATCCGCGACAAGATCAGCGGGGGCGACTGGAGCTCGCACCTGGGCCAGTCGCCGTCGATGTTCGTGAACGCAGCCTCCTGGGGCCTGATGCTGACCGGCAGGCTGGTCTCCACCACGAGCGAGAAGTCACTCTCCTCGGCCCTCACCCGCATCATCGGCAAGAGCGGCGAGCCCCTGATCCGCAAGGGCGTCGACATGGCCATGCGCGTGCTGGGCGAGCAGTTCGTCACCGGCGAGACCATCTCCGAGGCCCTGGCCAACAGCCGCCGGTACGAGAACCTGGGTTTCCGCTACTCCTACGACATGCTGGGCGAGGCGGCGACGACCGCGGCCGATGCCCAGCGCTACTACGACCTCTACGAGCAGGCCATCCACGCCATCGGCAAGGCCAGCGCCGGACGCGGCATCTACGAAGGGCCGGGCATCTCGATCAAGCTCTCGGCGCTGCACCCGCGCTACAGCCGGGCGCAGTCCGAGCGCGTCATGGCCGAGCTGCTGCCGCGGGTGCGTGCCCTGGCCGTGCTGGCCTGCCGCTACGACATTGGCCTGAACCTGGACGCCGAGGAGGCCGACCGCCTCGAACTCTCCCTCGACCTGCTCGAGGCCCTGTGCTTCGACCCGGCCCTGGAGGGCTGGAACGGTATCGGCTTCGTGGTGCAGGCCTACCAGAAGCGCGCGCCGATGGTCATCGACCACCTGATCGACCTGGCCACGCGCAGCCGCCACCGCCTGATGGTGCGCCTGGTGAAGGGCGCGTACTGGGACAGTGAGATCAAGCGCGCCCAGGTGGACGGCCTGGAAGGCTATCCCGTCTTCACGCGCAAGGTCCACACCGATGTCTCCTACCTGGCCTGCGCGCGGCGCTTGCTCGCCATGCCGCAGGCGGTGTACCCGCAGTTCGCCACCCACAACGCCTACTCGCTGGCCGCGATCTACCACATGGCCGGCCAGAACTACTACCCCGGGCAGTACGAGTTCCAGTGCCTGCATGGCATGGGCGAGCCGCTGTACGAGGAAGTCACCGGCCCGGTGGCCGAGGGCAAGCTGCACCGCCCGTGCCGCATCTACGCCCCGGTCGGCACGCACGAGACGCTGCTGGCCTACCTGGTGCGCCGGCTGCTGGAGAACGGGGCCAACACCTCGTTCGTGAACATGATCGCCGACCCGAAGATCAGCATCGACACGCTGGTCCAGGACCCGGTCGAGACGGCGGAGAAGATCACGCCGCTGGGCTCGCCACACCCGGCCATCTGCCTGCCGGCGCAGCTGTACCTCGACGCCCAGGGCCGCGGGCGGCTCAACTCGGCCGGGCTGGATTTGTCCAACGAGCATCGACTGGCCTCGCTGTCGGCCGCGCTGTTGAGCAGCTTGCAGGTGGACTGGCGCGCCGCGCCCACGGCGCTGGAGGACGTGCCCGAGGCGCGCTGGCTGGCGGTGCGCAACCCGGCCGACCACCGCGACGTGGTGGGCCACGTGGTGGAAGGCGACGAGGCCGACGTGCAGCAGGCCTTGCTGCGCGCGAGCCGGGCCGCGCCGATCTGGCAGTCCACGCCGGTGGCGGAGCGGGCGCGCTACCTGAGCCAGGCGGCCGAAACGCTGGAGGCCCAGATGCAGTCCCTGCTGGGCCTGTTGGTGCGCGAGGCCGGCAAGACGCTGGCCAATGGCGTGGCCGAGGTGCGCGAGGCGGTGGACTTCCTGCGCTACTACGCCGAACAGGCGGTGCGTGAGCTGGGCGACCAGCCGCACCGCGCGCTCGGCACGGTGGTGTGCATCAGCCCCTGGAACTTTCCCCTGGCGATCTTCATCGGCCAGGTGGCTGCCGCCCTGGCGGCGGGCAACACGGTGGTGGCCAAGCCCGCGGAGCAGACGCCCCTCATCGCGGCCAAGGCGGTGAACCTGCTGCATGCGGCTGGCATCCCCGCGGACGCCCTGCAGCTGCTGCCGGGCCGGGGCGAGACGGTGGGCGCGGCCCTGGTCGCCGACGCCCGCGTCTGCGGCGTGATGTTCACGGGCTCGACCGAGGTGGCGCGCCTGATCGCCCGCACCTTGTCCACCCGGCTGGATGCCCAGGGCAACACCATCCCGCTGATCGCCGAGACCGGCGGGCAGAACGCCATGATCGTCGACTCGTCGGCGCTGCCCGAGCAGGTGGTGGTGGACGTGCTGCAGTCGGCCTTCGATTCGGCCGGGCAGCGCTGTTCGGCGCTGCGGGTGCTGTGCCTGCAGGAGGACATCGCCGAGACCACCCTGACGATGCTGCGCGGCGCGATGCGCGAGCTGAACATCCGCTCGACCGACGAGCTGTCCGCCGACGTGGGGCCCGTCATCGACGCCGAGGCGCGCGACGCCATCCAGCGCCATGTCGACGCCTTGCGTGCCTCCGGCCACCAGGTCGACCAGCTGCCGCTGCCCGCGGCCTGTGCGAATGGCACCTTCGTGGCTCCGGCGCTCATCGAGCTGCGCAGCATCAAGGAGCTGCAGCGCGAGGTGTTCGGGCCGGTGCTGCACGTCGTGCGCTTCCGCCGCGAGGACCTGGACCAGTTGGTGGACGACATCAATGCCACCGGCTACGGTCTGACCTTCGGCATCCACAGCCGCGTGGACGAGACGATCGAGCGCGTGGTCTCGCGGGTGCACGCAGGCAATGTGTACGTCAACCGCAACGTGGTGGGCGCCGTGGTCGGCGTGCAGCCCTTCGGCGGCGAAGGGCTGTCGGGGACCGGGCCGAAGGCGGGCGGGCCGCTGTACCTGCACCGCCTGCTGTCGGCGGGGCCGGCCCCGGCCCTCACGCTCAACACCATGGTGGCGCTGCCGGGTCCGACGGGCGAGCGCAACCTCTACGGCATGCAGCCGCGGGGGAGGGTGCTGTGCCTGCCCGCCAGCGCGATCGGCGCCAAGGCGCAGTGGGAGGTGGTCCAGGCCACCGGCAACCAGGCGCTGTGGTGCGGTGGCCCGGAGCTGGCCGATTGCCTGGTGGGTCTGCCTTCCGCGGCCCGCACCACCTTGCTGCCGCTGGAGGCCCTTGACGAGGCCGGGTTCGACGCCGCGCTGTTCGAGGGCGATGCCGACGCCTTGCAAGCCATCAACCAGCGCCTGGCGCGGCGCAAGGGGCCGATCCTGCACGTGCAGGGCCTGTCGCCCGTGGACATCGCCACCGGCCGCCGGCGCTATGCGCCGCAGCAGCTGGTGCTGGAACGTGCCGTGAGTACCAATATTGCCGCCGCAGGAGGCAACGCATCGCTGATGACCATCGGCTGATGCTCAATTAAGCCGGTCCCTGCCCGGCATTTGTTGAGGAACAGAGGACATGAAATTGCACAGAAGAAACGCGCTCGCCCTGGCGGCAGCCAGTGTTGCCTTGGCAGCGATGTCTCCCGTCATGGCGCAGACCGTCGACATCAAGCTGGGCTTCGCGGCACCCCTGACCGGCCCCCAAGGGCACTACGGGGAGGACATGCAGAACGGCATCCAGCTGGCCCTGAACGAGGCCAACGCCAAGAAGATCAAGATCGGCGGCAAGACGGCCAATTTCGTGCTCGTCTCGCGTGACGACCAGGCCGACCCCCGCACCGCCGTGCAGGTCGCGCAGCAGCTCGTGGACGCTGGCATCGTCGGCATGCTGGGGCACTTCAACTCCGGCACCTCCATCCCCGCGTCGCGCATCTACAGCGAAGCCGGGATTCCCCAGATCTCCATGGCCACCTCGCCCGCCTACACCGCGCAGGGCTACAAGACCACCTTCCGCATGATGACCAGCGACACCCAGCAGGGCGTGGCGGTGGGTGGCTTCATCGTCAAGAAGCTCGGCGCCAAGAAGGTCGCGATCGTGGACGACCGCACCGCCTACGGCCAGGGCCTGGCCGACCAGGTGGACAAGGCCGTGAAGGCCGGCGGCGGCCAGGTGGTGCGCCGCGAGTACACCACCGACAAGGCGACCGACTTCGCCGCCATCCTGACCAACATCCGCACGGCCGGCGCCGACGCGGTGTTCTACGCCGGCGCCGACGCGCAGTCCGGCCCGCTCAAGCGCCAGATGCAGCAGCTCGGCCTGAACATCCCGATGCTGTCGGGCGAGATGACGCGCAGCGACGCCTTCCTGCAGCTGGCGGGCACCGCGGCCGACGGCACCTATGCCTCGCTGGCCGGTGTGCCGATGGAGTCCATGCCGGGCGGCGCCAAGTACGTGGCCGACTACAAGGCAGCGTTCAAGAAGGATCCCGGGACTTACTCGCCCTACGCCTACGACGGCACCTGGAACATGATCACCGCCATGGAGCAGGCCGGTTCCTCGGAGCCCGCGAAGTACCTGCCGGTGCTGGCCAAGCTGCAGCGCAAGGGCATGACCAGCAACAACATCGCCTATGAAGGCACGGGCGACCTGAAGGAAGTCTCCGTGACCGTCTACCAGGTCAAGGACGGCAAGTGGGTGCAGGCCGAGACCGTGCTGGGGCAGGGCGCGAAGTAATCGACTCACTCGCCCGGGCCAGGCGCGATGCCGGCCCGGGCGGGTCCAACGGGATGTACCGCGATGGATAAATTTTTGCAGCAGCTGGTCAATGGCGCCACCCTCGGCAGCGTCTATGCACTGGTCGCGCTCGGCTACACGATGGTTTACGGGATCATCGGCCTGATCAACTTCGCCCACGGCGAGGTGGTGATGATCGGCGCGATGGTCGTCACGATGGTCGCCACTTTCCTGATGGCGTCCTACCCCGGCATGGCCCCCCTGGTCATGCTGGGCATTTGCCTGCTTTTCGCCATTCCCGTTTGCATGGGGGTGGGCTGGACGGCAGAGCGCGTCGCCTACCGGCCGCTGCGCAAGGCACCGCGCCTGTCGACCCTGATCACCGCCATCGGCGTGTCGATCATCCTGCAGAACGGCGCCATGATGATCTGGGGCAAGGACCACCTGCGCTTCCCGCAGCTCGGCGAGCCGCTGATCTACACCTGGGGCGTGGTGCGCATCAACAGCATCCAGCTGGCGATCATGGTGGCGGCGGCATTGATCATGCTCGTCCTGTGGCTGCTGGTGCACCGCACGCGGCTGGGCGTGGCCATGCGGGCCACCGCCCAGAACCGCGAGGTGGCCGGCCTGATGGGGATCAACATCGACATGGTGATTTCCTCCGCCTTCCTGGTGGGCGCCTTCCTGGCGGCCGTGGCGGGGCTGATGATCAGCATCTACTACGGGCTGGTGAACTACTACATGGGCTTCATGCTGGGGCTCAAGGCGTTCACGGCCGCGGTGCTGGGCGGCATCGGCAACCTGACGGGTGCGATGGCGGGCGGGATCCTGCTGGGCATCATCGAAGCCATGGCCGCGGGCTACATCGGTGACCTCACGAACAACGTGTTCGGCAGCCACTACCAGGACGTGTTCGCCTTCATGGTGCTGGTGATGGTGCTGATCTTCCGGCCTGCCGGCTTGCTGGGCCAGAGCGCGGGAGACCGGGCATGAGCGCCGCGATGACCAACCCAATGAGAGTGAACATGAAAACCCAAACACGTACGCAGAGCCTGTTCGGCATTGTCCTGGTGGCGATCGCCCTGGCGGTGCTCCCGATGGTCCTGGGTCTGGGAGGCGGGCAATCGTGGATACGCACGGTGAACTTCGCCCTGCTGTACGTCCTGCTGGCGCTGGGCCTGAACATCGTGGTGGGCTTCGCCGGCCTGCTGGACCTGGGCTACATCGCCTTCTACGCGGTGGGGGCCTACCTGTACGCGCTGCTGGCCTCGCCGCACTTCGGCCTGCACCTGCCGTTCTGGGTCATCGTGCCGCTGGGCGCGCTGGCGGCCTGCGTGTTCGGCGTGCTGCTGGGGGCACCCACCCTCAAGCTGCGGGGCGACTACCTGGCGATCGTCACCCTGGGCTTCGGCGAGATCATCCGCATCTTCATGAACAACCTGGACGCGCCCGTCAACATCACCAACGGGCCCCAGGGAATCAACGGCGTGGACCCGCTGACGGTGGGGGACTTCTCCTTCGCCACCATCACCACGATCGGCGGCATCCGCATCACTGGCCCCGAGAAGTACTACTACCTGCTGGTGGCCCTGGTGGTGGTCGTCATGGCGCTGTGCGTGCGCCTGCAGACCTCCCGCGTGGGCCGGGCCTGGGAGGCGGTGCGCGAGGACGAGATCGCCGCCAACGCCATGGGCATCAACACGCGCAACATCAAGCTGATGGCCTTCGCCATGGGGGCCTCCTTCGGCGGCATCGCGGGCTGTCTGTTCGCCTCGATGCAGCGCTTCGTGAGCCCTGAGAGCTTCAGCCTGCTGGAGTCGGTCTCGGTGCTGTGCATGGTGGTGCTGGGCGGCATGGGCCACGTGCCCGGGGTGGTGCTGGGGGCCATCCTGCTGGCCGTCCTGCCCGAGCTGCTGCGCTACGTGGTGGTGCCCGTGCAGAAGGCGATCTTCGGCGCGGTCCTGATCGATCCCGAAGCCATCCGCATGATGCTGTTCGGCATCGCGATGGTGGTGGTGATGCTGGTGCGTCCGGCCGGGTTGTGGCCCGCGCCCCTGCGGCAGCGCGCCCTGAACGCGGCGCAGGAAGGGGAGGCGTCATGACACCCACCCCTCACACCCCGGCGCCGGACCAGGCGGGCCGGCAGACGCTGCTGAAGGTCACTGGCGTGGGCAAGCAGTTCGGCGGCCTCAAGGCGCTGTCCGACGTCGGCTTCACCATCGGCCGCGGAGAGATCTACGGCCTGATCGGCCCCAACGGCGCCGGCAAGACCACGCTGTTCAACGTGCTCACGGGCTTGTACGTGCCGGAGCAGGGCGAGTTTCTCTTCGACGGCCGCAGCCTGATCGGGCTCAAGCCCTTCGAGGTGGCGCAGCGCGGCTTCGCGCGGACGTTCCAGAACATCCGTTTGTTCGGCAGCATGACCGCCCTCGAGAACGTCATGATCGGCCGCCATGTGCGCTCGCGCTCTGGCATCTGGAGCGGCATGCTGCGCACCCCCGCCGAGCGCCAGGAAGAGCGCGAGATCGAGGCGCGCGCGCTGGCCCTGCTCAAGTACGTGGGCATCGCCCACCGCGCCAACGACCTGGCGAGCGCCTTGCCCTACGGCGACCAGCGCCGCCTGGAGATCGCGCGCGCCCTGGCCACCGAGCCCAAGCTGCTGGCGCTGGACGAACCCGCCGCCGGCATGAACGCGACCGAGACCCTGGCCCTGCGCGACCTGATCTCCACCATCCGCGCGGACGGCATCACCGTGCTGCTCATCGAGCACGACATGAAGCTGGTGATGGGCCTGTGCGACCGGGTGCTCGTGCTGGAGTACGGCAAGGTGCTGGCCGAGGGCGTGCCCGCCGAGGTGCAGACCAACCCCAAGGTGATCGAGGCCTACCTCGGCGCCGGCGCGGCCGAGCACATGCAGCACCAGTAGCAGCAGCAAGGAGTCAACAAGTCATGAACGCAAGCACGAGCAACCGGCCCCCCTTGCTGGAGGTCAAGAACCTGCACGTGGCCTACGGCGGCATCAAGGCCGTGCGGGGCCTGAGCCTGAAGGTGTACGAGGGTGAGCTGGTGTGCCTGATCGGCACCAACGGTGCCGGCAAGAGCACCACGCTGCGCGCCATCTGCGGCCTGGTGCCCATGGCCTCCGGCGAGGTGGTCTACGACGGCCAGTCCATTGGTGGGCGTCCCTCTTTCGAGCTGGTGCGCCGCAACCTGGTGATGGTCCCTGAAGGCCGGGGCATCTTCAAGCAGCTGACCATCGAGGAGAACCTGGCCGTGGGCGCCTACGCCCGGCGCGACAAGGCCCAGGTTCAGCAAGACCTTGAGCGCGTGTTCGGCCTGTTCCCGCGCCTGGCCGAGCGCCGCCGGCAGCTGGCGGGCACGCTCTCCGGCGGCGAGCAGCAGATGGTGGCGATGGGCCGGGCCATGCTGTCCAAGCCCCGGCTGCTGCTGCTGGACGAGCCGTCCATGGGCCTGGCCCCCCTGATGATCGAGACCGTCTTCCAGGTGGTGCGCACCATCGCGGCCGAAGGGGTGACGATCCTGCTGATCGAGCAGAACGCCAAGCTCGCGCTGGAGGTCAGCCAGCGCGGCTACGTGATGGAGTCGGGGCAGCTGTCCCTGGAGGGACCCTCGTCCGCCTTGCTGACGGATCCCAAGGTCCGCGAGGCCTACCTGGGCGAGGTGGCCTGATCGGCCGGGGCAGGCTGTTCTGCCTCGTGGTGCACTGTCGCAGGATCGACGCTCATGACGCTCCCTTCGCTCAGTGCCTTGCGCGCCTTCGATGCCGCGGCACGGCACCTCAGCCTGTCCCGCGCGGGTGATGAACTCCACGTCACCTACGCGGCCGTCAGCCACCAGGTCCGCAACCTGGAAGACAGCTTCGGGGCACCCCTGTTCCACCGCAACGGCCGGGGCATCCGCCTCACACCCCTGGGCCAGACGCTCTTCACGCAGATCTCTCCGCTGTTCGAGTCGATGACGGACGCCTGCCGGCGCGTCAAGGCGGCGGCGGTGGGCGGCGGCAGCCTCACGGTGGGTTGCGTCCCGTCGATCGCGCGCTGGTTCGTGCCCAACCTGATCCTGTTCTCCAAGCAGCATCCCGAGGCCGACATCCGCGTCGTCTATGCCCAGCGCGACGACCGGCTGGCCCTCGCGGACCTCGACATCCTCATCTCATGCGAAGGCCAGGGCGAGGGTGGGCGCGGGGTGGTCCGCGAGCCGCTGTTCTCGTGCCTCAGCCGGCCGGTGTGCAGCCCTGCCTTCCTGCAGGAACACGGGCCCTTCGACGAGCCCCGGCAGATCGCCGCGGCCGCCCTGCTGCACCACCAGGCGCCGCCCGGAGGATGGAAGGCGTGGTGCGGGGCCGCCGGCCTGGGGCAGGCACGGGTCGACACAGGGATGACCTACGAGGACTTCAGCCTGCTCACGATGGCCGTGATGGCGGGCCACGGCATCGCCCTGTGTCCCGTCAACGTGTTCCGCTCGGAGATTGCGCGCGGCGACCTGGTCGTGGTCTCCGACATCGCCATCGATGCGCACCGGGGCTACAGCGTGTTGACGCGCCAGGAGCGACCACCCATCGCGAATGCCTTGGTCCAATGGTTTGTCGACAAGGCACGCGAGCCCGGCTTTCTATTTTGAAATCGATGCGTGGGCGGGGATTGAGCGAGCGTTTTTGAATCGGAAGAAAAAGAAACAGACAGGTTGCAACGTGGTTGCAGCGTGCATTTCTTCATGTGGGTGCCGTTGCGTGCGGTGCCGCGGCAGTTTGGGGCTTGAACATAATCTTTTCACCCGCGGGCTGATCTTTCAAAGGAGCTCTCTGATGCATTCAATCGCTTGGGTTCGAAGTTCCGGTGTTGCGCGGCACCGCAGGGGTCTGCTGCCGCTGCTGGCCTGTCTGGCGCTCGGCCTGGGGTTGGCGGGCTGTGACCCGCGGCCACCCGCGGTGGTCAAGATCGGCGTGGCGCAGCCGCTGTCGGGTGACCTGGAAGGCCTGGGCAAGGACCTGCTCAACGGGGTGCAGCTCGCGGTGGACGAGTTGAACAAGGAAGGCTTCGTCCTCGCCGGCCGGCCGGTGAAGCTCGAGGTCGTGTCGGTCGACGACGCAGCGGATGCCGAGCAGGGCGTCAAGGTGGCCCACCAGCTGGTGGACGCCGGTGTGTCGGTGGTCATCGGGCACCTCAACTCGGGGGTCAGCATTGCCGCCGCGCCGGTCTATGCGAAGGCGAAGGTACCCCAGCTGGCCATCTCGACCAACCCCAAGTACACCGCGCTGGGCCTGCCCACCACCTTCCGCCTGGTCGCCAACGACACCCTGCAGGCCAAGGCCATGGGCCGTTACGCCGCCGAGAACTTCAACAGCGTGCGCTTCGCCGTGCTCGATGACGGCACGCCCTACGGCAAGGACCTGGCCGCCGGCGCCGCGGAGCAGCTCGTGTCGGCCAAGAAGGAGATCGTCGTCCAGCAGTCGTTCGGCAACAAGGAGCGGGAGTTCGGACCGGTGGCCAGCCGCATGAAGGAGCACAAGGTCCAGGCGATCGTCACGACACTGAGTGACTTCCAGGTGGATGCCCTGCTGGAGGCGATGAAGGCGGTGGGGCTGACCGACATCCCCGTGTTGGGAGGAGACACCATCAAGTCACCCTTGCTGCTGGAGAAGAAATACCCCGTGTCCCTGTACGCCACCTCGGGCATCCTCGAGGCGCGCGACTTCCCCAACGGCGCGGCCTTCATGCGCAAGTACCGGGAGCGCTTCAACATCGACGTGTCCTACGGCAGCCACTACACCTACGACGCGATGTACCAGGTCGCCGCCGCGATGCGCCAGGCCAACTCGGCCGATCCCGACAAGATCCGCGAAGCCCTGCACCACATCGACAGCTACGTGCCGATCACGGGCTACATGAAGTGGAACGACCAGGGCGAGCAGACCTACAGCGCCGTGGCGGCCTACAAGGTCGTGCGGGGCAGCTGGATGTCCCAGATCCGGTCGAATGCCTGGTAGCGCTCGATCGCTGCCGCTCCCCTACCGCATCGGGCGGGCAGGGGCAAGACGTGATGCAGGCGCGTCACCGCTTCTGAGCTTGAATGAAGCGGCCCGCCGCGTGAGGGCGCGGGCGGGCTGCGCTGGCTCAACGCAGGTGGGCCGGTGTTTCCCGTACCTGGAAGCGTCGCACCACGCCATCGAGTTCGCGTGCCTGATGGCTGAGAGATTCCGCGGCGGCGGCGCTTTGTTCCACCAGGGCGGCGTTTTGCTGGGTCATGGCGTCCAGCTGGTGAACGGCCTGCTCGACCGCCGTGATGCGCTGGCTCTGCTCCCCCGCCGCGGAGGAGATCTCATTGATGATCGTGTTGACCTGCTTGACCTGCTCCACGATCGTCTCCATCTCCTGGCCCGCCTGCGCCACCAACTGATTGCCTTCCTCCACCTGCGAGGTGCTCTGGGCGATCAAGGAAGTGATTTCACGCGCCGCGGTGGCGGCTCGCTGCGCCAGGCTGCGCACTTCGCCCGCCACCACGGCGAATCCCCGGCCATGCTCGCCGGCCCTCGCGGCTTCCACCGCTGCGTTGAGAGCCAGGATGTTGGTCTGGAACGCGATGCCGTCGATCACCCCGGTGATCTCGGAGACTTTCCTCGCCGATTCGGCAATCGTGGCCATCTTGGCGACCACCATCCCCACGGCCTCGCCGCCGGAGGTGGCCGCTTTCGCTGCCTCATTGGACAGCGTCAGTGCCTGGTGCGCGCTGTCCGAGTTGCGTGTCACCATCTGGGACAGGCTGCTCATCGAGTTCGACGTCTCCTGCAGGCTGCTGGCCTGCCGTTCGGTCCGCTGGCTCAGGTCCGCATTGCCGGTGGCGATTTCATTGCCGCCCGCCGTGATCCGGCTCGCGGCCTGCTTGGCGGCCGAGACGATGCCGGCGATGCTGTCTTGCATCCTGGAAAGGCTCGCCATCAGGTTGCCGATCTCATTGTTGCCCTGGCTGTCGATGGGGTTGTCCAGCCGGCCCGAGGCCATCGATTCAAGCAAGGCGTGGACTTGGTGAAGCGGGTGCAGCAGCACGGCACGCAGGATCCAGACCCCCCCGCAGCTCATGCCCACCAGCAACATCAGCAACAGGGCGCCGGCCCACAGGTACAGGCTGTGCATCTGGTCAATGGAGCCCAGGCTCCGCGTCGCTTCACTGGCGACGAAGGCGGCGTACTTCTGGCGCTCCACCAAGAAGTTGTCCTGGAACTTCTGGGTAGGCTGGGCCAGGAAGGCGGCCATGTCGTTGGCTTCGAGGAACTTCCCCAGGTCCTGCAAGGCGTCGTGGAAGGGCTGGTAGGTCTGCCGCAGCGCCTGGCTGCGTGCCTCTCCGCCCTCCAGGGCCTTGGCGGCGGCCTCGAATTCGGCAAAGTCTTTTTCGGACTGCTGAACCCGGGACTTGGCGTAGTCCATGATCTGCTGCGGCTTGTCCTCTCCCTTGGCGATGCGGGTGCCCGCCCGGGCGAGATTGATGCGCGCGTCCATGAGGTTCTCGGTCGTGGCGTTGAGCTTGTTGGCCTGGACCACGGCGAGGCTGTTGAGCCGCTGAACCTCACTGTTTGTATGCGACAGCGACAGAAAGCCGATGGCCTGGGACAGCAGCTCGAAGGCCGCGAAGACACCCACCAGCACGGCCAGGGTGGTGGACAGCTTCAGACGCTGAATCATCCTGATCCCCTCGTGAATCTGATCGTGTGAAGGAAGAGACGTGTTGCGCGACGAAAGCGCCCCTGCCTCACAAGGCGAAGAGGGGATTGACGCGAGCGTCCAGTGTGACCGGGCGCCAGGCGCTCAATCCTGGAAATATCTGCCGATTAAGACGCCAATTCAGCGCCGGTGTCAGTCCAGGTGGGTGAGGGAGCGGGGGTGGCAGCGCCAGGCCGCCGGGGCGGCAGCCTGGGTTGAGATCCCCTGGGTCAGCGGTTCCAGCGCTCGTTCAGGGTGTACCCACACCGGGCACGAACTTGCCCACGTCCGCCCCCTGCAGGGTGAGCTCGGAGCGCAGCGTGGTCAGGTTGTAATGGAAGGGCTGCTGGCCGAAGTTCATCGACGCGACCATCGTGGTGGGGGTGTCGGCCAGATAGGTGTGGCCATAGACGAACGGAATGACGTCTGCGCCGTTGAAACCCGGTGTGGACTGGCGCAGCACCAGCATCATGCCGCCCGGATCGGTGGTCACGGTGTAGACCACGGGGTCCGTGCCGGTGTAGTCCACGGCGAAGCCATAGTAGGACGTCACGTCGGCGTAGTAGCCGCCGGTATTGCGCAGCTGCACGAAGATGCCCCCGACGGCATTGATGGACATCGATGGCGGCGTGCGCGGCGAGATCGGCTGGCCTGGATCGACGAGGCAGCAGTACGGGTCGATGGCGCTGTTGGCCGTGGTGTAGCCGAAGCCGATGTTGGAGGGCGCGAACAGGCGATGGCCTTCGTAATAGCGGAACTCACCCTTCCTGATGCCACCGCTGGCGCGCACGGCACGCTTGTGGCAGGCCGGGCTCGCGAACTCCGGCGCGGCATAGATGCCCACGCGATTCTCGCAGTCGGGATTGAGCCCGTTGCCGAAGGCGACCGAGAGCCTGTCGCTGGACAGCGTGATGCTGCTGTTGGTGGGGTAGGGGCCCGTCTCGATGGCCAGGGTGACCTTGGGGGCGGGTGCCTTGAAGCGCAGGGCCCCGTTCCACCAGAGCGTGCTGAGGCCGGGCAGCACGTCGATGTTGTCGAAGGCCTGCGCATCACGGCCCCGGTCGAAGCGCACGCTGGGATCGGTCGAGGGAACCGTGGCGCCATTGATGCTGATCGACTCGACGTACAGGTTGCGGTCTTCACCGTTGGCGTACCAGTCGTTGTTGAAGACCACGTCGATCTTGGCGCCGGCGGCGACGCTGCCCACGTTGAAGGTGAAGTCGGTATAGGACGTCGAGCGCACCTCGACTTGGCCGTATGCCACGCCATTGACCAGCACCTGCATCACGGGGCCGACATTCTTGGCCAGGCTGCCCTTGGCGCGCACGACGAGCGTGCCAGGCGCCGCGGCCATCGCAGTGCTGCCTGGCTCGGCCGCATTGCCATCACGCACAGCCTGGCTGGAGACAGCAAGCCTCACGGCCTCGCTTGCGTTCTCCTGCTGGGCTGTGGGCTCTCCCGTACCGGTGTCGGTCTCCGGATCACCGCCGCCGCATGCCGCGAGCATGCATGCCAATCCAATGACGGACAGCTGTTGTCGGTAGGTCTTCCCCATGATGGCGTTCCTGCATCTGCATTACATATAGAAGCGAGATGTTACAGGGCCGGAGCCGGTTTTTCCGGCAGATGGGGGGCGTGGCGGCCGGGGGTCAGGACAGCCTTGTGAAGCGCGGCAGCAGGACCAGCGAATAGAGCGCCCCCAGGCCCACCAGCACATACACCACGCGGCTGGCCACACTCATGTTGCCCAGCAGCGCGGCCACGAGGTCGAAGTTGAACAGCCCTACCAGCGCCCAGTTCAGCCCGCCGACGATCAGCAGCAACACGGCAATGGTGGACAGCACGGCCAAGCCGGACGAGTGGGAAGAAGGCGACATTTCAGTACGTTCCATGAGCAGATCCTCGAAAAAAGATGAAGGGAAGGAGGACGGTGGCGCGACCTTCCGTCGCCGCCGTGAAACCCTCCTGGTGGGGCAGGTGCCGTGCCTGTGGCCTGGCCTGGCCACTGCATGACCCGCCCCAGGTGCTCCGCGGCATGCACTGCCGCAAATCTTTCCGATCGATGGGGCAGGGCATGTTCTTGCAGAGCGGCCGCAGCGGCCTGTGCCGCAAGGCACATGGGTTGCACATGGGCCCTGCCTGACTGGCAAGTCCTGACAACTCTTTCAAACCAAAGGAACTCCCCATGACCATGAACAAGAAGACGGCATCGTTCTCCGCGGCCTTGCTGACCGCTGTCCTGGCGACGAGCCAGCCTGCCCTGGCGCAGAGCCGCAGCACCTCGGACAACGGCTATTCCCTGCTGCCCTACACCAACAGCGGCTATGTGGGCCTGAGCCTGGGCACCACCGACTTCAAGACCCGTTGCGGCGCGAATCCCGCATTGACTTGCGATGACAGCAAAGGCGCCTTCCACCTCTTCACGGGGGGGCTGGCCAATCCCTACTGGGGGGTGGAGCTGGGCTACGTGCATTCGGGAAACGCCAAGCGGGGCGGCGGTGAAACGCGGGCCCAAGGGCTCCATCTCAGTGTGCTCGGCAGGGTGCCGCTGGGCAATTCCTTCAGCCTGCACGCCAAACTGGGGGCCCTCTACGGGCGCACCCGGACCTCTGCCGTCGCGTCGTCGGCCATTCCCACGGGCTCGGAAAGCGGCTGGGGCCCCACCTACGGTCTGGGCGCCAGCCTGGAGTTGAACCGCAACTGGTCGGTGCTGCTGGAACAGAACCGTTATGAATTCCATTTCGCCGGGGTTGGCCGGGAGTCGGTCGACGTGCTGAGCCTGGGCGTCAACTACCGGTTCTGACGAGGAGAAGGACGAGGAAAGGAAAGCGAAGAAGGGCTGCACCACCGCAGCCCTTCTTCTTCTTCTTCTTCTTGCCCGGAGCTTCTTCAGGGCGCTGCGAACTGCCCCCGCTCATCGGAGACCACCACCTCGACGCGTCGGTTCTGTTGCCGTCCCTCAGGGGTGTCGTTGCTGGCCACGGGATAGGCCTCGCCCTCGGCGGCGACTTCCAGGCGCTGGTTGGGCACACCTTGGGCCAGCAGGGCGCGGCGCACCGCATCGGCGCGTTGCTGAGAGAGATTGAGGTTGAACGTTTCGCTTCCCACGCTGTCGGTGTAGCCCTCCAGGCGCAGGCGCCGTTCCGGATGTTTCGTCATCACCTCGGCAAGGCGCTCGACCACCCGGCGAGCCTGGGGCTTGAGCTCCGCCTTGCCGCTGTCGAACAGCACGTCCTGCAGCGTCACCACCAGACCCTTCGACGTCTGTTGCGCGCGCAGCGACTGCAGTTCCTGTTTCAGTGCCTCGGCCTGCTGTTGCGCCTGGATCTGGCCCGCCTGCGCCTGCCGGGCGCGCGCGTCGGCCAGGATGCGCTCGCGTTCTCCGGCGCTGTCGGCGAGTTGCGCTTCTGCGGCGCGTTGTTCACTCAGATTGATGGCCAGCTGAGCGCGCTGGCGGGCCAGGTAGGCCAGGTGGCGCACCTCTTCACCATCGCGGGTTTTCTGCCAGGCCTGCTCGGCCTGGGCCAGCGTTTCCTCTGCGCGGGCCAACTCGAGCTGGGCCGGACGGGGTTGCTGCCGTGCCTTGGCCACCGCCTGGCGCGCCTCCTGCAGCATGGCCTGACTGGCTTCGGGCGCGGCGGTCTGGCAGGCGGGCAAGACCAGCAGGAGGGGCACGAGGAGAAGAAGGGACCAGGGATGGGGCTTGTGGTTGTTGTTCATGAAAATTTCTCCATTGCAGGGAAGTTTGAAGAAATGAACGGCGAAGCAGACAGGTGGCGAGCGCGTTCAGCGCGCAGCGGGTGTGGTGCGCTGCGCTTCCTGCCGCAAGGCCTGCAGGTTGGCATCCATGTCGGCCACGGCCCGGCGTGCCTTTTCTGCCGACGCCTGTGAACGTGCCACCTGGGCATCGGCCTGCGCCTGTTCGGCCAGGCGCACGGCGTTGTCGGTGTTGCCGGCCTGCGCCAGGCGTTTGGCCTGGTCGAGCTTGGTCAGCGCGGCATTGAAGGGAAGGGGCGCCAGCGCGGGGGCCCCTTCGGCACGTGCGGCATCCACAGCGGTCACGCTGGCGGCGATCTGGGGTTCGGCAGTCGGCGTGTGCGCGCAGGCACTCAACAGGCCGATGCCCGCTGCCAGCGCAAGCCATCGGCTCCAGCGGAAGAGGGAATGGGAGGACGGGGAACAGGTCATGGCAGTCTCCTCAAGTGGGTTGGGATGGATGAGGCGGAGATGCCCGTCCCTCGGCATTTTTTGTACCCTCCTGTGCAGATGGCCAGGCCGTCAGGGCTCCTCTTCCATCCCTGGCATGAAGGATTGAAAAGAAGGGGCTTGGCAAAGGGGGATTTTTCAGCGTATACTGGCGGTCTTCCGCGGGAGTAGCTCAGTTGGTAGAGCGCAACCTTGCCAAGGTTGAGGTCGCGAGTTCGAGACTCGTCTCCCGCTCCAAATGTTGGTCCACGGTGTTCCGCGAAGCGCCGTGAGCCATTGAAAGAAGGGACCGCTGGTCCCTTTTTTCATGCCCGCCTTTTTCATGCCCGCATGTCCCGCTGGGACTCGGCTGAAGCCGCCACCATCACCCCTGACTGAATCGCGCCGCCTGCCCGCTGGCCTTGAACGCCTCGACGATGTAGTCGACGAACACGCGCACCTTGGCTGGCACCAGCTTGCGGCTGGTGTAGTAGATGGACAGCGGGCGCGTCTCGCCATGCCAGTCAGGCAGCAACCGCACCAGTTGGCCGCTCTCCAGGAGTGGCAACGCATGCGGGCGCGGCACCAGGGCGATGCCCGCGCCCGTTGCGGCGGCGTGCGCCAGGGCCTGCGGATCGTCCAGCACCATCGCTGGACGCACGCTGGCCACGATTTCCTCGCCCACCTTGTTTTTCAGCACCCAGGGCACCAGGCGTCCGGTCGCCAGCGAGCGGCGCAGCAACCCGCGGTGACGCGCCAGATCCTGTGGGTGTGCCGGCCGCCGATGGGCTTTCAGGTAGGCCGGTGAGGCCACCAGCACGATGCGCACGTGCGCCAGTTCGCGCGCGATCAGCGTGTCGTTCAACGCGATGCCACCCCCAATGGCGACGTCGAAGCCCTCGGCCCCCAGGTCCACCTGGCGATTGTCGAAACGAAGATCGGGCATCACGTCCGGATAGCGCCGCGCGAACTCCGCCATCAGCGGCACGATGTATTCCCGGCCCACCGTGTGGGCCAACGCCACTTTCAGCGTGCCGGCTGGCTTGCCGGCGCCCTGGCGCAGGTCCGTCAGCGCGTCACCGATCTCGCGCCAGGGGAGGCGCACCTGGGCATACAGCCGCTCGCCATCGGTCGTGAGGGCGAGGCTTCGTGTGCTGCGCTGGAACAGACGCACACCCAGCCGGGCTTCCAGTTGCGCAACGCTTTTGCTGACAGCGGCTGGCGTGAGCCCCAGACGTCGCGCGGCCGCAGAAAAGCTGCCTTCCTCGGCGGCGGTGACAAAGGCATCAAGGTAGCTGCGCAGCTCGGTCAACATGGCCGGAGCTTATCCGAGTGGTTGAAGCCGGACATGAGTTCTTGAGACTACTGCGATCAAGTCAAGGCGGCCACACTGCGTCATCGATCAACTTCCGAGACGCCCAACCATGAAGCCACAGAACCCCACCACCACCCTCGCCGGCAAGGTCGCTTTTGTCCATGGCGGCTCGCGAGGGATCGGCGCCGCCACCGTGCGGCGTCTGGCGCGGGACGGTGCCACCGTCGCCATCGGCTACGCCGCCTCGGCTGCGGCGGCCGAGGCCCTGGCCGAAGACATCAAGGCAGCGGGGGGCCAGGCCATCGCTGTCAAGGCCGACGCCACCGACGCGCAGGCCTTGTCCCGCGCCATCGACAGCGTCGCGGAACGCTATGGCCGGCTGGACATCCTCGTGAACAGTGCCGGCGTGCTGGCGATCGCACCGCTGGAGGACTTCACGCTGGCCGACTTCGACCGGACGGTCGCCGTCAACATCCGCTCCGTCTTCGTCGCGTCCCAGGCGGCGGCCCGGCACATGAAGGAGGGCGGCCGGATCATCAACATCGGCAGCACCAATGCCCAGCGCATGCCGTTCGCCGGCGGCGCCGTCTATGCGATGAGCAAGTCTGCGCTGGTCGGATTGGCGAAAGGCCTGGCCCGGGATCTCGGCCCGCGCGGCATCACAGTCAACAACGTGGCGCCTGGGCCAGTCGACACCGACATGAACCCCGAAGCCAGCGGCGCCGGCCTGCACGACCTGATGGCCATCCGCCGCCATGGCAGGGCAGATGAGATCGCGGGCATGGTGGCCTACCTCGCCAGCCCCGAGGCGGCTTTCGTGACGGGGGCTGACCTGCTGATCGACGGTGGCTTTGCGGCGTGAGCCCACCAGCCGCTGCCAACGGATTCACGCACGAGGTCGGGATGCGCTGACCTCACCCATGCTCACTCCACTTTGACCGTGCCCAATCGCAGCGCGTTGCCGATGACGCTCACCGACGACAGCGCCATCGCTGCGGCAGCCACGACGGGCGACAGGAGCAGGCCGAACACGGGATAGAGCACGCCAGCCGCAAGCGGAATGCCCGCCACGTTGTAAGCGAAGCTCAGCACAAGGTTCTCCCGAATGTTGCGCATGGTGGCGCGCGACAGGGTTCTCGCCCGCACGATGCCCATCAGGTCCCCCTTGAGCAGGGTGATGCCTGCACTCTCCATCGCAACGTCGGTGCCTGTTCCCATGGCGATGCCGACGAGGGCCGCTGCCAGGGCGGGAGAGTCGTTCACGCCGTCGCCGGCCATGGCCACCGAGCGGCCCTCGCTGCTGAGCCGCTTGACGACAGCAACCTTGTCCTGGGGGAGGACTTCGGCCACGACGTCGTCGATCCCCAGCTGACGTCCCACTGCCGCGGCCGTTGTCTTGCCGTCCCCGGTGAGCATGACGATGCGGATGCCCACAGCCTTGAGTGCGTCGAGGGCCTGCGGCGTTGTCGGCTTGATCGGGTCGGCGATGGCGACGAAGCCGGCCAACCGGCCACCCACACCCACGAAGATGACGGTGGCCGCCTTCGAGCGTTGTGCTTCGGCGATGCCTTCAAGCGGTCGGACATCGATGGCGTGCTCTGCCAGAAACCTGGCGCTGCCCGACACCACGGTGTCGCCATCGACTGTTCCGATGACACCCTTGCCCACGGGAGAATCGAAGTCGGACACCGGCGACAGCGACAGTTGGCGCTCCTGTGCGTCCATCACGATGGCCATGGCCAAGGGATGCTCGCTGGCGCGCTCGACGCTGGCGAGTTTCTGCAGCACGTCATCCTGGGTGAAGCCAATGGCTGGCTCGATGTGAACCACCTTGGGCCGCCCTTCGGTCAAGGTGCCCGTCTTGTCCAGCACCAGGGTGTCCACCTTCTCCATCTTTTCCAACGCCTCGGCATCGCGGATCAGAACGCCGTGCTGCGCACCCTTGCCGACACCGACCATGATCGACATGGGCGTGGCCAGGCCCAGGGCACACGGACACGCGATGATGAGCACCGCGACAGCCGTGGTGAGGGCAAAGCTCAACGGGGGCGTCGGGCCCCACGCCAGCCAAACCACGAACGTCAGCACCGCGACGCCGATGACGGCGGGCACGAACCAGCCGGCCACCTGGTCGGCCATGCGCTGGATCGGGGCGCGGCTGCGTTGGGCCGCCGCCACCATGTGGACGATCTGGGCGAGCAAGGTGTCCGCCCCCACCTTCTCGGCCCGCATCACGAAGCCGCCGGTCTGGTTCATCGTGCCGGCGGTCACCGGGGACCCCACCGCCTTGGCCACCGGAATGGGCTCCCCGGTCACGAAGGATTCGTCGACGTTGCCCTTGCCTTCGATGATCTCGCCGTCCACCGGCACCTTCTCCCCAGGCCGCACCCGCAGGAGGTCGCCGACCTGGATGGCATCGACCTGCACCGTCTCATCCGTGCCGGTGGCGCCCACCTTGACCGCGGTCTTCGGCGCAAGGCCGAGCAACGCCTTGATGGCACCGGAGGTCTTTTCCCTGGCTCGCAACTCGAGCACCTGGCCGAGCAGCACCAGCACCGTGATGACGGCTGCCGCCTCGAAGTAGGCCGCCACCGCGCCATCCTCGCCACGCAGGGCTGGCGGGAACAAGCGGGGCGCAAGGGTCGCGGCGATGCTGTACAGCCAGGCGGCGCCAGTGCCCAGCGCGATGAGCGTGAACATGTTCAGGCTGCGGTTCTTCACGGAGGCGATCGCCCGCGTGAAGAATGGCCAACCCGCCCATAAAACCACGGGTGTGCTGAGCAGCAGCTGGACCCAGTTTGAAGTCTGCGGGGCAATGAGATGGTGGATGTCGAAGAGGTGGCCTCCCATCTCCAGCGCGAAGACGGGCAAGGTCAGCATGGTGCCGATCCAGAACCGCCCCGTCATGTCCCGCAACTCGGGGCTTTCGCCCTGTTCCGCCGTGGCGACGACCGGCTCCAGTGCCATGCCACAGATGGGGCAGTCGCCCGGGCCCCGTTGCCGCACCTGGGGGTGCATCGGGCAGGTGTACTCGACCTGGCCCTGCGCGCCCGAGGCTGCAGGCTTTGTGCTGGCCGGGGCATGTGAATGGTTGTGAGCATGGCCATGGCAGTCATGGTGCGCTCCCGCCATGACCGTACCGTCGGGCATCACGTGTTGCCCAGGGTGCTCATGACCTTCCCGGATTGCTGCGCCCGCCAAAGGCGATGCGCCCGGTTCGGCCCCAAGCCCGGAGGCAAGTTCTGCGCCCTTAGTGGCTGCCTGCGGGCCGTGCACGGCTGGCTTTCGAGAAGAGGGGGAGGAATCGTGGCGTCACTGCGGCGTACTCGCGCCATGCGTTGCCGAATGCTGCATCCGAGCCTCGCTCCTCCGAGATGGCCAGACGCACGTACATCACCACCAAAACAGGGAACATCGCCAAAGTCAGCAGGGTCGGCCACTGCAACAAGAACCCCAGCATGATGAGCACGAAACCAATGTACTGCGGGTGACGCACCAGCCTGTACGGACCCGCCGTGGCGAGTTCATGCCGTCGTTGGGCGTGATAAAGCACATGCCATGCCTTGGAAAGCAGCGTGAAGCCGGCAAACAGAAACGCGAAGCTCATGAGGTGGAGCGCACCGAAGTGTGGATCCCCGTGCTGGCCAGTCAACAGCCACCAGAGATGGCCCGCATCGTGCCCGAACAGGTTCACCCCGGGGAACTTGGAGCCCAGCCAGCCCGAGAGCAGGTAGATGGTCAGCGGGAAGCCATACATCTCGGCGAACAAGGCCACGACAAATGCGGCGTATGCGCCGAAGCTGCGCCAGTCGCGCAGGGTCGTCGGTTTGAAGAAGCTGTAGGCGAATCCGACGAAGACGGCCGAGTTCAACACCACCAGGCCCCACAGGCCATAGTCACTTTCCGGGGCGTTCATCGTCAGTCCTTTTCGTGTGGTCGTGCCCGCCATGGTGGCCGTGGTGCATGAACACGTGCATCAGCGGGCACGCCAGCAGGAAGGCATAGGGCAGGACGCCCAGGACATGGGCGCGATGTTCAGTGAACAAGAGGAAGCCGCCGATCGCCGTGGCCACGAGCAGCGTCAGGCCGGCAGGGGAACGCCAGAACGGCGGTCTGGAATGGGGGTGATCCATGGCTGTGCTTGTTTTTTGTCACTTGCCTGCCGGTGAGGGGGCTGCTTCGCGGTCCATCATCATCTGGATCATCATTTCCATCATGTCCATGCGCTTGCCCATCATCTCAGGGCTCTGGGGCTTGCCGGCAGGCGCCTTCATCTGGCCCATCATCGCCATGCCGCCCTGCATGGCCTTCATGTGCTCGGCCATCAGCGCTTGCCGCTCCTCCGGCGTCTTCGCAGCCATCATCTTGTCGTGCATCTCCCGCATGGACTTCATTTGCATGTCCATCTGTGCAGGCGAGGCGGTGGAAGGCTTGGCAGTTGCCGACGCAGCCGGTGCCGAGGCGCTGTCAGGGTGGTGGGCGGCATGCGCCTTGTCGGGTTGCGCCAGCACACTGGTTGAGATCGCTGCGGCGAAGGCGAGGATGAAAGCTGAGCGCATCAGAGGTCTCCAGGGTTTCGCAGAAGCTTTGCACACACCTCAACTTTCACCTTGACGTGCATCAAGGCCGGCCTCATCACGCCTGGATGGGGTGCCAGGTCCCCAGGTGCCACTGCAGCCAGTCCCCCTAAGGCTTGGGGTAGTCCCGGAGGTGTGCCTACCTATTATTTGGATCTCGATCAGTCATTGCCGCTCGGAGGGGGCAATCGCGTTGACGACGGGTCTTTCGTTCATCCACCTTAGGAAAACCCATGCGACCACACAAGCATCCCACCTTGATCACGGGCGGCACCGGCTTCATCGGCTCCTACCTCGCCATGGCCCTGCTCGAGCGTGACCCGGCGGCCAACGTGGTGTTGTTCGACCGGGATCCAGACACCCGCCGGCTCAGTGGCTTCAATTCTCCAACTGCGGCCAAGCGCTACGACCATGTGAAGGATCGGCTCACCTTCGTGCAAGGTGACCTCAGCCTGTTGCCGCACGTGCTCGCGCTGTTCGACAAGCACGAACCGGCAAGTGTGTTCCACCTGGGTGCGTTGCTGTCGGCAGGCGCGGAGTCGAACCCGACGATGGGCTTCAATGTCGACCTGGTGGGCTCATGGAACGTGCTCGAGGCAGCTCGTCTTTACGGCCAGCAGCGCAGTGTTCCGCCGGTGAGGGTGATGTTTCCCAGCACCATCGCATCGTTCGGCAAGTTCGTGACGCTCAACGACAAAGGACTGGTGCCCAACGAGGCAGTGCAAATGCCGACCACCATGTATGGGGTGGCCAAGGCATCGACTGAACGCCTGGGCGAGTACTACACGGCTTCCGCGCGCAACTGGGTCGACTTTCGCGCCGTGCGCTTCCCGTCGGTGATTGGCGCGGCGCGCGGGCCCGGGGGGACGACCGTGTACTCCACACTGATGTTCCAGGAGCCTTTCAGAGACAACCCCTACCACCCCTATGTGGCCGAGGACACGCGGCTGGACGTGATCTACGTGAAGGATGCGGTGGCCGCGTTGCTGGCTCTGCACGATGCCGACCCCGCCAAGCTCAAGCGCCGCGTCTACAACATCGCCGGCCTGCGGGTGGAGAGCACCAAGGCGCCGACGGCGCGTCAACTGGCTCAGGCCGTGGTCGCGGCGAAACCAGGCGCGGACATCCGCTTCGACCGTCTGAACCCTGTGCTCAACGAGACAGTGCGAGGCTTTGGAATTCTCGATGACACCGCTGCGCGCACCGATTGGGGATGGGCCGGCGCGCAGGTCGGCCTCGATGCCGTGGCCGCCCAGTTCAAGCAGGACGTCGAGACCTATCCGGATCGGATCAAGGCGACCGAACTGTTCGGGGCGTAGGCTCTTCGCTCGTCCAGGCGATTTTCAGCAACGCCTGGCGCCTGGCCTGCCATGCGGGTTGCTGATGGCGTTTGCCCGACGGTGAGGGGAGGGTGACACTCGCCGTGCCGTCGATCGGAGGCGGGAAGGTCGGTGAGAATGTTCTGGGCATGCCAGTCGCTTTGGCATGTCGAACCCACCCAGATACCCTCCGGAGACATCGTCCTATGCCGATCAAGGTCATCGCCGCCGCCACAGTTTTCTTCCTCCTGAATGGCGTCGCGAACGCGCAGCTGTCGGAGACGGAACAACGCATCGTCGCGGCCGTCAAGCAGCGCACTCCCCAGGCACTGACCTTGTTGGAGAAGTCGGTGCGCCTCAACAGCGGAACCCTGAATACCGAAGGCGTACGCGCTGTCGGCGAGATCTATCGCGCGGAGCTGGAGGCGCTGGGCTTCAAGACCCGCTGGATCGAGATGCCGCCGGCCATGAAGCGCGCGGGACACCTGGTCGCGACGCATGAGGCAGGGCAGGGCAAGCGCCTGCTGCTGCTGGGCCATCTGGACACCGTGTTCGAGAAAGGAAGTTCCGTGCCGCTGTGGGAGCGCCAGGGTGACCGCGTGCGAGGCCAGGGCGTGAATGACATGAAGGGCGGTGACGTCGTCATGATCGAGGCGCTGCGTGCGCTGAAGAGCGTGGGTGCGCTGGACCTGGCCAACATCGACGTCATGCTCACGGGCGATGAGGAGCGTCCCGGCACGCCGGTGCAGAGCGCGCGCGCGGACATGGTGGCCCTGGGCCGGCGCGCTGACTACGCCCTGTCGTTCGAGGGCAGCAACAAGCACGACGGCGTGGACACTGCCAGCATCGCGCGCCGCTCCTCGGGTGGCTGGGTGCTGCGCGTCAACGGCAAGGCGGGCCACTCCATGGGTGTGTTCTCGCCGCAGTCAGGCTACGGCGCCATCTACGAGACAGCGCGCATCCTGAACGCGTTCCGCGAACAGGTCATCGAGCCCAGCCTCACATTCAACCCCGGCCTGGTCGGCGGTGGTACCGATGTCTCTTATGCTGCCGACACCGCAACGGTCAGCGCTTTTGGCAAGTCCAACGTCATCGCGCGTGGTGCGGAGGTCGTTGGAGACCTGCGCTACCTCTCGGCCGAGCAGGGAGAACGTGCGCGCCAGAAGATGACGGCGATTGTCTCGACGGGCAACCTGCCCGGCACCTCGGCGACGATCACCTTCACCGAGAATTACCCCCCCATGCCGCCCACCGAGCCGGGGCGTGCGCTGGTGGCGCTCTATTCGAAGGCCAGCGTGGACGCAGGCTTGGGGCCCATCGACATCCTCGACCCGTCGCTGCGTGGCGCGGGCGACGTGCAGTTCGTGGCGCCCTATACGGTCGGCATCGATGGCCTCGGTGCACAAGGGCGAGGCGCCCACAGCGACGAGGAAGACCTGGAGATCGCCTCGATCGAGCGGGGCGCCATCCGTGCCGCCCTGCTGATCTACCGGCTGGCGCAGTCGGCCTCCCCCTGACCCCTTCCGCCGGCACGGCACATCACTTGGCGCAGATGCGCCGGGCAATGTGCGCCGCGTCGTCCGCCACGCCGCTCAGCAGCCCCGATTTCTGCTGGTGAAGCCAGGGCAGGCCCACGAAGAACAGGCCTGCTTGCTCGGTGACACCGCGCTTCTGGATGGGATAGCCGTCCGGGTCAAAGACGGGGAACCTGACCATGCTGAAGTCGAAGGTGTAGCCGGTGGCCCAGATCACACTGCGGATGTCGTTCGCGCTCAGGTCGAGCTGGCTGGGCGGTGTCAAGGCATGGCCGTCGCGCAGCAGCGGCTTCGGTTCGGCGGGCATGCGCCATCCGGCTGTGTCGATGAAGGCGTCGATCCGGCGCAGCATGTCCGCTTCAAACTGGTCGGCCTTGGCCAGGTTGTGGTGCAGGTCGGGGGCCAGCAGGGCGTGTCCGTCTCGCATGTCTTGCAGGCGGCCCAGGAGTTGGATGCCGTCGCGTGCGAACTGGTGCAGGTTGATGTTGCCTTGGTCGCCGGGTTTGCCTGCCAGGTGGGGGCCGGGGTCGAATTTGGCCTTGGGTGTGGGCAACATGTCGACGTGCCGCTCGGTCACACCCAGCAATTCAGCCCATTCCATGATGTCCTTGCCGCGGTAGTGGCGTGGAATGCGCCCCGCGCCACTGACGCACAGGAACACCGGCCGACCGCTCTGGTGGATCTCCTGGGCGATCTGACAGCCGGACTGGGAACTGCCGACGACCAGAACGCCGCCCTCGGGCAGTTGTGCCGGGCGGCGGTACCGGGACGAATGAAGTTGGACGATGCCGTGGGGGATGGACGCACTGCAGGCCGGCAGTCGGGGCGTTTGGAACAGCCCGGTTGCCACCACCACGTGGCGCGCGTGGTAGGCACCGGCAGAGGTGCGGACCAGAAATTCGTTGTTCGGGCCTTTTTCAATCGAGCTCACCCGGGTGTTGGTGTGCAACGGCAGACCAAATCTCTCCGCATAGCCGGCAAAGACGGCGACAACCTCCTCCCGGCGCATGAAGCCATCGGGCTGCGGGCCCCTGTACTCGGCCCCTGGCAGGCGGAACGCCCAGTTCGGGGTCACCAGCGTGAATGAATCCCAACGTCCGTCGCGCCAGGCGGAGCCGGCCTGGTCGGACTGCTCCAGCACCCGGTGCTCCCGGCCCGAGAGCTTCAGGTAGTAGCTCGTGGCCAGGCCGCCCTGTCCCGCGCCGATGATGAGGGTGTCGATGCCGATGGGGGGGTGTTGTGGGTTCATGGTGTTCTGTTCGGTGAGGGAGCCGGGGGTGGGTGGGCAGGACCACTGGTCGGGGTGGGATGCCAATCGCCGCCCAGCACGTAGATGAGCTGCGTCGAGGCCAGCAGTCCCCTCAGCTGGTTGCGCGCGACCTTGCGCTGCGTGTTCGACAAGTCATGGTCGGCACGCGCCACTTCCAGATAGTTCGTCACGCCCCGCTCATGGCGGGCGTGGGCCATGTCGGATCCCTGCTGGGCGGATGCCAGCGCCTCTTGCAGTTGACTGGCCTCGCGGCGGTAGGACGCCAGATTGCTCAGCGCGTCGTCCACCTCGCGCAAGGCGATGAGCACCTGCACCTTGTGGACGTTGAGGGCAGCCTGGTAGCGCGCGTCAGCGATGTCCTGGCTGGCCCGGATGCGGCCACCGTCAAGGATGGGCAGCGAGATGGCGATCGGCCCCAGCGAGAACTGGCGGGAATCCCCCCGGGTCAGGTTGCGCAGCTCGAGCGAGGCGAAGCCGAAGTTGCCGGTCAGGCTGATGGAAGGGTAGAACGCGGTGTCGGCGATCTCCTTCTGGGCCAGCAGGGCCCTCACGTTCTGGGCCGATGCCGACAGGTCGGGGCGGCGCGCCAAGATCGATGCGGGGATGCCTGGACTGAGGGTCGGGACGTCTGGCAGGCGGTTGGCCACGGCAGGTGGCACGGCGAAGTCCTTCACCGCCCGCACCATCAGGGTGGCCAACTCGTGCTCGGCCAGCGCCATGCGCCGGCGGGCTTCCTCGATGTCCGTGTCGATGTCGCTCAGTGCCAGATCAGCCTGGACCACGTCGATCTCGCTGGTGAGCCCGTGTTCGAAACGGCCGACCTGCACACTGCGAGCCTCGGCACGCTGACGGCGCATGTCGCCCAGCAGCCTCAGGTCCATCTCGGCCTGGCGGAATTGCCAGTAGTTCACCGCCACTTCCCAGCTCAGCACTTGCGCCACCATCCGGGCATAGGCGTGTTCGGCCTCGATCCCGGCATCCGCGGCGTCCAGCTGTCGGGCCACCCGGTTCCACACATCGATCTGCCAGCCGGCCTCGAAGCCGGCGGTGTACTTGTCGCCACGGATGGTGTTGTGGCCGAGAACCTCGCCCAGCGCCGTGGTGGACGAGGTGCGCGAATGGCTGAAGCCGAGGCTGCCGTTCACCTGCGGCAGGCGGTCGGCCTGCGCCAGCGCGTGTTGTGCCTTGGCCGCCAGCAGGCGCAACTGGGCCACCTGGGTGTACGGGTTGTCGCGCAGGGTGGTTTCCACCAGCGCGTTCAGGACGGGGTCGCCGTACATGCGCCACCACGGTTGCGGCAAGGGATCGTCCGATTGCGCGCTGGCGTGCTTGTAGCGGTCTGGCATGGGTGCCGCCATCGGCGGCGTCTGCGTGGGAGTGGGCGCCTGGGCGCAGGCGCCCACCAGGGCGGCAAACCCCATGAAGACCAGGCGATGGGTGACTGCGGCGCTCATTTGTTTGCCGCCACGACCCGGTCCGTCAGCCACATCACGGCAATGGCAGCCAGGAGCACGCAGCCCAGGATGAAGAAACAGTCACCGTAGGCCATGACGTACGCCTCGCGCCGCACCAGGTTGTCAAGCACGGCCGTCGCCTGGCGCGTGGCCGCGATGTCATCCCCACCGCGCATGGCAAAGTGACGGGTCAACTGCTCGAGCCGCACATGCAGGGCGCCGGAATACAGCGAGGCGGCCTCGCCGATGCGCGCGGAGTGGAAGTGCTCGCGCAGAGTGATCGTGGTGGCCAGCAGTGCGGTGCCCACCGCACCCCCGAGAATCCGCGACATGTTGTACAGGCTGGACGCTGACGACAGGTGACTGGCCTCCACGCGGTGGATGGCGAAGTTCGACAGGGTGAGAACGATCAGCGGCTGCCCGAGTGCCCGCAGGATCTGGGAAGCAATCAGCTGGTCATGGCCCGTACCGGCATCCAGCCTGGTGTTCATGAAGCAAGAGGCCGCAAACAGCAGCAGCCCCAGTGAACAAAGGAGGCGATTGTCGATCCGCTTCGAATACTTGGCCGCCAGCGGCATCACCACGATCTGCGGCAGGCCCATCCACAGGATGACCCTGCCGATCTGCAGCGAGTTGTAGCCGGCGATTTCCGACAGGAACAAGGGCAGGACGAAGGTCGAGCCATACAGCCCCATGCCTGCCGCCGCGCCGACCAGCGACGCGGCGCCGAACGTACGGCGCGCGAACAGCGTCAGGTGGATGAACGGGTGCTGCCGCAGCAGCAGGATCGTCACCCAGGCCGCGATCCCCAGTGCGGCCAGCAGGGCGCAGGTGGCGATCAGCTTGGAGGCGAACCAGTCCTTGCGGTTGCCCTCTTCCAGGAAGACGATCAGCGCGCCCAGGCCGATCGCCATGGAAACGATCGCGGGCCAGTCGGCGCTGCCCAGCAGCCTGGCTTGCATCGGCTCGCGCGCCATGCCGTAGGCCAGCCCGGCCAGCATCAAGGCGCCCGGCACCCAGTTGATGAAGAAGATCCAGGGCCAACCGTAGAGATCCGTCAGCAGTCCGCCCAGCGTCGGGCCGAGCGTGGGGGCCAGGGTGCTCGACAGCATCAACCAGGCCAAGCCGATGGTCCGCTTGCCGGGAGGCAGCCGGGTCAGGATCAAGGTCATGGCCGTGGGGATCAGGGCACCGCCGGCGAAGCCCTGCAGGGCGCGGAAGACGATCATCGACGGCAGGTTCCACGCGTGGCCGCACAGGGTGGAGAACAACAGGAAGAGTGCGGTGTTGCCCAGCATGTAGGTGCGTGCGCCGAACACGCGCACGAAGAATGCGGTCAGGGGAATCACCACGACCTCGGCCGCCAGGTAGGAGGTGCTCATCCACGAGCCCTCTTCCACGGTGGCCGACAGTGAGCCGCGGATCTCGCGCAGGGAGGCGTTGCTGACCTGGATGTCGAGGATCGCCATGAACACGCCCAGGATGGCAGCGCTCATGGCGATCCAGGTGCGCAGGGTGACCGCGGGCGCAGGGGCTTGCGTCGTGGCGGACATGGGCGGCGGGGTGGGGTGGTCGGCGTGCATCAGCGCATAGGCTCGGGCGCCTGATCTTTCTGCCGCAGGTCGATTTCCACGTTGGCCGACATGCCGGGGGCCAGGCGCGCGCCCATGATCTCGACCTCCCTCGGGCTGAGCAGCACCTTGACCGGGATGCGCTGAACGATCTTGGTGAAGTTGCCGGTGGCGTTGTCGGGCGGCAGCAGCGAGAACTGAGCGCCTGAACCTGGAGAGAAGCTGTCCACCCGGCCCGTCAGGTACCAGCCGGGGAGCGCGTCGATCCGCACCCGCGCCTGCTGGCCAATGCGCAACTGGGGCAATTGGGTTTCCTTGAAGTTGGCGGTGACCCACCTTTCGTGCTGGACGATTGCCAGCAATTGCTGGCCTGCCTGCACGCGCTCGCCGACCTCCACGCTTTTCCTGCCGATCCGGCCGCTGACCGGGGCCGTGACGCGGGTGTACCCCAGTTGCAGTTCGGCGTCGCGCAGCTGGGCAGCGAGCACGTTCTTTTGCGCCAGCAGGGCGCTTCTCGCCGCTTCGGTCGACCCATTGCGGGCCCGGGCCGCCTGGACCTCGTATTGCTGTGCCAGCAGCTCGGCGGAGGCGCTGTCTCGCGCGGCGACGGCGCTCTCCAGCTCCAGCCGCGAGACGGACTTCAGCTGCCCTGCATGCAGGGCGCTGACGCGCTCGGCCTCGGACGCGTGGCGCTGGAGCTGTGCCTGGGCGCGGCCCACCAAGGCCTGGGCGGCCTGTGCTTCGGCCTGGCGTTGCCTGAGCTGCTCCTCCATCTGGCGTATCTGCTCATCCGCTTGCAGGAGCTGTGCCCGGACCTGGGCGACTTTGATTTCCTGCTCGGAGGCGTCCAGTTCGACCAGGGGGTCACCCGCATGCACCAGCTGGTTGTCGTTGACCAGGACCTTGCGCACGACGCCTGAAATGCGCGGCGCGATCGTGCTGATGGGGGCACTCAGGTAGGCGTTGTCCGTCTCTTCGAAACAGTGGCTGCGCCACCCCATGTAGGCGATGACGGCGCCCATCGCCAGCAGGAAGAGGCCGAAGACCAGCAGGGCCTTGCGACGAGGGGCGGGGCGGTCGGCGCCGGGGGTTGCGGAACTGCCGGTCATCTCAACGGCTTCCAGGGGTGTGTCTGGCGTTCCCCTCATCTGGCAAGCGGGCCACGATGGCGCGCAGAGCGCTGCCCTGGACGATCGAGAAGTGGTCTTCGTCCATGCCGATGACGTTCAGGGGCGGGCCGCCACTCGGTGCAGTGAAGGGCGCCAGCATCGGGAAGTCTCCGCTGCGCAGGGCGCGGAACAGGCAGGTCGGTGTACGGATCGCACGTGGCACGTGGCGGGTCAGGGCTTCGTAGTTGGCCTTGTATTCGGCAAGCATGGCTGTGAACGCCGATGTCGACAGGTGCGTGCCGTCGCTGACGCACTCGGCCAGCGCCGCCAGGGCGGCTTCGGCTTGCCGGCCGGGAGGGAGCTTCTCGATGGCAGCGAACGTCTTTGGCATGGCCCGGCCACCGAGTTGGTCACGCACGAAGTTGTGCAGCAGGGCGTAGCCCGTCAGGGGGCAGGCGGTGCGAGGGTCGGCCGATTGCCAACTGTCGACCATGACAAGACTGGCGGGGAGGGCCCCCCGCACTTCGAGTTGGCGGGCCATCTCCTGGGCCAGGATGCCTCCCATCGACCAGCCCAGCAGGTGGAACGGTCTGGCCGACAGGTGAGCCGACATCGCCTCGATGTAGCGCGTGGCCATGTCGCTCACCTCGCGAGGCGATCCGTCGCCTGCCGATTGCAGCGCCAGCACCGCCATGCCTCGAGGGACCAGCGTCGCCAGTTCGCGGTAGCACAGCACGTTGCCGCCCGCGGGGTGCACCGCGACAAGCAAGCTGTCCGTGCCCTGGCGCAGCATGACCAGCGGGCCTTTCCCGCAGGAGGCCTCGCCTTGCGCCGCCCGTGCGATCTGCGCTGCCTGGGCCGCGAGGGTGCTGTGGTGCAGCAGTGAAGCCAGCGGCAGGCGCTGTCCGAACTCCGCGGTGATGGCATTGAGCAGGCGCACCGCCAGCAGCGAGGTGCCGCCCAGCTCGAAGAAGTCGTCGTCCACGCCGAGCTGGTCGAGGTGCAGCAGCTGCTGCCACACCGCGGCCAGGCGCTGCTCCATGGCGGTGCCGGGCGCACGTTTGCCAGCGCCCACCGCCGGCAGCGCTGCCACGGTCTCGGCCAGGGCCTTGCGGTCGATCTTGCCGTTGGCCGTCACCGGCAGCTGCTGCAGCTCGATGTACTGCACGGGCACCATGTAGCCGGGCAGTGTGCGCGCCAGGTGCTCGCGGATGCCGACTTCGCCGCGGTGGTCGTTGTCGCGGACGTAGAGCGCGACCAGTTGGCGTTCCTGGGCGTCGCCCTGGCGCACGATGGTGGCGCCGAGCCGCACGCCCGGGCAACGGTCGAGCGCGGCGTCGATCTCGCCCAGCTCGATCCGGTAGCCACGGATCTTCACCTGATCATCATTGCGGCCGAGGAACTCGATGCACCCGCTGGCGTGGTAGCGGCCCATGTCACCGGTGCGGTACAGCCGCTCGCCGGTGGACGGGTGGGTGATGAATCGTTCCGCTGTGCGCTCGGGGTCGCCGTGGTAGCCGTGGGCCAGGCCCGTGCCTCCGATGTACAGCTCGCCCGGGACCCAGGTCGGGGCATCGCGAAGGTCGGGGGTCAGGACATGGAAACGCTGGTTGGCCAGCGGCCAGCCGTAGGGGATGCTTGTCCAGTGGGGATCGACATGGTCGACCACGAAATAGTTGGACCAGATCGAGGCTTCGGTCGCGCCGCCCAGGCTCACCAGCCGGGCCTGCGGCAACTGCTCGGCCACGCGTTGGGCCAGGCGAAGCGGAATCCAGTCGCCGCTGAGCATCACCAGTCGCAGCGAAGCCAGCTCGCGGCTGGCGTGCGGGCCCAGGTATTCGAGCACCATGTCGAGCAGCGCCGGCACGCTGTTCCAGACCGTGACTTGGTGCTCACGCACCACGCGTGCCCAGTCATGGGGTGCGGGAGAAGGACTGTCTGGGGGCAGGACGAGGGTGGCGCCGCTGCCCAGGCTGCCAAAGATGTCGAACACCGAGAGGTCGAAGGTGAACGCCGAGATGCCGATCACCCGGTCCGAGGCATTCAGGCCGAAACGGCTGGTGACGTCCTGGAGGGTGTTCACGGCGCCGCGGTGGTCGATCATGACGCCCTTGGGCCGCCCCGTGGAGCCGGAGGTGAACATCACATAGGCCAGGTCCTGGAGGTCTCGCGCGTCTCGCAGCGGGAAAGGTTCGGTGGCGGCTGCGTGGCCGTCGGACAGTGCGCTTTCCAGCAGCAGTGTTTCCGCGCTGGCGGGTCGCTCGAAGCCGCCCGCCAGGTCGTGTTCGACCAAGATCACCTTCACGCCCGGCTGGCTGACCAGCCACGATTTGCGCGCTGCGGGTGCATCGCTCGACACCGGCAGGTAGGCGGCGCCAGACTGCACCACGGCCATGGCCGCTGCGACTTGGCGCCATCCTCGGCGGGCCACGATGGCCACCAGTTCGTTGCGCCCAGCCAGGCCCCGCAGCCGGGTGGCCAGGCGCGTCGTGAGGCACCACAGCTCGGCATAGGACAGGGTGCGGTCTTCGTCGATGAGGGCCGGGCGGTCTGGATGGCTGCGGTGGGCCTGGGTAAAGAAGTCGTACAGCCTGCCGGTGGGCAGCAGCTTGTCCGTGGCGTTGGCGGCCCGACGCGCAGCCAGGCCCTCGGGCGGCGCATGTGGCAGCTGTAGCGCGTCTGGCTCGGTGCCACCGGCAACAAGCGCCATCAAGCGCTCGCCCAAGGCGGCAAACATGTCTTCGATCACGCCCGGCAGGAAGGCGGCGGCGACGTAGTCCCAGTTCAGGGTCAGCCGGTCGCCGTCCATGTACACCTGGCAGTCGAGCAGCACCTGGGGCGTGCGCAGGCCGCCCAGCTGCAGCTCCCAGCCCAGCTGGGCCGGCGTCAGCAGATCGTCGCGGGACAGGCCCAGCGAACTGGCGAACACCACGGGCATGGCCGGCAGGTGCTGTGCCCCCCGGCGCATGGCCCGGATGACTTCCACGCCGCACACCTTGACATGCTTCAAGTCGCGGAACATCCGGCGTTGCAGGGCACGCGCACGCTCGCGCAACCCGCCGCCGGGAACGTCCACTGCCTCGACGGGCAGGGTGCTGCCGAAGTTGCCGTAGACATGCGCGAAATGCTCGCCGGGGGGGCGATGGCTCGTCAGCATGTTGAGGACGAAGGACGAGTTCGTCGACCACAGCCTCAGCACGTCGGCGTAAAGCGTGCACAACAGGACGTTGATGCCCACCCCACAGCGGCGAGCTTGCGCATGCAGCTCGTCGGATTGACGGGGGCTCAGGCTGAGCTGCAGGCGTTGGAAGTCCGACCTCTCCGGAAGCGCCTCGTGATCGACCAAGGGCAGTCCAGGGGCAGGCGGGAGGGTGGCGGCTCGCTCGCGCCAATACGCCAGTGACTGCTGATAGCCCGCGCTGTGCATCAACGCCTGACGCTGCCCGACGAACTCGGCGAACTGAGCTGCTGGCAGCGGGGGCGGGCGAATGCCCAGGTACACGCCGCACACGTCGCTCAGGAACAGCCAGATCGACATCGCATCGAAGGCGATGAGCCGGAACAGGACGTGCACGAAATAGCCGTCGGCCACGCGGTCGATGACCCAACTGAACTGCAGGCCCCTTCCGAGGGGCGGCAGTTCGTGGGCCAGCGTGGCCTCACGCGCCTTCAGGTAGGCGGCGGCCTCGCTCGCCGTCACGTGGCCGAAATCGTTGACCCGCAGCGTGACGCGCTCGGGTGGGCATTGCGGCTGCTGCGTCCCGTCCTCCCGGATCTCGACCACCAGCGAAGGCTGGGCCTGCACGACTGCGGAGATGGCCGTCTCCAGCCGCTCGATGTCCAATGCCGGGGCCCGGAAGCAACGGTGCAGGTAAGCCGGCGTATGCAACCGGTAGGCCGGCTGCTCACCCAGCCAGTACGCATGCTGCAACTCGGTCAGAGGAAAGGCTGCGGGAGCTTGCGAGGCCTCGGCCTGCGGGTGGTTCATGAGGTACGCCTGGTTGGAAGTGGATAGATATGAATCGGCATGAAGAAACCCGGGATGCCGAGGCACATGCCCGATAATCGCCATGCCGGCTAAACCGGCGTGGGTGCGCTGGGTTTCAATGAGCCATATATTCGTCCTCGTGGGTTATTGATAATGTGAAGTGACGAATTGCTTGGGAAATTCCTCCGGTCCTCACTTCGGGTCAGTAATTGAAGAAAAATTCAGAAAACACCCGGCACTCTTCAGCCGGGAGGCGACAGTTGTTTGCTATCGTCTAATGCCCTGG
>CBINPE010000034.1:0-38441 GCA_966252435.1 uncultured Burkholderiales bacterium | reverse complement strand
CCTGTCCGCATGCCACTGCGCCAAGGGGAGGGCACCCCAGGTCAGGGCCAGCACGCCCAGGCCGGTGTACAGCCAGCGCTGGCGGAGTACCTGGGGTGTGAGCCCACGAAATTGCCAGGCCGGCATGACCATCCAGCCCAGGCGATGCAATGCCCCTCCCAAGAGAATCCATGCGATGAAGCTGGCCGCGAAGACCGCCAGGAAAGACATGGACGGATCGGCGGAGCCGAAGTGCTCGAGTTGCACGCTGGTGACCCAGCCCACCGGCCCCGTGTTGTCGGCCACGAGGAGCCACACGAAGAGCGATGGCGCCAGCGCGAGGAAGAGGAAGAACACGAGCTTCCGAAGAGTCATCGTCAACACCTTTGTGGGCGCTCAGGCGAGTTTGCCGACCGAGGTGGAGGCCACCATGACCTTGCCTTCGTTGCTCGGCAAGGGATGGATGTCCACGCCGCCCCAGAAGCCGTTCATGTTCTGCGTCAGGCGGAAAAAGAGGAGGTCGCCCGCCTGGACGTTCAGCGGAAGGCGGGCCCATTGGCCGCCACGCTTGACCCACAGCGTGTGCGAGCCGGGCTCCACCACTTTGTAGAGGTTCTTCTTGGTGCCCAAGGTTCCCACCAGGCCGGCGGGTTCCTGGGTGTCGATGAAACAGGGGAACTTGACCGCCGCGCCCATCCGGTCCGGACGAACGACATAGATGCAGGCCTTGCCGGGTGGCGGCAGGCAAGGCAGTTGGACCGAAGCGGCCTTGGCCTCCAGCGCCGCGCCTTGGGGCATTTTCTTGTCGCGGAACAAGAACCAGACGAGATAGGCCGGGACGCCGAACACCGCCGTCATCATGAGCCAGAAGGTTCGAATGCTCCGCGGGGTTCGGGGAGACGCCCAGACGTGCCACACCATGAGGGCGTAGAGGGCCAGGAAAAGGATGAGGAAAAGGACTTCCATGGGGCTGCGGATTGCCGGGGTGGAAAGCGGGTGTCAGAGAAGCTGCTTTATGGGGGTGATACCTATTCTTATGGGCTCGCTTAAGCCCTTCTTAAATCAAGTCGATATCTATTTTTCTCAAAGAATGATCTATATTTTTTATTTTGACCATCACTTCGTCGTTCACATTTAATTCACCGGCCTGAGTTCCATTCAGAAATCCAAGTATTTCATCTTCTATTTCAACAAAGCAGCCATAGCTTCTCTTTTCAAAAACACGGCCTTTGCAGGTATCGCCGACTGCATAATTATTGAAATGGTCTTCTTCAGGATGTAGGGCTTTGATTGATCCGACAAACTCCGTGCTTCCGTCAATAACTTTTGTAACAAGTACATTGATTTCATCGCCTTCCTTTAGTTTGTTAAAAATTTCGCTTGTTTTTGATTTTTTGAAGGCAATATCTGTAATTTTTATGAGTCCCTTAAAATTCTCGTAGGATACCCAAATGCCAAAATCTTTCTTTTCCTTGACTTTAACTGGTAGTGTGTTACCGGGGAATATTTTTTTCATGGAATTGTTAATAAACACCAAATTTATCCCATAACTCCTCGGAGTTTGGTTTGTAATGTTTTATTGTGGAGTTGTCGTTGAGTTCGCTAAGTGCTTCTGGTTTTATGGAGATTGAGTGATTTTCGTAGGGATCTTCAACAATTTTTCCTTCAGCCTTCATTCGTTCAAATACTTTTGCGTCCACTTTGATTTCGTGGACTCCCTCCTTGTACTGCTCTGCGTAGCCACGAACCACCTTGGGATCTGTTGTGAAATATGCCCCCTCCCCAGGATACTCCGCCTCACGATAGCCATGCTGATTAACGCTTTCGACTTGATGATCTTTTGGCGCT
This sequence comes from uncultured Burkholderiales bacterium, assembly GCA_966252435.1. GTDB lineage: Bacteria > Pseudomonadota > Gammaproteobacteria > Burkholderiales > Burkholderiaceae_C > CANHBY01. Next base: position 36,614 of record CBINPE010000034.1, on the reverse strand, counting down.
TTATAAATGGTGACCGTAGGACACTCATTCAACCCCAGAGGATCAATCCAAGTGAGGGGATTGGAGACATACCCATGGGTACGCTCGCCACCCTGGATGGGCCCGAGGGGATCCTGGCTGAGGTAGCCGGCCAGAGAGGGATCGTAGTAGCGGTGGAGGTTGTAATGAAGCCCTGACTCTTCGTCATGCCATTGGTTGGCGAAGCGCAGGTCGATGTCGACGAGGGGATCGTTGGCGGCGCTGCGGTAGCCAGGGGCGAAGCGGCTGGCATAGGCGATGTCGCGGTCCTTGACGTGGCAGCGGGCGAGTTGACCCCAGGTGTCGAGTTGGGCACACCACAGCAGGGTGCCTGCGTTGTCCATGACCTCGCGGGGGGCGCCGTTGAGTTCGCTGACCACGTGCAGGAGTTGGGGCTGGGCGTCGGCGTGGCGCAGCTGCCTCAAGGCTAGAGGCTTGAAGTTCCCCGGCTCGAAGTGCCACTCCTGAATGTCCTCGTGGTGCTCGCCCTGGGCGGCGGGGGAGGAACTGCTGCCATCGGCATAGCGTTTCCATTGCACCGCCAGGGTGGGGCCCTGCCACAGGTATTCGGCCTGCTGCAATTGGCGTCTGCGCCCTGGTGTGACAGGGGTCTCGCATCGTTTGGCCCGGCGTCGGCCAAAGGCGTCGTAGACGTAGTGCCAACGCTGGCCCTCCGGGGTGGTGACGCTGCGCAGGCGGTCGAAGCTGTCCCATGCGTAGCGCCAGGTGGACGGGCGGAAACCGCGCCGGTACAGGGTGCGTGTCTGCAGGCGTCCGTTGGCGTCCCAGGTGTAGCGGTTGCCACCGTGCTCGGTCACCGTGTCGAGGTGGTAGGTCAGTGGCGTGAGCTGATGATGGGTGCCCCGGTCGCTGACGTTGCCCTGCGCGTCGTAGCGGAATTGCTCGTCGCGAGGCCGGTCCTGCAGGGTGCTGAGCGGGTGCAGCGACAGCGCAGGCTGGTGCATAAGCTCGGACGCACTTGCCTGCAATTCGCTGTAGTGGGCCTTGAGAATCTGGCCTCGCGGATCGAGGTCCCAGCGCACGCTGCCGAAGCGGCTGTCGTCGATGCCCTGGAGGTGTTCGTGCTGCCAGTGGTAGTGGCGCTTGAGTTGGTCCGCGCCGCCCAGCACGCGTTGCTGCACCAGACGGCCCAGCTTGTCGTGCCGTTGCTCCAGCCGGAAATGAGCCGCCACCGGCCGATCCGCCCCCTGGCCCCAACCAACGCGCTGCGTCTCCTGGCCCAGGGCGTTTCGCTCGATCTGCACGCTCCCCTGGTCGGTGTGCAACTCGCTCAGCCAGCCCAGGGCATGGTGGGTGTAGCGTGAGGGGCCCAAAGGGCCCTCGCGGCTGATCAAGCGCCCTTGGGTGTCGTAGCGATAAACCAGTTTGCGCAAGGGCCCGGTGTGCATGCGGTGGGCTTCTTGCACCACGCGTCCCTGTGCGTCGTAGTCGAACGAGGACTCGCTCTCGAGCTCGCTGCATTCGGCCCGGCGCTGCCAGACGCGCGCCACCGTCAATTGGTCATGGGTGTCCCAGGCATAGGTGATGCGCAGGCCATCGCTGCCTTCAATGGCATGTATCCGATCGTCCAGCACATCCCACTCGTAGCGCCGCTGGCTGCCATCGGGGGCGGTGCGCAGCACGGGCCTGCCCAGGGCATCACGCTGCCAATGGATGCGTCGCCCGGCGTAGTCGGTCTCTTCGATCACATGGCCTGCAGCGTCGCGTTGCCACTGCCAATGCTGTCCGGCGGGGTTGGTCAGGCGGCTCAGGCGTGCGTTGATGTCGTACTCGTAGCGGGTGGTATGGCCCAGCACATCGGTGTGCGACTTCAACAGGTCGAAAGCGCCCCATTCCCAGCGCCGCGTATGGCCGCTGGCGTCGGTGAAGGCGGACAGCAGGCCCTCGACGTCATGGTGTTGGCTGGTCGCGCTGCCGTCGGCCAGCAGCGTGCGCACGGGCTGGACGTGGCCCTGTGCGCGGGGTGCTTGTTCATCCGGAGGCGCATGTTCGTAGCGCGTGGTGACGCCCAGCGCATCGGTGAACCAGTCCACACGGCCCAGGGTGTCTTGCTGCCAGCGTGTCCGAGCCCCGTGTGGTGCCGTATGGCCACAGGGGCGATGGGCCTCGTCATAGTGGTAGTGCGCCACGGCGGTGGAGCTGGCGGGATCCCCCCAGGTCTTGCGCTGAAGACGGCCCTGGGCATCGTAGGCAAAGTGCACCGTGAGCCCGTCGGCTGGTGTGAGGCTGTCGAGCAGGCCATCGACGGTGTAGGTGAACTCCGTGGAGCGGCCCTGGGAATCGGTGGCCTTCAACAGGTGGCCTTCATCGTCATAAGCCATGACGTGGCGTCGTCCTCGGGGGTCGATGAGGGCCGTCAGGTTGCCCACCTCGTCGTAGGCATGGCGCGTGGTGCGGCCCAGCGCGTCGGTGCGGCTGAGTACCCGGTGGTGAATGCTCCAGCGCGTCCGTGTCTGGTGGCCCAGGGCATCGGTCTCGCAGATCACCAGGCCTTGCTCGTTGTATTGGTAGGTTGCGCTCAAGCGCCACTGGCCGGTTTGCTGCGGGTCTGGCTCCCAGACCTGCGTGGTTCGGGCGGCGGGGCGGTAGGTGAAGCGGCCACTGTGGGTGCCGTCAGGCGTGCGCACCTCGGCCACGCGGCCCGAGAGGTCGTAGCTGATGTGAACTTGGGTCAGGCTGTCGTCACCCCATGACACCAGGCGATGCTCGTCGTCATAGGCATAGCGCAACCGGCCGCTGTACTGGCTTGCACTGTGGATCAGGCGGCCCTGCGCATCGTGTTCGTAGCGAACCAGCTCGACAGGCTCACGGTCGCGCTCATGCATCCACAGGCTTTGTATGCAGGGTTGAACACCCTCGCGCCATCGGACCTGGAGATGCCAGCCGTCGCTGTGGCGCAAGGCCTGCAGGCGAGAAGGCCTTGCGTCCAGTGGGCCGTAGTCGAAATCAATGCGATTGCCAAGGGCGTCGCCATAGGCCTTGAGGCGGGCGTGTTGCGGGGTCAGCCACTCGAAGTACAGCCGCATGCCGCGCTGGCGGTCGTGCAGGACCGGCTCGTCGCGGGTGCCGCGCAGCACCAGGTGCGGTGCGCGCAAATGCCAGGCCTCCAGCACGTGGTGCTCGTCGTCGCAAGGCGTTTGGAAGACCAGGGCAACGCCTTCATCGTCCAGGTAAGTGGTGGTGTGGGCTTGTGCATCGTCCCGACGCAAACTCACGCTCCAGCTGTCCAGCCAGCGCGGGCCATACAGGCCTGCGGGCGAGCGCAACTCGCGCCGGCTGGCGTAGCTGCGCTTGAGCGTCAGCGGCAAGACCCCCGGGATGGCGAGGTCGACGCGCCAATCCATGAACTCGCCACTGGTGACTTCGACCGGGTCCTTCGCGCAGGCACAGTTCTCCCTGGCCTTGCCCGCCGCCTCGGAGGCCGTGGTGGCTGAACCCTGGACTTCAGGCAGACCGCCCTTGACGAACTTGCCCACATTGGGGTCCACGCCCTTGCTGTCGAGGTACTTTTGCGCCAGGGTCGAGGGGCGGCCGCCAGCCTTGGCAGCACCCCATCCGCCTAGGAAGGAGCCCACCAGGGCCGTCACCTTTTGGCCATCGGAGCCTTCGCCGAACATGAGCCCACCCAGCCAGTTCCCGCCGATGCCGCCCGCAAAGCCTCCCACCAAACCGAAGATGGCCACCACCGGCCCCGCCAAAATGCACGCACTGGCCAAGCCGACGACCAGCATGGCGCCGTGCACGTAGCCAGGCACCAGATCCTCCGGCCGGATCGGGTCGGTGGGGACTGTGCCTCCACCGATGAACACATTGGACGAGCCGCTGGTGATGACGGCGCTGCACTCGATGGTGTCGGACTTGCGCGCGGCAGGCACGCCATTGATGAAGACCGTGCCGCTGCCTGTGGCGATGACCTGCGGGGGCTTGGGATGCTTGCTGCACTCCACGTGGTCCAGGTGCGCGCGGGCGGCATGTCGCCGGTTGATGAAGACGTTGGGTGAGCAGTCGGCAATGATCTTTCCGACGTCCTCCTTGGGCATCCAGCTCATCGTGCTGGCCACCTCGCCAATCCCGGCACCCATCACGGCCGCCCCGGCAATGATGGCTGCGCCAATCCAGCCGATGGGGGTTGCCACCACCAGGAGGGCCACCGCTGCGCCAAACAGCGCGCCGCCAATCAGGCAAGCCATGGAGGGGCTGTGCCCGATCCGATCATCCAGTCTGGCGGCTTCAGGCACCTGCACCCTCCTGACCCCATTGCGCCAGATGCGTCGTGACCTCGGGCAGGCTCGTCAGCACGCCCAGGACCTGGTCCACAAGCGCCAACCTGTAGTGCAAGGGGCCACGGGCACTTGACGCGGCCCCAATCCGCAACTCGTAGCCATCGCCAGTCAGCGCCGTTTCCATGGGCTGCCCGTGGGTGTCATAGAACTTCCAAGTGCCCGCTTCCTGCACGGAGATTTCTGCTGTGGCCTGTTCTGGCCCGGCAAACACCCGCAAGACCGACTGGCGCAAAGCGAACACGTAGCCTGGAGCCCCAGGAGAAACAGGCGACAAGTCTTCCTCGATGCTGCTCTGTGGGGGCTCTTCGGAAATCACCCAGGGTCTGCGGATCTGCACACTGGCCAGAACCTGCTCATACATGGCATTCCATTGGGGAGTGAAGCCGTTGGCGCAGGTCGCGGAAATCATCAGTGCTTGCGGACGGGGATCCTCGTCGGCTTGGTGCCAAGCCTTGACCAGCGTGATCGTCTGCCTCTGTTGCAACACGGTGCCTTTTTGGACCCAGGCGTAGAACAGCTCGATGGCCGGTTGCCCATCCAGCGCACATTCCTCACGCCGTTTCAGCTGAAATTTGGGCAGCGCTTTCTTGAGCTCCGCGCTGATGCGGTCGGCCACCTCGAACAGGCTCTCTTCGGTGGGAACCTCGTGGCGGGAGACCACCAGGTTGAACGGGCTGGGACCTTGGTCGGAGATGGTGAACAGATGGTTGGTTTTGTCTTTGAGCTCGCAGGGGAGGGCAAGACTGGCTTCATCCAGTTCATAGGGGCGGCTGGGTACGGACATGTCTGTGGCTTGGTGGTGCGAAATCGGTGGGAAGAATGCTTGTGGAGTGGTCAGTTCAAGTCGATCCTTGACCCTCTAAGGGTGTGCTGCTCCGATGCCAGCGTCGCGATGTTCACCCCGTTGATCTTGATGTTGCCGTCCTTGTCCATGACCAGGCTGCTCTTGCCAACCCGGATGGAAATCTTGGTGGCGGCGGAAATCTCGATCTCGTCCTCGGTGCTGGCGACGGTGATCTTCTTTTTGACGGTGACGTCCCGGGTTCCGTCGACGGTGACGGATTGATTGTTGTGAATCGTGGTGGTGGCGTCGTTGAGGACCGTGGTTTCCATGTCCTTCTGGGAACGGATGTTGACGCGTTCGTTGCCCCCCTGGTCATGGATGACCATCTCGCTGTGCCCCCCCTTGCGGCCGGTGGAGTTGCTCTTGAAGCCCATCATGTGGTTGCCGGCGGGCAGGGCATAGGGGGGCGCCTGGACGGCGTTGAAGACGCTGCCCAGCACCAGGGGGCGGTCGGGGTCGCCGCCCATGAAGCCGACCACCACTTCCTGGCCCGCGCGCGGGATGGCCACGGTGCCCCAGCCCTGGCCGGCCCAGGCCTGCGCCACGCGCACCCAGCACGAGCTGCTCTGGTCGTACTTGCCCAGGCGGTCCCAGTGGAAGTGGACCTTGATGCAGCCATGCTTGTTGGTCCAGATCTCCTCACCCGGCGGGGCCGTGACGGTGGCCGTCTGCAGGCCGGGGATCGTGGGCTTGGGGTGCACCAGCTCCGGGCGGTGCGGCACGGTGGCGCGCAGGCACTCGAAGCGGTTGGCGTAGTGCGCGGTCTGCGATTCCTTGCCGGAGTGCTCGCGGCCCAGGTCCAGGTTGTTGCGGCCTTCGTGGGTGACACGCGTGATCAGCAAGGGCGTCTGGTCCGGGAACCACTCGTGTCCCCTGAGTACCGTGGTGCGCCCCGGCGCGAGGTCGGGACAGTCGCTGTCGCCTTCGAAGTACTTGGTGCGCGCCTCGAAGGTCTCCATGCGCAGCCGGGCGTAGCGTTCGCCTTCCGCCTGGCTGGCATAGGCGTACCCAGGGGTGCCGTCGTAGACCTCGATCTCGGGCACGTCGCCCTGCTTGGCGATGGTGGGCATGGCCACGCCCATGCGGTCGAGGGGGTTGAGGTAGTCGAACGTGGCCAGGCTGATCTTGGCCGGCTGCAGCCGGCGTTCGGCGCGCAGGCTGCTGACGCTGTGTTCCTCGCACACGCGGTCGCCGCCGTTGAATTCGATGGTGTCGTAGACGTCCAGCGGCGGGCAGTAACCCGCGATGGTGGTGTCGTCGGTGACGATGAGCTTGTGCGCGGTGCTGCTGTGGACGAAGTAGTAGCTCCAGCCTTCCTTTTCCATGAGGCGCGACACGAAGTTCAGGTCGCTCTCCTGGTATTGAACGATGAAGTCCTGCGGCGCGTAGGCGCCGCGCAGGCGGAATTCGAAATTCGCGGCCGCCCCGTACTCGGCGAACACACGCTCGACGATCTCGGGGATGCTGCAGTCCTGGAAGATGCGTGCGTTGATGCGCAGGCTCAGGAAGTGCAGCCACGAGACCAGTTGCGCGCTGTAGCTCGCCCAACCGCCGTTGGTCGACTCGAAGGCGAAGGTGGCCACGTAGCCGTTCAGGTACCGCTCGGAGCCGTCGGCCTGCTGGATGCCCACGGTCATCGGCTGGCTCAGGGCATCCTTGAGTTCGATGTTGCCATTGAGCGAGGCCAGGCCGAGGGTGAAGGCGAAGGGCTCGTTCAGCGCTTCGCTGCCCGCCAGGGTGTCGAGGAACAGCCGGCGCTCACCGCTCAGCGGCGAGGAGAGGCGGAACAGGCGCTGCCTGTCGTCGAACTGGGGAGGCTGGCTGAGCTGGCTGCGGTCGGCCGGTGGGATCGCAGGGCTGGTCGGGGGTTCGAGCGCCGCGGGAAAGCGCACCGGCGGCGCAGGCTCGAAGGCTTCGGGCGAGGCCTGGGCCGGGGGCTGGACCGTGGCGAACGTGGGGGCTGGTGCGGCCGCGGCTGCCGCCGCGGAGGTGCCGGAGACGCCCCCGGAAGAGGATGCGAATTTGGCGGCCAGCTGCGAAGCCGCGCCGACGGCGGCCATGGTGGCCGCGGAGGCGCCGAGCGCCTGGCCGAGCGCACTGGATGCCGGCACGGCCCCGCTCAGGTCGCCCGCTTGAAGGGCCGAGGCCGCCTGCACACCGGCGACCCCCGCGGCCAGGATGGGCGAACTGGCGCCTGCCACCTGGCCGAGCAAGGCAGCCGTCTGCGGCACCTGGCCCATGCCGGCCCGCACCATCTGGTCCAGGTCTTCATCGGAGGCGTCGACCAGGCTGGGGGCTTTGCCGAGGGCCGGCGGCAGGCTTTGTGCCTGGGCGGCGGCGGCATCTGCCCGCTTCGCTTGGACCACCGAGGAGGCTTGCTCCGTGTTCACAGAGCCGGCGGTGTCGCGGACCTGGCTCAGACTTTCCTGCAGGCCCGCTCCGGGCCATTCCTTGCTCATGACTTTCTCCGTGAAAGAGGTGGTGGTGTTGGACGGCGGTCAGGAGGGCACGGCTGTGCCTCGGGCCTGTCGCCGGCGAATGCGGGTGAATCGGTGGTGATGGGGGAGGGCCGGGAAACAGCCCGGGGTGGGCTTGGCGGGGGCTCGGCCGACGCCTCCTTCGAGGGGAAGGCGCGGGCGTTTGAACGTGGTGGCCTGGCAGCGCTGGGTATTGGACGACTCACTCCCTGAACCTTCTTTGCTTCGTTTGCCATCTGGCATGTACGACCAGACTGGAGGCGGCAGCGGCCGGGAGTCGCCGCACTGAGCGGGCACATCACCAAACTCCCTTTTGGTGAGGATCAACACGACATTGCATGCACACGCGAAACCGTGATCGGCGTGCACTTTACGGTTCGCGATTCCTCCTTTGAGAGGGAGGTAGCAAACAGTTACCGCTGCGAGGTCCTGGCTCCCTCTTTAGGGGGCTCGCATGTGCGTGCCGGCCACTCACGGGCCTCCGTGTCAGGTCGGTTCGGGTGGTTGCAGAAGGTCGATGCCGCGCAGCGATTCGCGGGCCTTGGAGGAAGGCTCACTCCCCCCCGAACAAATCCCCATGCCCCTGCGGCGCGGCCACCCCCAGGTGGCGGAAAGCCGCCAGCGTGGCGATGCGACCGCGCGGGGTGCGCTGCAGATAGCCTTGCTGGATCAGGAACGGCTCGATCACGTCCTCGATCGTTTCGCGTTCTTCGCCGATCGCCGCGGCCACGTTGTCCAGGCCCACGGGGCCGCCGTCGAAGCGGTGGATCACTGCCTCGAGCAGCTTGCGGTCCATCACGTCGAAGCCCAGCGGGTCCACGTCGAGCATCGCCAGCGCCGGCTCGGCCACCGCGCGGTCGATGCGGCCGCCACCCTTGACGTCGGCGTAGTCGCGCACCCGGCGCAGCAAGCGGTTCGCGATGCGCGGCGTGCCGCGCGAGCGGCGGGCGATTTCGAAGGCGCCCTCGGCATCGATCGGCACGTTCAGCAAGCCCGCCGAGCGCTGCACGATGCGCGCCAGCTCTTCCGGGGTGTAGAACTCCAGCCGCGCCACGATGCCGAAGCGATCCCGCAGCGGATTGGTCAGCATGCCTGCCCGCGTCGTCGCACCGACCAGGGTGAAGGGCTGCAGGTCCAGCTTGATCGAGCGCGCGGCCGGGCCCTCGCCGATCATGATGTCGATCTGGTAGTCCTCCAGGGCCGGGTAGAGGATTTCCTCCACCACCGGGCTCAGGCGGTGGATCTCGTCGATGAACAGGACGTCGTGCTTCTCAAGGTTGGTGAGGATGGCCGCCAGGTCCTTGGGTTTTTCAAGGACGGGCCCCGAGGTCTGGCGCAGGTTGACGCCCAGCTCATGGGCGATGATGTGGCTCAGGGTCGTCTTGCCCAGCCCCGGCGGGCCGAACAGCAGCACGTGGTCCAGCGCCTCGGACCGCATCTTGGCCGCACCGATGAAGATGTCCAGCTGCTCGCGTGCCTTGGTCTGGCCCACGTAGTCGACCAGGCCCTTGGGCCGCAGCGCCCGCTCGATGGCCTCTTCGTTGGGGGAGGCCGTGGCGTTGCTCACCATGCGGCGGCTGGGCTCGAAAGTGTCGGTCTGGATGCTCATGCCCTCATCATGCCAAAGTCGAACCCCGGCGATCCCGGCCGTTCACCGACAATCGCCCCTGTTTCGTCCCTGCGGAGTCTTTTCATGTCGAACAGTCATTTGCCCTGGACCGCATCGCTGCTGGCGATGCCCCTGTTGCTGGCCGCCTGCGCCCAGCCCGACGCGCGCGCCACCGGTCCGGTCGTGCCTGTCCCCGGGATCTACCGGGCCCCCGTCGAGCCGGTTCCCCCGCCCGCACCGGTGCCGCCTCCTGCCCCGGTGCCCGCGCCGGCGACGCCCCCCGCACCCGTGCCGGCACCCCCGCCGCCGCGGGCCGAGTCCACGCCCGTGACTGCGCCGGAAGCGGTGCCGCGCGAGCCGGCCACCTGGTCACCGCGCATGGAATACCGACGCATCGGGCTCGAGCAGTTCACGCAGGGGCGTGGCATCGAGGTCAACCGCATGGGCGACGACCAGCTGCGCCTGCGCATCCCCACGGCCTTCGCCTTCGTGGACCGCGGCACGGCCGTCTCGCCCCAGTTGAGCGACCTGCTGGGCCGTCTGGCGGCCAGCATCCGCAAGGACGAGCCGGTGTTCATCACCATCACCAGCCATCCCGACACGGCCGCCGCGCCTGCGCCCGAGGCCCTGGCCCAGGAGCGCGCGCGCAACGTGGCCGACGTGCTGGCCGCCGCCGGGGTGGTGGCGGCGCGCATCCAGGCCGGTGTTCCCCCGTCGCCAGGCGCGCTCTCGGTGCGGGACAAGCTGGACATCTGGGTGCGGGATGCCAGCAAGCCCAAGGTGCCCTGACGGAGGAAACGCGGGCGTTCCGCGTTTCCTCAGCAGGCCTTGCCCTTCACCTTCATCAAGGCTGCCCGATCACGGAGGCCGTGGCCACCAGTTCCTTGAACAGCGCCATCGAGGCGGCGCCCGAAGTGCTGAACGGGTCGAGCACCGCCTTGTCGGAGTACTTCAGCAGCAAAGCCGGGTTCAGCCGCTGCAGGTTGACCTGGCCCATCGACCAGCAGGCGAAGCTGCGTTCGCCGATTTCCTCGAAGCTCAGCAGTGTCGCGTGGTGGTGGCGCGGGTCGGCGGTGATGCGGTTGTAGAGCGCGCTGACCTCGTTGCGCCCCCCTTCCAGCACCTGCAGGAAGATGCCCCCCGAGAGACACAACACCCCTGTCACGCCCAGGGCCGGGTTGCAGGTCTTCGATTTCTTGAGAATGGCGACCAGGTCCTCCTGGGTGACCGAGTCGGCGGCACGGCTGGCATACATCAGACGCACAAGCATGGGGTTCTCCTGGGGGAAATAACGTCCATCAAACAGTCAACGATCGAGCAGCGGGTGCATGTCACGCCGGAGCGTGAGCGGGTTGGTGCCGGGCGTTGGCCAGGAGTTCACTGCCTCTGCCCGGCCCTTCATCCATCAACCCTGCCGCCCGCTGAGCAGTGAGAGGAATTCGCGCCGCAGCGTGGCGTCCTTCAGGAAAGCCCCCCGCATCACGCTGTTGGTCATCTTGGCCTCGCTGTCCTTCACGCCACGCCAGTGCATGCAGAAGTGGTCGGCCTCCATCACGACGGCCAGGCCGTCGGGCTTCACGCGGTTCTGCAGCTCGTCGGCCAGCATCGTCACGGCCTCCTCCTGGATCTGCGGGCGGCTCATGATCCAGTCGCAGATGCGCACGTACTTCGACAGCCCGATCAGGTTGGAATGCTCGTTGGGCAGGATGCCCACCCACACCCGGCCGATGATCGGGCACAGGTGGTGCGAGCAGGCGCTGCGCACGGTGATCGGGCCCACGATCATCAGCTCGTTGAGGCGCGAGAAGTTGGGGAACTCGGTCACGGGCGGCATCGGCACGTAGCGGCCCTTGAAGACCTCCTGCAGGAACATCTTGGCCACGCGTTCGGCGGTGTCCTGGGTGTTGTGGTCGCTCTCGGTGTCGATCACCAGGGCCTGGAGCACCTCGGCCATGCGGGCCTGCACCTCGGCCTTGAGCTCGTCGAGCTCCCCCTCCTTGATGAAGGCGGCGATGTTGTCGTTGGCATGGTAGCGGCAGCCGGCACCCACCAGCCGGTAGCGGATGCGTTGCGAGGCGCTCATGGCCTGCAGCTCTTCTTCGCTCTTGAAGATCGCGGGTTTCTTGTCGGTCATGGGGAAGGTTTCACTTGCACAGGTGCGCAGCGTAACCCGGCGGCGGGGTTGGCGCCCGCGGGCGGCCACACGGGTGTCAACAAGAATGTCACGGCAGGGTCATGTGGCTCGGCCAGCATCGCGGGCTGCAGACAGGGCGCCGTCCGGCTTGCCTTGCTTCATCCCACCGTCACGAGGAGTCCCATGCCCCATCCCACCCCCCTCGGCGTCGACGCCGACGATGACCAGGACCTGAACCCGTCCCGCAACCCCAGCTTCAACGAGGTGCTCGACGCGCGCCTGTCCCGGCGGCGCGTGCTGCAAGGCGGCATCGGCAGTGCCGCCAGTGCCGTGCTCGGCAGCCTCGGCGTGTCGGCCTGCGGCGGTGGGGACGAGGCCGCCGCACCGGTGCCAGCCCCCGCACCCGTCCAGGCCGCGCCGGCACCCGCGCCGGCCACCGGCCCGGTGCAGTCCCTGGCCTTCGCCCCGGTTGCCAAGAGCCTGGCCGACACGGTGAGCGTGCCGCCCGGCTACACGGCCCGGGTGATCTACGCGCTGGGCGATCCGCTCAACGCCGCCACGCCCCCCTTCAAGAACGACGGGACCGACCAGGGCTTCGAAAGCCGCGCCGGCGACCACCACGACGGCATGGCGTACTTCGGCCTCAACGCCGCCGGCACCGCGCGCGATCCCCAGGGGTCGGAGCGGGGCCTGTTGGCCATCAACCACGAGGCCCTGACCGACAACTTCCTCCACGTCAACGGTGCCAGCCCTCGGCCTCGTCCCATGAGCGAGGTGGACAAGGAGATCCCCGCGCATGGCATCTCGGTGGTCGAGGTCCGCAAGACGGCCGGGCAGTGGCGCACGGTGACGAACTCGGCGTACAACCGCCGCATCACCCCGCTGACGCCCGTGCGCGTGGCGGGCGCGGCGCGCGGCCACGCCTTGCTGAAGACGAAGTACGCGCCCGACGGCACGATCGCGCGCGGCACCATCAACAACTGCGGCACGGGCATCACGCCCTGGGGCACCTTCCTGTCGGGCGAGGAGAACTGGGCCGGCTACTTCACCCGGGGTGCGGGGGATGACGTGGCGCGCGGCGGGGCGCAGGCCCGCAGCGTGGTCTCGCTCAACCGCTATGGCCGCGCGGCCGGCGGCACCAGCCGGCACGGCTGGGAGACCGCCGGCACGGCAGACCACCTGGCGCGCTGGGACATCAGCCTGACGGGCGTGAGCACCGACGGCAGCGACGACTACCGCAATGAGATCAACACCATGGGCTACATCCTCGAGATGGACCCCTACAGCCCGGCCGTGCAACCCGCCAAGCGCACCAGCCTGGGCCGCTTCGCCCATGAAAGTGCCAGCTTCGGCAAGCTCACGGCGGGGCAGCCCCTGGCGATCTACATGGGCGACGACTCGCGCGGCGAGTACATCTACAAGTTCGTCTCCAACGCCGTGTGGGATGCGGCGGACGCCACGGCCACCGACCGGCTGGCCGCGGGCGACAAGTACCTCGACAGCGGCACGCTGCACGTGGCCGTGTTCAACGCCGACGGCACCGGCCGCTGGGTGGCCTTGACGATCGACAACCCGCTGATCAGCGGCTACGCCGGCTATGCCTTCGCCGACCAGGGGGACGTGCTGGTCAACGCGCGCCTGGCTGCCGACGCGGTGGGGGCGACGAAGATGGACCGCCCCGAGTGGTGCGCGGTGCATCCGGTCAGCGGCGAGATCTACTACACGCTGACCAACAACAGCAGTCGCAAGCTCGAGCCGGCCGCCGGCCAGCAGGGCCTGGATGCGGCCAACCCGCGGACCTACACCGACGTCTACGGCACCCAGGCACCTGGTGCGCCGGGCAACATCAATGGCCACATCATCCGGCTGCGCGAGAGTGGCGACCGCGGCAACGCGACCAGCTTCACCTGGGATGTCTACCTGTTCGGCGCCCAGGCCGATGCCAGCCCGACGCAGGTGAACCTGTCAGGCCTGAGCGGGGAGCAGGACTTTTCCAGCCCGGATGGCATCTGGTTCAGCCAGCAGACCGGCCTGTGCTGGATCCAGACCGACGACGGCGCCTACACCGACGTCACGAACTGCATGATGCTGGCGGGCGTGCCAGGTCAGGTGGGCGACGGCGTGAAAGCCTCACTCAACTACACCAAGGCCGACGGCTCGCGGGTCACCGTGGACACCTACGTCGGCAAGAAGCCGTCCTCGACGGTCCTGCGCCGTTTCCTGGTGGGCCCGGTGGACTGCGAATTGACGGGCTGCACCGAGACGCCCGACGGCAAGACCCTGTTCGTCAATGTGCAGCACCCCGGCGAGACGATCACAGCGGCCGATGTCGCTGATCCGCGCAAGTACCTCAGCCACTGGCCGGCCAACGCCGGTTACGGCCTAGGCGGTGCCAACGGGCGGCCACGTTCATCCACCCTGGCCATCACCAAGGACGACGGAGGCCGTATCGGGACCTGAGTCCCATGGCAGGGCTCAGGCGTGCAGCTCCGCTGGCAGCTTGCCGCCGTTCTCGGCCAGTTGCCGCATCACCTGCTTGTGCAGCCACTGGTTCATGGTGGCGGAGTCGTTCAGGTCGCCGCTGTAGTGCAACTCCTGCGCGAGTTGCTTGCGGGCGGCCAGGCTGCTGTCCAGGCCCACCAGCTTCATCAGGTCGACGATGGAGGTTCGCCAGTTCAGCGACTGGCTGTTCGGCATGCGGCTCAGCACGGCTTCCACATCCACCGGGCCGCTGGCAGCGGTCGTGGTGGGGGTGGAGGAGGCCGAAGCAGAGGCAGAGGTGCCGCTGGAAGTGGGCGGCGTGTCTGATGCGGTCGGACCGGGGGTCGCGCCCGGTTGCGCTTGTGCGGGGCGATGGAAGATCTTGTCGAGGATGTCTTTGAGGATGCTCATGGGCGTACCTTGCGGGGAAGGAGGGGGGGAAGGAAGAAAGAAGGTGGGAGGGGGCCACGGCGGCGTCCTGGACTGTCCGCGTGGCCACCTTTCAAAGAGCGCCTGGGAAGCGAGGCAGGCTGGCTAGCGCAGCTGGCCGCGCCGGAACAGGTTGACGATGGCCAGCAGTATCACCGCGCCACCCAGCGAGACCAGCAGGGCGGGCACACTGAAGCTGTTCTGGTTGATGGTGCCCACGCCCACCAGCGGTGTGATCAGCCACCCAGCCACAAGGGCCCCCACGATGCCGACCACCACGTTCAGGATGATGCCCTGCTGGGCATTGGTCTTCATGATCATGCTGGCAACCCACCCGATGAGGCCGCCGATGACCAGCCAAGAGATGAAATTCATGGCGTTATCTCCAGAGTTGTCGAATTGAAATTGAAATGAAATGCGCCGGCACCGGGCACACCTGATCGGTCGTGAAGAACAGGTCGGATGCACCCGGCCCCGGCGCAGCCCATTCTGGCGAGTGCGCTCTGGAAAGTCGGTAGGGCGCCACCGCCGGCCACGGTAGGCAGTGTCCGACGGTGGACGGCCGCGCGCGTCAGGGCCGCAGCCCTGGACGTTGCGCCTCAGCCCCGGCCCACGAAGGGCATCTTGGTGGCCATGAGGGTCATGAACTGCACGTTCGCGTCGAGCGGCAGCTTGGCCATGTAGACCAGCGCGTCGGCCACGTGGCTGACGTCCATCAGCGGCTCGGACTCCTCCTTGCCGTCGGCCTGCAGGATGCCGCTGGCCAGGCCCATGCGCTCGGTCATCTCGGTGGTGGCGTTGCCGATGTCGATCTGGCCGCAGGCGATGTCGAAGGGCCGGCCGTCGAGCGAGGTGGCGCGCGTCAGCCCCGTCATGGCGTGCTTGGACGCGGTGTACGCATAGGAGAAGGGCCGCGGCGCATGGGCCGCGATGGAGCCGTTGTTGATGATGCGCCCGCCCCGGGGCCGCTGCTGCTTCATCAGTCGGAAAGCCTGCTGGGTGCACAGGAAGGCGCCAGTGAGGTTGACGCTGATGACCTCGTTCCAGTCGCTCAGCGTGACCTCCTCGATCGGCACCTGTGGGCTGCCCAGCCCGGCGTTGTTGAACAGCAGGTCCAGCCGGCCGAACTGCTGCTCGGTCGTCTCGAACAGCTGGTGCACCGAGCAGGGGTCGCGCACATCCGTCGCCACGGCGAGGGTGTGGCTGCGCAGCGGTCCGGCCAGCTCCGCGGTCTCGTCAAGGGATCTTTGTGTCCGGCCGGCCAGCACCACGTTGTAGCCTGCACGCAGCAGGGCCAGGGAACAGGCACGGCCGATGCCGGTGCCAGCACCGGTGACCAGGGCGACTTGGGGGGACTGCATGAGGGCGCTCTCCATTTCTTCCGGGGGTTGAGGACTCAGGAACAACGGCAACGATGAGGACCGGCGAACGAGGTTCTGCCGGGCTCACAGGGCGTCTGTCCGGTGGGTGGGCCAGAAGCAGCCCGCGAAGCTGAAGTAGGTGGACAGGCAGAACACCGAAGCCAGCAGCGTCAGGCCGAGCAGGCTGGCCAGGGGCAGCAGGGGGGCCAGCGCGGGCGTGCCGAGGAGGACTGCGCACGCCACCGACAGCAGCAGCAACAAGGCGACCCAGCCGGCCCCGAAGACGATGAAGCTCAGCTTGTTGCGCCACAAGGCGACCACGCTGAACACCCAGGCCCGGGTCCAGGGCTGGCCGCCCCAGTAGACCAGGGCCGGAGCGTGCCAGAACGGCACGGCCAGCAGGAGCAACAGCCCCATGCGCAGCAGGGCCGCGGCACGCAGCTGCGGGTCGGCGGCCAGGGTCTGCGGGTCGGCCTTGCTGGCCACCGACTGCCTGAGCAGGCGTTCCACCACGTCGCCGTCCACCAGGTCGGCCAGCACCAGCAGGGCGACCGCGGCCAGGGTGAAGCTCAGGCCCAGCATCAGCAGGCCCCGCACCCGGGAAGGCTGGGTGCGCAGCGGTTCGACGAAGACGCTGATCAGGGGCGTGCGGCCCTCCAGGGCGTGCCGCGTGGCCTGCATGAAGCCCAGCGCCAGCCACGGCGCGGCCATGAACACCGCCAGCATGCCGAGCGCCGGCACCAGCAGCACTACCATCATCGCCAGCATGCTGCTCGAGAACAGTCCCGCGAAGCCCAGGGGATGGTGGCGGAACACCTCGAAGGCGCGGCGGATCCACAGCACCCCGTGCCAGGCCGGGACGCTGTACAGCCGCAGCGGCTCCTCGGCCGGGCGAGGGGCGAGGGCGTCGGTGCTCATGCGGTGCAGGCGGCCGCTGCCGCGGGCGGATGAGGGAAGGCCATGGGGAGGGTCATCATGCAAGACTCCACTGCGACTGCGCCCGCCGGATCATCAATTGCTGCGCAGGTAGTGCCAGGGCTGCTCGACGCGACAGCGCAGGATGCGCTCGAAATGGCCCGGGTCGTGCGCCTTGAGCAGGGCGGCGTCGCGCGGCAGGTGCTTGTCCCAGAGGCGGGAGATCCAGAAGCGCAGCGCGGCCGCGCGGGTCAGCGCGGGCAGCAGGCGCAGCTCGGCGCTGTCCAGTGGACGCACGCTGTCGTAGGCCGCCAGCATGGCCTGGGCACGCTCCTGCGCCAGCAACCCCGTGTCGAGGTCGGTGCACCAGTCGTTCAGGCACACGCCGAGGTCGAACAGGAACACGTCCACCCCGGCGAAATAGAAATCGAAGAATCCGCTCAGCACGTCGCACCCGGCGGCGTCGACGTCGAACAGCACGTTGTCGCGGAACAGGTCGGCATGGATCGGCCCGCGCGGCAGCTGGGCGAACGCGGCCGAGGCGGCCACCTGCTGCTGGTACGCCAGCTCGCTGCTGAGCAGGGCTTCCTGCGCCGGCGAGAGGAAGGGCCGCACCACGGGGGCGGTCTCCACCCACCAGCCCAGGCCGCGCAGGTGCGCCTGGTGGCGCGGGTAGTCCTGGCCGGCCAGGTGCATGCGCGCCAGCATGGCGCCGACCTCGTGGCAGTGCAGGGCGGTGGGCGCCAGCTGGTGCCTGCCGCGCAGGCGCTGCACGACGGCGGCCGGCTTGCCCTGCACGCTGTGCAGCAGCTCGCCCTGGACGTCGGCCTGCGGCGCGGGCACGGGAATGCCACGCTCGGCCAGGTGCTGCATCAGGTACAGGTAGAACGGGAGCTGCTCGAAGCTCAGGCGCTCGAACACCGTCAGCACGTAGCGGCCCTGCGCGGTGGTGGCGAAGTAGTTGGTGTTCTCGATGCCCGCAGGAATGCCCTGCAGCTCGCTCAGCGCACCCAGGCGGAGCCGGTCGAACAATGCGGCCGCTTCATCGAACGGCACCTCGGTGAATACAGCCATGGATGGGGCAGGGAAAGTGGAGGTCGTGGGCGGTGGAGGGAAGGCGGGCCAGGCCCTAGAACTGAAGCACGTTCCAGACCCGCTTGCCAGCCGTGCTGCGCGAGGCCTCGGAGCCCGAGCCGTCGCCGGGCAGGATCTCGTAGCTCACCGTGGTGCCCACCTTGGGCGTGACGGTGATGCGCTGCACACGGCCGCGCACGCGGGTTTCCTCGATGCGCGAACCGTCGTCCTCGAACACGCTGCGCTGGACCACCGGCTCGCTCGGCCCGGCCTGCGTCGTGGGGGTCGTGGCGGCCGGCTTGACCGGGGCAGTTTCGGTTGCCGCGGCTTTGGCCTCCGGCTTGGCTGCGGCAGGCTTGGCGGCCGGGGCCTTGTCCCGTCGCGCCGGTGCCGGATCGGGCATCTGGCTCAGGTCAGGCGGGGGAGGGATCTGGGATGACGCAGCTGCCGTCGAGGTCGCCGGCGACTCGGCCTGTGCGCCGCCGCCCCACAGGCCTGCCAGCAGGCCCAGGCAGGCCAGGACGGGCGCAGCACGGCGCGAAGGTCGGCGGCAGGAGGGGGTGGAGGCTCGCATGGCGGCATTGTAGGCGGGTGGCTCCCAGGTCCCAACGGCCGGGCTGTGCGCAAGAATGCGCTCTTTTCAATGCCGGGAGTCCTGATGCATCCGTCCATCCAACGCCACCTCGGGAGTCGCCTGGGTTCACGGTTGCGGTCCCTGTCCCGGACCGTGGCCTGCCTGTTGGGCTTGGTGGCAGGCGCTGCGGCCGCCGAGGGCCTCGCGCCGGCCCAGGTGCCCGATCCGCTCAAGCCCTGGGTGCCTTGGGTGATGCATGACGCGCCGCAGTGGCAGTGCCCGCAC
The DNA here is from genome assembly GCA_966252435.1 of uncultured Burkholderiales bacterium. Classification (GTDB taxonomy): domain Bacteria; phylum Pseudomonadota; class Gammaproteobacteria; order Burkholderiales; family Burkholderiaceae_C; genus CANHBY01. The sequence goes on along the minus strand of CBINPE010000034.1, from coordinate 18,109 downwards.
GCCTTCGACGGCACCGAGCCGCGCTTCTGCGCCTGGCCGGGCGCGCTGCAACTGGGCGTGGATGCGCGGGGCGGCCGCTTCAGCCAACGCTGGTATGGGGTGCGCGAGGACTGGGTCGGCCTGCCCGGCGAGGGCCACTGGTGGCCCCAGGACGTCCTGCTGGACGGCAAGCCCGTGGCCGTGCTCGACCGCGAGGGCGTGCCCTCGGTGCGCCTGCCGGCGGGTGAGCATCGCCTCGAAGGGCAGTGGAGCTGGAACGAGATGCCGGAGTCGCTGGCCCTGCCGCAGACCGCCGCGTTGCTGCAGCTCAGCTTGGCCGGCAAGACGGTGGGCGAGCCGGTGCGCGACGAGGCCAACCGCGTCTGGCTGGGCCGCCAGCAGACCGAGGCGGGGCCCAACGCCGACCAGGCCCAGCTGCAGGTGCACCGGCAGTGGCAGGACGGCATCCCGATGCGCCTGCACACACGGGTGCACCTGGAGGTGTCCGGCCGCAGCCGAGAGCTGACGATCGCGCGGGGCCTGCTGCCGGGATGGGTGCCCCAGGAACTGGTCTCTCCCTTGCCCGCCACCCTGGCGCCCGACGGCAGCCTGCGCGTGCAGGCCCGCGCCGGCGTGTGGGATCTCACCCTGGTCGCGCGCCATCCCGGCCAGGTCACGGCGCTGGGCCTGCCGGCCGAGGCACGGCCGGCGAAGGGCGGGGGAACGGCCCCGCTGCAGGCCGAAGAGGAGGTCTGGGTCTTCGCGGCGGCCCCGCAGCTGCGCGCAGTCTCGCTGGACGGCGCGCCCTCGGTGGACCCGCAGCAGACCACCCTGCCGGCCGAATGGCGCCAGCTGCCCGCCTACCTGATGCGGCCCGACACGACGCTCACCCTCAAGGAGCAGCGCCGCGGCGACGTCGACCCGCCCTCCGACAAGCTGTCCCTGGCGCGCCATGCCTGGCTCAGCTTCGACGGCCGCACCATGACCTTCCACGACCGCATCAGCGGCCGCGTCAACCAGGCCACGCGGCTCGAGCTGGGCGCGCCCGCGCAGCTCGGCCGGGCCGACGTGGCCGGCGTGGACCAGCTCGTGACCCTGGGCACCTCAGGGCTGACGGGCCTGGAATTGCGCCGCGGCGCGCTCGCCTTGAGCGCCGACAGCCTGATGCCGGCCACGCGCAGCGGCCCCGCCGTGGGCTGGCAGCAGGACTTCGACCGGGTCTCGATGCAGCTGACCCTGCCGGCGGGCTGGCGTCTCCTGCACGCCGGCGGGGCCGACCGTGCCGACGGCGCCTGGCTGTCGATGTGGAACCTGCTCGACTTCTTCGTGGTGCTGATGATGACCCTGACGATTGGCCGCCTGTGGGGTCTGCGGCTGGGCGGGGCGGCTTTCGTGCTGGTCGTGCTGTCCTACCACGAGACCGCCTTCCCGCTGCTGGTGTGGCTGCCCCTGCTGGTGGCGGCAGCGCTGGGCCGGGTGGTCCCGGAGAGCCTGGGCCAGTTCCGCCGTGTGACCAACTGGGTGGAGCGTGCCAGCCTGGGCCTGCTGCTGTTGCTGTGCCTGCAGTTCGCGGTGTCGCAGGTGCGCACCGCGCTGTACCCCGTGCTGGAAGTGCAGCAGGGCTACGAGGGTGGCGAGTCGTTCGAGGCGCGCCAGGAGGCGGCGGTCGGCGCGGCCGAGATGCCCATGCCGGCGGCGCCCGCCCCCGCCCCCGCGCCGGCCCCGGGCACGGAGTCCGGCATGGTCAACCGCGCTCGCGAAGTGCTGGAGTCGCGCGACAAGATGGCCGAGCCGCTGAGCAAGTCCGTCCCGCTGTCGCAGCAGGCCTACCGCAACGTCGATCCCCAGGCCAAGGTCCAGACCGGGCCTGGCCTGCCGAGCTGGACCTGGCACAACTACCGCCTGCAGTGGGACGGCCCGGTGCTGCGTGACCAGCCATTGACCCTGTGGCTGCTGCCGCCCTGGGCGCAGAAGCTCCTCACGGTGCTGCGCCTGACGCTGCTGGGCGTGTTGCTGGCCGCGCTGGCGCGCCGGACCTGGCGAAGCGCACCGCCGGCCGGTCCCATGTCCGCCCCTTCGGCGCCGCCACAGCCTGCCGTGCCGGCCACGATGGCCGGCTGGCTCGGCCCGCTGATGCTGGGCGTGGCGGGTCTGGTGGGCGCGGGTGGGCCGTCACCCGTCCAGGCAGCCCCGCGTCCCTCACCATCGCCGGCGGTGGCGCCGGTGAACACCCCGGCGCCTTCCAGCAACCATGCGGCCGCTGGTGCCTGGCCGGACGCCGCCCTGCTGGCGCAGCTGAAGGAGCGTCTCACGGCCGAGCCCGACTGCCTGCCCGCCTGCGCGGCGCTGTCGCGGCTGACGGTGCAGGCCGCGGGCAACGCGCTGCGTCTGGTACTGGAGGTGGATGCCGACCGCGCCACCGCCATCCCCGTGCCCGGCGGCCTCAAGTACTGGGTGCCGCGCGAGGTGCGGGCCAACGGCCTTCCCGAGGTGCTGCTGCGCGGCGAGGACGAGCACCTGTGGCTGCTGGTGGCCGCAGGGCACCAGCGCATCGAGCTGCTGGGCGAGCTTCCCGGCGGTGACACCTTGCAGCTGCCGCTGCCGCTCAAGCCGCACCAGGTGCAGGTGCAGGCCCCGGGCTGGGACGTGGAGGGCCTGGCCGACGGCGAGGCCGCCGACACCTTCCAGCTCACCCGCCAGCGCAAGGCAGTGCGCGGGGCTGCAGCGGCCGAACGCGAGGCAGCGCTGCCGGCCTTCCTGCGGGTCGAGCGGCGTCTCTACCTCGATCTGGTCTGGCGTGTCGAGACGACGGTGCGGCGGGAGTCGCCGCGCGGCGTGCCGGTGCTGGCCCAGGTGCCGCTGCTCGCGGGCGAGGCAGTCACCAGCGGCGGCATCAGCGTCAAGGACGGCAAGGTGCAGGTCAACCTGGGGCCCCAGGCCGACGCGGTGAGCTGGAGTTCCACCCTGGCGCCCGCCGGCCGCCTGAGCCTGACGGCGGCCGCCCCCGCCGACATGCCGCAGACCCCCTGGGCGGAGACCTGGTGGGTGGACGCCTCGACCGTCTGGCATGTCGGCCTGCAGGGGGTGCCGCCGGCGGCCGGCGATGCCCGGCAGGATGTCGCGCTGGCCTTTCACCCCTGGCCGGGCGAGACGCTGGTGCTGCAGGTCGACCGCCCGCAGGCCGTGGCGGGCCAGACCCTGACCGTGGACCGTGCCGTGTGGCTGGTCAAGCCTGGCGCGCGGGCCACCGACTACGAACTCACCCTGTCGCTGCGCAGCAGCCGCGGCCTGGACCACACCCTCACCCTGCCTGAAGGCGCCAGCCTGCAGCAAGTGACGATCAACGGCCAGGCCCGGGTGTTGCGCCCCCAGGGCCGCGCCTTGACGCTGCCGGTGCTGCCGGGCAAGCAGACGGTGGTGCTGAGCTGGCGATCCGAGCAGGGCATGCGCACCCGCTACCAGACCCAGCCGCTGGCCCTGGGGCTGGACAGCGTGAACCATCACCTGAGCCTGGCCGTGCCGGCCAACCGCTGGTTGCTGTGGGCATCGGGGCCCGGGCTCGGGCCGGCCATCCTGTTCTGGGGCGTGCTGCTGGTGTTCCTGGGCGTGGGGCTGGTGCTGGCGCGCTTCGGCCGCCGCCGCGGGGTGCCGCTGGGCACGGTCTCGTGGCTGCTGCTGATGCTGGGCCTGACCCAGGTCGACCCCTGGGCCTGCGCGCTCGTGGCGGGCTGGTTCTTCCTGATGGCCCGGCGGGGTGATTCGGCGGTGCAGGCGCATGCGTGGACGGCCAGCGGCCCGGCGTGGCGCTTCAATCTGGCGCAACTGGCCCTGGTCTTCGCCACTGTGCTGATGCTGGGGGTGCTGTGCTACGCGGTGGCGGGCGGCCTGCTGGGCCAACCCGACATGCAGGTGAGGGGCAATGGCTCGACCGCCTACTTGTTGAACTGGACCCAGGACCGCGTCGGCGAGGCCCTGCCACCGGTGACCCTCACGACCGTCCCCTTGCTGGCCTACCGCGGCCTGATGCTGGCCTGGGCGCTCTGGCTGGCCTGGTCGCTGCTGAACTGGCTGCGCTGGGGCTGGGGGGCCTGGAGCAATGGGGTGCTGTGGCGCCGCAAGGCCGCGCCGCCGAGCCCCGCTGCATAAGAGGGGAGAGGGAGGAGGTGCTCGAAACTCCCTCCCCCTTGGGGGAGGGTTGGAAGGGTGCCAGCGGCGCACCGCAAGCCACCGAAATGAAACCGGAGCAAATGAAAGAAAGAGGCGAGAAAGGGCTAAGCCGCAGCCCCCATCCCAACCTTCCCCCAGCGGGGGAAGGGGCCTGCTCGCTTCAGGCCAAGCGCAAGAGGCTGCTCAGGTTGCCATCGAGATGTTGACCCGGCTGACGCAGCCCTGCGTCACGTACAGGAACACGCGGTCCAGGCCGGCGCTGGTGCGCCGCGCGAAGGAATAAAAGCTGCCGTTGCGGCCGTCGTACTGGCCGGGCTGCCAGCCCTGGGCCATCAGGTCCTCGGCGGCGGTGGCGGCGGCCACGCAGCCTTGCTGCTCGTCCACGGCGCGGGCGGTGCGCATGCGGGTCTTGAGCCTGCCGTCGTAGGAATAGGCGCTCAGGCCGATGTCGAGGAACAGGCCCTGGCCGCTGTTCACGGCGTAGTAGCTGGCGTCGCCGTTGATCAGCGACTCGCGCATCGGTGCCCCGAAGGTGCCTTCGAACTGCGCCCGGCTGACCGTGCCCGACTGGCGCAGCAACTGCGCCACCTGCTCCCACAGCGCCTGCGCCCCGACGACCGGCTGCACTGGCGCCGCGGGACGCGCCAGCCGCGAGCCCATGTCCGAAAAGGGATTGCCGAGGGTGTCGGCCCAGCTGGGCGCGGCGGCGGTCAGGCAGAGGACCCCTGCAGCGAGCAAGCGGCGGCCGTGGCGAAGGATCATCGGTTGTTTCGACATGATGGAAACCCTTGGAAAAATCAGTCTGGCCCTGGCATCGCAGGGCAGGCGGTCGATGATGCCACCCGGGGGAATGATCCGCCGGGCCGCAAGGGTTTGCGAGCGTGAAAACACCCGGTTTCGGGGGATTTTTCGTTGCCCCCGGGTTGAATCCAGGGGCAGCGGCAACTCACGCACAATGCGCGGATGACTGCCCCCGCCGATACCCTTTCTCCTGCCTCGCCCACCCCCGCCGCCGTGCCCGCCGACGCCGGCACGCTGCTGTTGGTGGACGGCTCCAGCTACCTCTACCGCGCCTACCACGCGCTGCCCGACCTGCGCAGCCCGGACGGCTTTCCCACCGGCGCCATCCACGGCATGGTGGCGATGATGAAGCGCCTGCGCGAGCAGGTCGGCGCCGAGCACGCGGCCTGCGTGTTCGACGCCAAGGGCCCCACCTTCCGCGACGCCTGGTACCCCGAATACAAGGCCCATCGCAGCCCGATGCCCGAAGACCTCGTGCGCCAGATCGAGCCCATCCACGAGGTCGTCAAGCTGCTCGGCTGGCCGGTGCTGATGGTGCCCGGCATCGAGGCCGACGACGCCATCGGCACGCTGGCCCGGGTGGCCGTGGCGAGCGGGCACAAGGTCGTCATCTCCACCGGCGACAAGGACCTGGCCCAGTTGGTGAACCCTCACGTCACGCTCATCAACACCATGAGCAACGAGACCCTGGACGTGCCCGGCGTGCTGGCCAAGTTCGGCGTGCCACCCGAGCGCATCATCGACTACCTGACCCTGATGGGCGACGCCGTCGACAACATCCCCGGCGTGGAGAAGGTGGGCCCCAAGACGGCCGCCAAGTGGATCAACGAGCACGGCTCCCTGGACGGTGTGATCAGCGCGGCGGCCAGCATCAAGGGCGTGGCGGGCGAGAACCTGCGCAAGGTGCTGGACTGGCTGCCGCAGGGCCGGCGCCTGATCACGGTCGACCTCCACTGCGACCTCGCCGGCCATGTCCAGGGCTGGCCCTCGCTCGATGCGCTGGCCCTCAAGCCGGCCGACGAGCCGGGGCTGCTGGCGTTCTACACGCGCTTCAACTTCCGCACCTGGCAGCGCGAGCTTCAAGCCACGCTGGGCCGCACGGGGGACCTGTTCGGCAGCGGCGGCGGTACCGCCGCCGCGCCCGCGGTCCCGACCCCCATGCCGGCCGCCCCCGTGATGCCGGCGCCGCTGACGCACCTGCGCTACGACACCCTCCTCACCGCCCAGGCCCTGGCCGAGTGGGTGGCCAAGGTGCGCGCGGCCCCGATCACGGCCCTGGACACCGAGACCGATTCTCTCGATGCCATGCGGGCGCGCCTGATCGGCCTGTCGCTCAGCGTGACGCCCGGCGAGGCGGCCTACATCCCGCTGCGCCACGACTATGCCGGCGCGCCCGACCAGCTCTCCGTCGAGGAGGTGCTGGCCGCGCTGCGTCCCTGGCTGGAGGACCCCAAGGCCCTCAAGGTCGGCCAGAACTTCAAGTACGACATGCACGTGCTGCAGAACGCCGGCATCCGCGTGGCCGGCTTCGTGCACGACACCCTGCTGCAGAGCTACGTGCTCGAGGCGCACAAGCTGCACGGCCTGCAGAACCTGGCCGAGCGCCACCTGGGCCGGCATGGGCTGAGCTACGAGGACGTGTGCGGCAAGGGCGCCCAGCAGATCCCGTTCAGCCAGGTCGGCCTGGAGCAGGCCGGCCGCTACGCCTGCGAGGACAGCGACATGACGCTGCACGTGCACGAGGTCCTGTTCCCCCGCCTGCGGGCCGAGCCGGGCCTGGGCCGCATCTACGGCGACATCGAGGTGCCCGTGTCGCACGTGTTGCAGCGCATCGAGCGCAACGGCGTGCTCATCGACGCCGCGCACCTGGCGGTGCAGAGCCGCGAGCTGGGCGAGCGGCTGGTGCTGCTGGAGCGCGAGGCGCACGAGCTGGCGGGGCAGCCCTTCAACCTGGGCTCGCCCAAGCAGATCGGCGAGATCCTGTTCCAGCAGCAGAAGCTGCCGGTGGTGAAGAAGACCGCCAGCGGCGCGCCCAGCACCGACGAGGAGGTGCTCGAGAAGCTGGCGCTGGACTATCCCCTGCCGGCGAAGATCCTGGCGCACCGCAGCCTGGCCAAGCTCAAGGGCACCTACACCGACAAGCTGCCCCTGATGATCCACCCCGAGACGGGCCGCGTGCACACGCACTACGACCAGGCCGTGGCGGTGACGGGGCGGCTGGCGAGCAACGATCCCAACCTGCAGAACATCCCCATCCGCACGCCGGAGGGGCGGCGTGTGCGCGAGGCTTTCATCGCGCCGCCGGGCCACGTGCTGATGAGCGCCGACTACTCGCAGATCGAGCTGCGCATCATGGCCCACATCAGCGACGACGCGAACCTGCTGAAGGCGTTCTCGCTGGGCCTGGACGTGCACCGCGCCACCGCGGCCGAGGTCTTCGGCGTGGCGCTGGAGGCCGTCACCAGCGAGCAGCGGCGCTACGCCAAGGTCATCAACTTCGGCCTCATCTACGGCATGAGCGCCTTCGGCCTGGCCGCCAACCTGGGCATCGAGCGGCGCGCCGCGCGCAACTACATCGACCGCTACTTCGAGCGCTATCCCGGCGTGAAGAACTACATGGAAGACACCCGTGCGCAGGCCAAGGCGCAGGGCTATGTCGAGACCGTGTTCGGCCGGCGGCTGTGGCTGCCCGAGATCAACAGCCCGAACGGCCCGCGCCGCGGTGCCGCGGAACGCGCGGCCATCAACGCGCCGATGCAGGGCACCGCGGCCGACCTCATCAAGCTTGCCATGATCCAGGTGCAGGCCCGCCTCGACGCCGAGCAGCGCGCCACCCGCATGGTGATGCAGGTGCACGACGAGCTGGTGTTCGAGGTGCCCGAGGCCGAGGTCGAGTGGGCGCGCAGCGAGATCCCGCGCCTGATGGCGTCGGTGGCCGAGCTGAAGGTGCCCCTGCTGGCCGAGGTGGGCGTGGGCCCCCACTGGGAGGCCGCGCACTGAGCGGCCCCACGCCAAGGCCACATGGTCACGGCCTTGGCGAAAGGATCGCGGCAGGGATGCAACCAAATGCAAGCTGTCGCTTCCGAAGGCGTCGGCATTGGCGCGTCACCGCGTGATCCAGTTGACATCTCCGTCGCGCCGCCAGAGGGAAAGCCGGGGTCTCCAGGGGGCCGTCGCCCATGTAACTCGCCGAAACATCCCTGTCCCCTGTTCTGGCTAGCATCCGGGCCAAGCCATGCGCCCTGTCATGGCAAGGACCTGGAGCAGTGAACATGGAAGATCTCGAGCGGCGTCGGCAATTCTTGTGTCAGCTGTCAGCCTTGATGGGATCTCTGGGCGTGGTGGGCTGCGGTGGCGGCGGTGGCGCCAGCGGGGCGGGCACGGGCGGCACCGCGGCCGCCGGCTCGGCCGCTCCGGCCCCCGTCCCGACGACCGCACCGACGCCGAACGCGCCGGCCCCCGCCTCGCCCCCCACGGTGCCGGCGCCTTTTCCCGCACCCGCACCTGGCCCGGCGCCTGCGCCCACCGGTCCTTCGCCGGCCCTGCAGACACAGGCCATGGACCTGGCCAAGATGATCGTGCTCGACTCCTGGCACGAAAGCAGCCGCTATGAGCGCTTCCAGCGCCTCACGGTGCTCTCCGGTGCCACGGCGACCATCAAGTTCCACGGCGAGGACTTCGCGGCGGGTGGCGCGGTGCGACCCTTGCTGGCCACGCAGTACCGCCTGCTGGTGGACGGCAACGCCATGGCGACGGCCAACCTGGCCAGCGGTGACGTCCGCGGCACCTTCACCCTCGACCTGAGCGGGCTGGCGCAGGGCTGGCATGCCTTCGACGTGACCGGCGGCACCGCCGAGACCTGCCCGCGCTGGTTCATGTACGTGGACAAGGGCCAGCCGCGCGCCGACGCCAACGTGCCGGTGGCCTCGGGCTCCTACGACGTGGCCCACCGGGCGCTGCCGCACCACTACACCTGGGTCCCGAACAACCTGCGGCCGCGCGCCTGGCCCCTGACACCGCGCGATTGCCCGGTCTTCAGCGAGGCGCTGCCCTACGCGCAGATGTTCCGCGAGAACATCATCCCGACCCGCGAGGGCAACATCAACCGCCTGAACCGCACCAGCACGGGCATCACCTCCACCTTCAACAAACAGGCCTACTTCTGGTCCGACCTGATCCGCAAGCAGCCGACGCTGGCGCTGCTCGACGGCCCGCGCGGCGTAGGCACCCTGATGATGCCCACCACCATCCTGGTAACGCGCCAGGGCGGTGCCTACTTCTCCGATCCCTGGCGCATCGGCCGCGTCGACCCGGACGGCACCGTCCACACCCGCGTGGGTTGGCGGCACAAGGACGTGGCTTCGTACTACGACGGCCCGCAGGACCTGGAGCTGGTTGGCGACTGGTCGGCCATCCCGCCCGAGCGGCGCGGCTTCCACGAGATCTGGGGCATGGCCTGGGACATGGCCTCGCTGGCCACCAACCCGGCCGCGCCCCTCATTGACGGCGAGCACCCGCACGTCACCGGCCCGCGCATGTTCGTGTCCGACAGCCAGAACAACCGCGTCATCCTGCTGACCTTCAAGCCTGACAACCGCGACGTGCCGGTGGTGACCGAATTCCTGACCGGCCTGCAGGACCCGTGGGACGTGGCCTGGGCCGACGGCGTGCTGTACGTGTCCGAGCGCAAGGCGCACCGCATCGCCGCCTACGATGCGAAGACCGGGGCCTTCCTGCGCACCGTGGTCTCCGGTCAGCCCCTGGCCACTGTCGATGTCAACCGCGACACCGTGCGCCTGGCCGACCTGGCCACGCTGCGTGCCGAGCCCTGCGTGGCGCCCGAGGGCCTGTTCTACCAGGACGGCTGGCTCTACTTCGCCTCCAAGGCGCAGGGCCAGGTGCGGCGCATCAACCTGGCCACCGGCGTGCGCGAGGTGGTGTGCGAGCCCACCCTCGACGGCAACAGCAAGTTCATGAAGATCGCCTTGTCCGACGGCACCTTCGGGCCGCGCGGCACGGTCTTCTCCTGCACCTGGAGCATCGGCGCCTTTGGCATGCCCGAGGCGCACCTGCCCGGCACGGGGCAGCGCTGGGGCTACAACAGCTTCGAGTACATCTCGCGCGGCAAGGGCGGCAAATGGGACTCGCTGGGCTACGCCAGCGCTGTCGGCATCGGTCTGGGCCGGTTGCTGTGCGGCTCGTCGGAGGAGGGGCTGGTGCAGATCAGCAAGGCCCTGCCGAGCGATCCGGCACCCAACTACGCCATGTACCGCACCGGCATGAACGCCTTCCTGGCGCGCGGCCACAACCTGGTCCATGGTCACAACGGGTATGGTTTCCACGGTCTGGCGCTGCCCTGGGGCGAGACGGCCGAGATCGACTACTTCCTGAAGTGGAATGGCCTGAGCGCCTGAGAGCGCACCGCTTCCCCCGCTGGGGGAGGGCTGGGGTGAGGGCGCTCCCGCCACCCCTCCCTTCACATCCCCTGAGACGAGGCATCAATCAATTGCAAGGATCGACCAGCTTCGGGCTGGGCATGACGGACTCCCGGTAGGGATCGAGCTGTGCGGCGCGCGAGGTCTTGAGGTCGACGCACCCCGTGCCCTGGCGCACGCGCCAGCGTCCTTCGCCGCGCCGTTCCTCATGCACCGTCTGGTCGGTGCCCAGCTGCTGCGCGAAGCGCTCGCCGGATGACAGGGGCGCGGCGTGGATGCGCGGATCGCTCCGGGCCTGCTCGACCAGCGAAGGCGCCTGCCGCGCGGGGAGCGACAGGTTGAGCGGTGGCGCAGGCGGATCGGCCGGTGCCGCATCGGGCTTCGCCACCCCCTGCGCTTCCTTGTCCTCGTGCCGCGCGGCTGGCACGGCGGCGAGGGCCGGGGCCAGCGTGCCTGAGCGCTTGCCGGCGGCGGGCTTCGCGGGGGTGGCTGCCGGTGGGCTGGGCGGACGAGGCGCTGGTACAGGGGCGGGGGTGGGTGGTGGCGGAAGCGGTGAAGGTGGCGAGGGCGAGGCCAGCCTGATCCACTGCAGCGACGGCGGCGCGGTGCGCGGCGGTGGCGGCGTAGACAACCCATCGAGGCGGGCCAGCAGACCATGCAGGCCCGCCACCAGGACGGTGGCGAGGGCGAGGCCTGCGACATGACGGGACTGCACGGGATGCAACAACCAGGAAGAAGAAAGCCGCTGCGTCAGGACAGCACGAAGCTGCGCATGCTCAGGCTGCCGAGGTCGAACCCTGTGTTGAAAAAAGCCAGCTGGTCCTGCGGATGCCGCAGGCCTGCGGCGTAGAGCAGCGGCAGATAGTGCTCCGGCGTGGGCACGGCCCAGCCGGCGCGGTCGATGTCGAGCAGGGCGGCCTCGTCGCCGTGCTCCAGCGCGCGGGCCACGTGGGTGTCGAACTGCACCGCCCAGTCGGGCGCAGGCCCTCCGGCAAAGTCGAGCCGGCGCAGGTTGTGCACGATGTTGCCGCTGCACAGCACCAGCACGCCTTCATTGCGCAGGGGCTGCAGGCAGCGGGCCAGGGCCAGGTGGTCGGACGGCGCATAGGCGCGGGCCAGGCTCAACTGGCACACCGGGACATCCGCCTTGGGAAACAGCGAGGCCAGCAAGCTCCACGCACCGTGGTCCAGGCCCCATGCGGGCGTGGCCGTGACCTGCCGGCCGGCCTGCGCGGCCAGTTCGCTCACGCGGGCTGCCAGGGCGGGTGCGCCCGGGGCGGGGTACTGCTGGGCGAACAGCGCCGGTGGAAAGCCGCCAAAGTCATGGATCGTTTCGGGCTGCGCGGCATTGCACACCTGAGGCTGCTCGGTTTCCCAGTGGGCCGAGACACACAGGATGGCTTGCGGCCGGGGCAGCCGTGTGCCCAGGTCCAGCCAGGCCTGGCGCCAGGGGTTGGAGGTGATGGCGTTCATCGGGTTGCCGTGACCGACGAACAGGGCGGGGCTGCGATTCATGGAGACCGAGTGTAGGGGGCGCCGGAAGGCCCTGCGTCTCCGCTACGATCTGCCACCATGAATCTCAACGCCGACCCTCAAGAGCTTGCCAAATTCAGCGACCTGGCTCACCGCTGGTGGGATGCCGAGAGCGAGTTCCGCCCCCTGCACCAGATCAACCCCTTGCGGCTGGACTGGATCGACCGCCTGGCGCGCCTGGAGGGCAAGAAGGTGCTGGACGTGGGCTGCGGCGGCGGCATCCTCTCGGACGCCATGGCGCGCCGCGGGGCGCAGGTGCTGGGCATCGACCTGGCGACCAAGTCGCTGAAGGTGGCGCAGCTGCATGCCCTGGAGGCGTGCACGCCCAACGTGGCCTACCGCGAGGTGGCGGTGGAGGTGCTGGCCGAGGAGCAGCCCGGCGCCTACGACGTGGTGACCTGCATGGAGATGCTCGAGCACGTCCCCGACCCTGCCTCGGTGGTGCGGTCCTGTGCGGCGCTGGTGCGGCCCGGGGGGCACGTGTTCTTCTCCACCTTGAACCGCAATGCCAAGTCCTACCTGTACGCCATCATCGGCGCCGAGTACGTGCTGAAACTGCTGCCCAAGGGCACGCACGAGCATGCGCGCTTCATCCGCCCGAGCGAGCTGTCGCAGGTCTGCCGCGACAGCGGCCTGGACCTGGGCGAGATGCGCGGCCTGACCTACAACCCCTTGACGCGTGTCTACGCACTGTCCAGCGACGTCAGCGTCAACTACATGCTGGCGTGCCGGCGTCCTGGGCCATGAGCGGCGCTGGTGGCCAGGGCGTGCGCGCGGTCCTGTTCGACCTGGACGGCACCCTCATCGACAGCGCGCCGGACCTGGCCGGGGCTGCCAACGACCTGCGCGAGTCGCGTGGGCTGGTGGCGCTGCCGCTGGATGCCCTGCGTCCCTGGGTGGGCACCGGCGCGCGGGGCATGGTGAAGGCCGCCTTCGACCTCACGCCCGAGCACCCGGAATTCGAAGCCTTGCGCGACGAGTTCCTGTCGCGCTACGAGCGGCGAATGACCTTGCTGACGGACGTGTTTGCGCTGATGCGCCCGGTGCTGGGCGCCTTGGCGCAGCGCGGCCTGCCCTGGGGCATCGTCACCAACAAGGCGAGCCGGTTTGCCGAGCCCTTGGTGACGGCTCTGGGCCTGCACACCCAGGCGGACGTGTTGATCTGTGGTGACACCACACCGCACGCCAAGCCGCACCCGGCGCCCTTGCTGGAGGCGGCGCGGCGCCTGGGCCTGCCGCCGCAGGCGTGTGTCTACGTGGGCGACGACCTGCGTGACGTGCAGGCCGGGGCGGCGGCGGGGATGCGCACAGTGGTGGCGGGCTGGGGCTACCTGGGGGTGGGGGAGCCCGTGGAGGCCTGGGGGGCGGACCACATTGCGGCGCACCCGGCGGACGTCTTGAAGTGCCTGGATTTGGCCTAAACTACGCCTTCCTGGGGCTGACCTGGCTTCGACGTGGGTGCGGAGTTGGAACAGGGCATGTCGAGCACCAGTACGCTCGTAAATCCACTGGATCAAAGTAACTGCGAACGACTCTACGTACGCTCTCGCCGCTTAAAACCGGTGAGCTTCGCAACAGTTGGCCGATGGGCTGGGTCTGAGGGGTAACCCGAAGACTGCGAAGTCATACACATGGGCTCGCGCTGTACCGGGTCACTCGGTACGGCGTCAAATCAAGTGACTCGGGCAGGGGGTAGCGTGCTGCTGCGCGACCTTCGGCTTTAAATTCAAATCAGTCAGCTAAACATGTAGATCTGCCTGATGATGGCTTGCGGACGGGGGTTCGATTCCCCCCAGCTCCACCAGTACATGCCGCAAAGACACCCTCTTTGCTTTTCGAGAACCCCGCTGGGCCCCGCGCTCCGCGGGGTTTTTCGTTTTGGCTTGCGGACTTCGGGGTCCGGCCAGGGCCCGAATTTGGGCCGTTTTTCTCCTCTCCTCCCCTTTTTCCTCTACCTCTTGCGGACTTGCAAAGATCGAAGTCCGCAAGTTGACTCCTTTAAAATCAAAGACTTACGCGTGTGCCCGAAGCCGAAATTTTTTCGAGTATTGGTCGAGGGCTTTGCGAGTAGAGGAAGAGAGGAACCACGCAAGTCTGCGCAAACAGGGGTGTTTTGCCAGAATTTGCCTGCCCGGGTAAACCCTGTTGAAAGTGAGGGATGTTCAGAAACTAGTTAAGTCTTAAGCTTGCTCAATCTTCTAACGTATTGGTTGAGTTCACCATGGAAAAATTAGAGCGTGCTTTTAGAAAAGCAGAAAAAAATCTAAACCAAGCCTTGGTTGACTATGAAAATTCATCATCATCTCTTGCTCAGGATTTTTCAGAACTCAAGCTCCAGGCTTGTATTTTTCAGTTTGATATATGTAGTGAAGTTGTTGGCTTGGTTCGAAATCAAGCAGATGGTTTTGCAGCCCTGGTTTCGTTGAAAGTTCTTGTTCTTCGCCTATTTGAATATGACAAGCTGCTTAACGGGCAGCAAATACCAAAAATGATTGCGCTTTCAAAGAGGCGCGGAATTCAAATTGACTTAGATGTTTTAAAGGGCGAAAGAAAAAAATGGTGCGCCGAGTTAAATAAATTGCAAAGTTGGTCTTCAGTAAGGAATGAAGCTGCTCATTATGGAAAAGACTTGAGTCGTCAAATTCAACTCATGAAAACTTTAAGTTTTCAAGAAGTAATGAAAGTGAACCAGGCTTTCCTGCATATCAACATGATATTTATAAAAATGCTCAGGGATGCAGGAGCTTCGAACAAAACTGAATGCTAATTTTGCGCGAGTACAAACTCATTGAGTTGAGCCCGCTGATCTGTCCAGCTCAGTGGCCAGGTCAAACAGGGGCACTTGGTTTAACTGGTGTGAGGCGTGGACGTGAGTCTTGTGCAAGTTTGAAAGCCAAACTTTTCTGCCCTTGTTTGTCTGCTGGCCAGCCAATGATTACTGCGTGCTCGCTGTAACCTGTTTTAGGGGAGGCAATACACTGCAAACCATTTGACAGAACAATGCTCACACACAAGTCCGCAATTCCCTTCAGCGACTTACTGGTGACGACGGTTCTACCTAGGTACCACGCATGGTCTTCAGTGCATAAGGATAGCTGGCATACAGAAGTTTCCAAGCGGCCACCCTCTCCATGCATTGGAAGGAAAGCACCTGTATAGACGCGATGTGCTTTTATCTTGTCAGAGTCATAAACAAATCGACCGATTGTTTCATCGGCTGGCACTTCATACCCTTCGTTTCTTAGCACAGCTCAGCGAAAGTGAAGAAGTGGGCCCAGTACATCTTCTGGGATGACACCCCCAAAAAAGCTTTCTCCCGAAGTTGGGAAGTTTTGTACGTTGGTGGCATAAATTAACCGCCCAGATGGTCCGATGCTTACCGAAAGTGCAGCAGAGGCATTTGCCCATTCAAATGAAATCTCGCCATCGGGGTCCACACTTACATCTGGTCGCTTGATATCAGCAGGTAGGCCTCCCAAAAAGGCCACTGCTCGGCCAAATGTATGTAAGCCATCGTAGCTGGTCATAAGGCCATATTCATTTGCTATGGCTTGTAGTTCTACTAGAGTTTGTGATCGGCCTGGCGTGCCGATTCGAGCGTCCAGAACGGCATTTGCTGCAGCGTGATCTGCCCCATGTGCAAGAGGTGATGCACTTGACGTCTGAGGCAGAAAGTAATTCTGGCAAAAACTGGATACATAGTTCATTCGAATCTCTCCAGCGTCTCGTCAGTTAGGAAGGAAAAGAATGCTTTGTTCTTAAAATCACGCAAGCGGTCTAGGATCTCCGCAATGTTTGTTAAGTCTGCTGGACTGACTTTGCACGGGTGAGCAATATCAATGTCCAGGAGGACCTGGACACCGATCGCATTGCCAAGGGGCACTTCCCCTTCCAAAGATTGAGTAATGATTCCCACATCATCACTGCCTGTAGGTACGACAACACGCGTCAGAAAGCCAGCCAATCCTTGACCCAACTCCTCTGGTAGTACTGGTGCATAGGTCAGGTATTGTTGAAAATTGGGAATTGGCAACGGCAGCACGAAAGAGTTGATGTAGCGCAGAGCAATGCGAGTGACGAAATCTGGCTGTACTTCCCCCACGAACTTTGACCACAAAGGAAGAGCTGCATCTCGCATGTCTTCCCAGGTTCGATAGGGTGCCAACTGACTAAAAGTAAAGCCATTGGTGCGCAGCTGCAAAATTTGCTGCTGCTCGGGGAAGTCGATTCGCTTCCCCACTTTTCCACCTTGTGTGATGAATTGCTGCGGTCCGGTTGTCGGGTTCAGGGGCAGTGCAAACATGCCTTGCCATAAATCCAACGAAGTGGCACCTCCGTCTGGTGAGAACTTGGCAGCAACCTCAGCAATGTCCACACGGTCACCAACGACCGTGAACTGAATATCAATTACCGCCTCCTGGATGGGGGCGTTGTTGAGGTGACGAAACCTACCCACGTTGATAAGGAAAAGTTCTAGCCATTGGTGCTGCAGTGTTCACGCGTGCTCTCCAAATTAAGCAAACCTCACTGCGCTCAACGAACACATGAAATATGCCACAAGGCAAGCCAGGGGTGGGTCAGTGGCTACCGATGCTGTGTGTCAGAAATTTGCCGACGCACTTCAACAGAGTGCCGTCGTTATGGTGTCCGATTTTGAGGAGGAACCTGAAAGTCTGGCTCGCTGCTCAGCCCAGCACAGCGGCGTGTTCGTCGCCAGGTCAAACAGGGACACGTGGTCCGGCAGCGTCTCATTCAGGATGGCTGCCTGGATGTCTGGGGCCAGCGTGGTGAGGTTGATCATCCGGCTGATGTAGCTGCGGTCGAGTTTTTCCCGCTTGGCGATCTCAGTGATGTTAGTGACTTGGCCGCTCTCGATTTGTCGCAACCAGCGGTGGCCGCGGGCCAGCGCCACTTGCATGGTTGTGAGGGGCTGTTCCTCGTTGAGCTGAACTGCTATGCCCTGCGGCACCACCACTTCCTGACGGCCGCTGTAGCGCTTGATCCGAATGGGAATGGTCACCGTGGCAGTGCCATCCTCCGAGCGAAGGACCATGGGCTTGCCCGTGAATTCCAGCTTGGTCGCTCTCATGCTGCTTTCCTTTTGCCGGCCCCAGGTTCAGGTCCGACCATGTCCAGCGCCAGGTCTTCGACGCCGTTTGGGCGCAGGCGAATCTGCATTTCGTCGGGCGAGACGACGATACGCTCGACCAGCAGCTGCACGATCCGATGCTGCTCCAGGGGGAAGAGCTGCTCCCACACGGCATCGATCCTGGACATGGCTACAGAGACCTCCATTTCTGTCATCTCGGCGGCCGACCCGCCGCGCTTGGAGACCTCGCGCCAGACCTGCATCACCATCTGCGGTGCCTGCAGGATGCCGCGCAGTTGCGCGACCACAGCGGCCTCCACGTCGCCGGCAGGCAGCATTCGCACGGTCGAGGCGCCGTGCCCCTGCTTGGCGTCGCGGGTCGACAGGTAGTAGCGGTACAGCCGGCCTCCGCGGCCCTTGGTGGCGTGCGGTGTCATGGCGTAGCCATCGCTGGTGAAGATCATGCCCTTCAGCAGGGCAG
This sequence comes from uncultured Burkholderiales bacterium, assembly GCA_966252435.1. Classification (GTDB taxonomy): domain Bacteria; phylum Pseudomonadota; class Gammaproteobacteria; order Burkholderiales; family Burkholderiaceae_C; genus CANHBY01. The sequence continues at coordinate 624 of CBINPE010000034.1, read as the reverse complement.
GCCGCTCGGTGCGGAGCTGCCCCTTGCGGATGCCAGTAGGCTTCGAAGCCAGCGCGGCCTGCACCGCTTCCCACTGCTCGTGCGTCACGAGGGCCTCGTGCTCGCCGGGGTGGCTGACGCCCTTGTGGCGCAGTTGCCCCAGGTAGACCGGGTTGTTGAGGATCTTGTAGAGGGCGCCCTTGTCGATGGGCTTGCCGATGCGGTCCTTGCCCGACTGGGCCACCCACGACTTGGTGGTAACGCCCTCCAGGCGCAGTTGCCGCACGAACTGGGTGGTCGAGCTCACGCCAGGAAACTCCAGGAACAGCCGCCGGACCACTGCGCCCTCGGCCTCATTGATGACCAGCTTTCGATTAACGACGTCATAGCCCAGCGGCGGCACGCCACCCATCCAGATCCCTTTGCGCTTGCTGGCGGCGATCTTGTCGCGGATGCGTTCACCCGTGACCTCGCGCTCGAACTGCGCAAACGACAGCAGCACGTTGAGCATCAGCCGACCCATGGACGTCGTGGTGTTGAATTGCTGGGTCACCGAGACGAATGAGACGTTCTGGCGTTCGAACACCTCCACCATCTTGGAGAAGTCGGCCAGGCTGCGGGTCAGGCGGTCGATCTTGTAGACCA
>CBINPE010000033.1:0-38547 GCA_966252435.1 uncultured Burkholderiales bacterium | reverse complement strand
GCTGGGCCTTCGGTTTTCAAGACCGCTGCCGCTAGTCCTCTCTCGGCTAAGGTCTCCGTGGACTGGCTCCGTGAGGAGGGTTCGAACCTCCAACGCCCGACTCTTCAGATTGGCGCTCTACCGGTTGAGCTATCACGGCTTGGACTGGCGCCCCGTGCGGGATTCGAACCCGCGGCTTCCGACGAGACAGGTCGGCACTCTGGCCACTGAGTTAACGGAGCATGTGTGGTGGAGGCGACAGGGATCGAACCTGCGACCTGCCGCTTGCAAGGCGGCCGCTCTACCCAAATTGAGCTACACCCCCAGGGATGGTTCCGGTGACGGGTTCCGGTGCCGCCCAATCGTTGCGGCCGATTTACGCCTCTCGAGCTTTCGCTCCGCAGAGGCTTGGTGTTGGTGGGTGGCGCCCGCGGCGACGTCTCGAACGCGCGACCTGCCGCTTACAAGGCGGCTGCTCTGCCTGCTGAGCTACGCGGGCCTGGCCCTTACAAAAACATCAAGAATCTCATTGCGGGTGTGCTCCAGCGCGAGTGCGGTGTTCCGCTGCAAAGCGCTCTCGCTGGGCGGCGCAGGCGTCCCTGCGCCGCCCATTGCGGCCGTCCCTGCGCTGCGTGGGACACGTGTCCGGCCGCTGGGCTGGAACACACCCGCAATGAGATGTCCATGGTTGGTTGGGCGAACACGCACTGAACCCAGTTGTGCAGGCGTGTTCGCGGCGAATTGTTAAAGAGCGATGCGTCTTCATGACGCTGGGACCATGACCGTGAATCGACCGGCATGGAAAGGAAGAAGGAAAGAAAAAGGCCCGGATCCTGGCGGAATCCGGGCCTCGACGTGATCGAGTGGGAGGTCAGCGCTTCATGCGCATCCTCCCCGGCCCGGCGGCTCCTGATCGTTGGCGGACCAGTAAGCGGGTTGTTGACTCTGGGAAAAATTCGGCTTGTTCGTCGCGGCGTTATCCAGCGCCACGGCGGCCTTGCCGAACACGAACACGCACGCGGCCTGCACGGGCAGCGTGGGGTTGGCGAAGGAGGCAAAGGATTTCACGATGGGCTCTGAGTGAAGGGTGGCGAGGAGGGACCTTGAAGGTGTGCAGCGTCTGCCGCTGCGAGTGGATTGAACTGTAAAGACTCTTTACGTCACCGTCAAGCGGAATCTCAAAGATTTTTGCCCCGCCTCCGCTCGCCGGGGCATGAATAAATTGGCATCCATGGCCGATGCACCGGGCGGGGGGCGCATGACCGCCAGGCCGGCCATCCCCCTGTTTCGAGGGGTGCGTGCCGGAAGTCGCTTTCTCCATGGGAAGAACCTCTTTCCAGCCCGGGTGGCATTGGGTATGGTGCTGGGGTGAAAGCCCTCGAGTCATTGATGTTGCTGGGTTTGGCGCTCGGGGGCGCCCTGATGGCGCACGCTTTGCTCGGTCGCACCATCAAGGCGCTTTTGTGGGCCTGGTCGCCGCTGGCCTCCGGCGAAGCCGAAGCCTGCACCTACCAGCGCACGGTCTACCGAACGGCCGATCCCACCCTGCTTCCCGTCGTGGGCCTGGCAGCCTGTGCCGGCCTGGCCTGGGGCGTGGGCCTGGTCTGGAGTTCGATGCTGTCGCCCTGGCTCATGCTGGCCGGTGTGCTGGGCGTGCTGGCTGCCCTGGCGCTGGATCTGCAGCGCTGGGAGCGCGTGGCCGTGAGCGGCAACAGTCTGTGGTTCCAACGCGGCCTGGGTCACACGGTGCACCAGGTCGCCATCGGCAACATCCGTGAGGTCACCGTGCAGGAAAGCGCCGAACTGGGCTTCACGCTGCGTCACCTGCGCCGCAACCGCAGTGCGCGCCTGTGCCTGCGCCTGGCCGACAAGCGCCAGCTCCTGCTTCCCAAGACGGACGCCTTCAGCGGCAGCGAACCCATCGAGAACATGGCCAACTTCCTGCGCCTGCGCCTGCAGCAGCTGCGCGAGGCGGCCCTTGAGAAGGCGCGCAAGAAGCAGGCCGTGAAGCCCGAGCTGCGGCAACGTGACGTCAGCCGTCCCTCCCCGGCGATCCAGCGCCCGGCCGCCACGCCTGTGGTGGTCTCGCCGGCCCGTCCCCCGGCTGCGCCGGTCTCCAGCCCCGCACCCAGCGCCGCCGCGCTGCGCGGCATCACCGTGCCGCCGCCTCTGGTGATGGATGTGGTGGAGCTGCCCCCCCATGCATCCGCCAGCCCGGCCCCGAGCGCGAGCCGCAAGCCACCTGTCGAGGACGAGGCCCTGTACCGCGCCTTGCGCCGCCTGCGCCACGACAGCGTGGCGATCAAGAAGCGGGAGGACAAGCAGCGTGTCCTGCAGCCGACCGCCATCACCGAACCCACCACCCTCAAGGTGCGGCACGCCTTGCCGCACCCCCGCCAGCGGCGCAGTGACCTCAGGTAAGGTCTTTCCGTGGTGGCCTCCCGCTTCTTTTCATGAGGAAAAGATAGGTTCCCCGGCCCAGCCCGGACAGATGAAGGCACACTTCCCGGCATGCCACCGTTTTCGGGCTTGCTTTCTTCGTCCTTCTTTTCCACGAGAGCCTTCTCATGACCGCCGTGTCTTCCGACTCCCCATTCGTCCGTCGCCGTGCCCAGCTCGCCGCCCAGCTGAGTGCCCAGGGCGGTGGTGTGGCCGTGCTGCCGACCGCTCCCGAGCTGCTGCGCAACGCGGACACCCACTACCCGTATCGCCCCGACAGCAACTTCCACTACCTCAGCGGGTTTGACGAACCCCAGGCCTGGCTGGTGCTGTTTGCCGACGGCCGCAGCATCCTGCTGTGCCGGGAAAAGAACCTGGAGCGCGAGATCTGGGACGGCGTGCGGCTCGGTCCGCAGGCGGCGCCGGCGGCCCTGGGTGTGGACCAGGCCTATGCCGTGGGACAGATTGACGAACTGATGCCGGAGTGCCTGGCGGGACAGCCCGCGGTGTGGTTCCCCTTTGCCCAGGCTGGCTTGCAGGCCCGGGTGCAAGGTTGGCTCGACAACGTCCGAGCTCGCAGCCGGGCGGGCGTCGAGTGTCCCGCCGTGCTGCGGGACCTGGGCGCCCTGGTGGCGGAGATGCGGCTGGTCAAGGATGCCGGGGAGCTCGACACGATGCGCCGCGCCGCGCGCATCTCGGCCGACGCCCACTTGCGCGCCATGCGTTTTTGCGCGGCGCGTTTCCGGGCCGGCGCGGCCAGCGTGGCGGAGTACGAGATCGAGGCCGAGCTGCTGCATGAGTTCCGCCGCGCAGGTTCGCAAAGCCCCGCCTACCCGAGCATCGTGGCGGCCGGGGCGAATGCCTGCGTGCTGCATTACGCGGCCGGTGCCGCGCCCCTGCGGCCTGGCGAGCTGTGCCTCATCGACGCGGGTTGCGAGCTGGACGGCTATGCCAGCGACATCACCCGCACCTTTCCCGCGGACGGGCGTTTCTCGGCCCCGCAACGGGCGCTGTACGAACTGGTGCTGCGTGCCCAGGACGTCGCCGCGGCGGCCACACGCCCGGGGGCCCGCCAGCGTGATGCCCATCACGCCGCGGTGCGGGTCTTGTCCCAGGGCATGCTGGACCTGGGCCTGCTGCGGCGCGACGTCGTGGGTGACGTGGACGCCGTGATCGAAAGCGCCGCCTACCGCCAGTTCTACATGCACGGCACCGGTCACTGGCTGGGCCGCGATGTGCACGATGTGGGTGAATACCTCTCACGCGACGAGGAGCCCGTGGCCCAGCCCGACGGGATGGGCGGGACCGTGGTCAAGAAGCCCTCGCGCGTCCTGGCGCCGGGCATGGTGGTGACGCTGGAGCCCGGCCTGTACGTGCGTCCGGCTGAAGGGGTGCCCGAAGCATTCTGGCACATCGGCATCCGCATCGAGGACGACGCGGTGGTCACCCCCACGGGCTGCGAGCTGATCAGCCGGGGCGTACCGGTCCAGCCGCAGGACATTGAGGCACTGATGCGGGAATGAGTGCGCTTGCGAACCGGGCAGGGCGCGTTTCCGCCCCCATGGGGCGGATTTCCCTACGGCAGGGGCAAGGCGTACCCGCATTGACAGGCATCTCTGAGGGCAGCACCTGTTGCATGGGCCCGCCACAGGAGTGGCGGGCGTGTGGTTTGTCGTGCGATGCTCCGTCCCGTGGGTTCCGGCCGGGTTCGGATGGCTGTGCTGGCGCGTCGCTTGCGTGGCAGCGACGACTGGCATCAGCCAGGATGGCAAGCGCAGCAAGCGTCCGCCGCAGTCCCGATCTGGTGCCCCCGGCAGGCTGTGCTGCTGCCACGTCGCTCATCCCCCCCTACGATGGCCTTCGATGGAGTCTCTGATGCATACCACCGCCTCTTCCCGCCCCGGTCTGAACACCGCCACCCTGACACGTCGGCGGGCGCTGTCATGCCTGTCAGCCTGTGCGCTGGCCGGCCTGTTGCAAGCTTGCGATCCGGGGGCGCCCGCGGTTGTCAAGATCGGCGTGGCCCAGCCGTTGTCGGGGGAGCTCGCCGCACGCGGGCAGGACATGCTCAACGGGGTCATACTGGCGGTGGAGGAGCTGAACCAGGCGGGCTTCACCTTGCGCGGCAAGCCGGTCAAGCTGGAGGTCGTCTCCGTCGACGACGCCTCGAACCCGGAGCAGGGCGTGAAGGTGGCCCACCAACTGGTGGACGCCAAGGTGGCGGTGGTCATCGGCCATCTCAACTCGGGGGTCAGCATTCCGGCCGCGCCGGTGTATGCGCAGGCCCACATCCCGCAGCTGGCCATCTCCACCAACCCCAAGTACACCGCCCTGGGGCTGCCCACCACCTTCCGCCTGGTGGCCAATGACAACCTGCAGGCCAAGGCCATGGGCCGCTTCGCGGTCGAGAGCTTCAACGCCACGCGCTTCGCCGTGCTGGACGACGGAACCCCCTATGGCAAGGACCTTGCCGCCGGCGCCGTGGCGCAGCTGCAGGCGGCCAAGAAGGAGGTGGTCCTGCAGCAGACGTTCGGCGACAAGTCCAAGGACTTCAGCGCCGTGGTGGCCCGCATGAAGGCGCTGCAGGTGCAGGCCCTCATCACGACCCTGGACGATTTCCAGGTGGAGGCCCTGCTGCCGGTCATGGAAGCCGCTGGCCTGACGGACATTCCGGTGCTGGGGGGTGACACCCTCAAATCACCCCTGATGCTGAAGAAGGCGCACCCCATGCCGATCTTCGCCACGTCCGGGATCCTGGAGGCGCGGGACTTCCCGAACGGCACCGGCTTCATCCGCAAGTACCAGGCCCGCTTCAACACGGAGGTGGCCTACGGCAGCCACTACACCTACGACGCCATGTACCAGGTGGCGGCGGCCATGCGCCGCGTCGATTCGGCCGATCCGCAGAAGATCACCGAGGCGCTGCGCCAGATCGACAGCTACGTGCCGGTGACCGGCTACATGAAGTGGAACGAGCAGGGCGAGCAGACCTACAGCGCCGTGGCCGCCTACAAGGTGGTGCGGGGAAAGTGGGAGTCGCAGATCCGCTCGAGCGCCTGGTGAGCGTGGGTGCGGGGCCCCGGCCCCGCCTCATCCCACCGGCGGGAAGATGCGTGCCAGCAGCTGGGTGTCGAGGGGCTTGACCAGCACGTAGTCGATGCCGGCGGCATCGGCCGCCATGCGGTCCTCCTCGCTGCCGCGTCCGGTGACGGCCACCAGCACGAGCTTGGCGCCCTCCTGGGCACGCAGGCGCCGCGCCACCTCCAGGCCATCCATGTCCGGCAGGCCCAGGTCCAGCAGCACACCGTCCGGCTGGTGCTGGGCGACGAGTGTCAGGGCCTGCAGGGCGTCGTGCGCCACCCAGACCCTGTAGCCGTCCAGCTCGAGCAGGTCTTTCAGGACCTCGGCGGCGTCGACATCGTCGTCCACCACAACAATTCGGATGTCTTCGTTGGTCGTCATGGTTTTCTATTCGGCAGGCAAGGGTCAGGTCAAAGTCCGGTCAGGAAGCCCGGCGGGGCGAGGAGACTGCGAGGCAAGCGGCGGTTCTGGCGGGGGAGACCTGCCCGGCTGCCGGGTCCGCAATTGTCGTTCGATGGTGGCCATGAGCCTATCCGGTTTCACGGGCTTGACAAGGTGGTCGTCGAATTTCGAGGCGACCGCCTCGCGGCGTGAGAGGTCCTGGCCATAGCCCGTCAGGGCGATCAGGGACACACGGTCGAGCTCCGGTCGGCGCCGCAGGTCTGCCGCCACCGCATAGCCGTCCCGGCCAGGCAGGCCGATGTCCATGACGATGACGTCGGGCTGCCACTCGGTGAGCCGGGCCAGCGTCTGCGGGCCGTCCGCGGTTTCCTCCACCTCATAGCCCATGTTGCGCAGCAGCTCGACCGTGGTCAGGCGGGCATCCGGGTTGTCGTCCACCACCAGGACGCGGCATCCTGACGGCTTGACCCGGGGCTCCATGGTGGAGGACGGGGCCTGTGCCCCCATCCGTGGCAGGGTGACGGTGAAGGTGCTGCCCAGCCCTTCGCCCTGGCTGTGGGCATGGACTTCGCCGCCGTGCAGCCGCACCAGCTGCTTGACCAGCGCCAGCCCGATGCCCAGGCCGCTCTGCAACCGGCCCGGCAGGTTGGGCCCCTGCACGAAGGGCTCGAACACGTGCGGTAGCAGATCGGCACCGATGCCCGCGCCCTCGTCGCTGATTTCCAGGACAGCCTGGCTTTCGGTCGGCCGCAGGCGCACCCAGACCGTTCCGCCCGGCGGGGAAAATTTCAGCGCATTGGTCACGAGGTTGTTCACGATCTGTTCCATCCGCACGGCGTCTGCGTTCACCCAGGTCGCCTGGGTCTCCATCACCAGGGGATGGCCCTGGGCACGCTCGCTGGTGCGCAGGGCGTCGACGCAATGATTCACGCAGTCTGACAGATCCATCGGAGCTGGCGAGAGCACGATCTTGCCTGACATCGCCCTGCTGACTTCGAGCAGGTCGTCGATGATGCGGGTCAGGTGGCGGTTCTGGCGGTCGATGATGCCCAGGTAGCGGGCCAGCGAGGCTTCGTCGGAGCGGCCCCGCATCAGCAGGGTGGTGGCGCCGGCGATGCCCGCCAAGGGGTTCCGCAACTCGTGGCCGAGCATGGCCAGAAACTGGTCCTTGGCCGCGTTCTCTTTCTGGGCTTTCTCGCGCGCCAGGATCTCCTTGCGCAACAGCTCGGCCCGCTCCGCTTCCACCTGCTCCCGTGTCTGCCGTTCGGCCGACAGCAGGCGGCCGGCATCGAGCAAGGCCTCGTTGAGCACATTGATCTCGTGCACCGTGGTGGGCTTGACCTCGGGCTGACGGCCGTTGCCCAAGGCTGCGGCGGCCTGCGAGGTGACGGCCAGGGCCTGCACAAAGCGGCGGCCGATCAGCCCCGCCACTGCCAGGGCGCCCCCCAGCGCCATGCACAGCCCCGCCACCAGCCATGAGACGGCCTGCCAGGCCGACGATTCGATCGTTTCCACCGGTGCGGCGACCGCGATGGTCCAGCCGGTCAGCTCGGAATGCACGAAGGCGTCGTAGGCGTCGACGTTTTCCAGGGTCCGGTGGCGGATCAGCCCCTCCGGGGCGGCGGCGGCCGCCGCCACCAGCTCGGGCCGCGCGGATTGCCCCAGGAGGCTGTCGGCCTGGTGGCTGCGGGCAATGAACCGGCCTTGGCGGTCGAGGACCGCCACGATCCAGTCGGCTTGGCCGCGCGGTTGCAGCGCGGTCTTGCGCCAGCGGTCCACCGCGAAAGCCTGGGCCACGACGTAGGGCCGGGCCGAGGCGGCCTTGGCGCGCACATACACAGTGGTGATGAGCCGCTTGGTGACAGGGCCGATGAACAGGTCGGTGACCAGCGGGCGTCCGGTCGACAGCACCTGACTGACGCGCTCGCGCGCTTGCTGCGAGGCGGGGGGAGAGGGGGTGCCGAAGGGCAGGGAGGTGTTGAGTTTCTGGGTGCCCTCCTCATCGAACAGCAGGGTCCAGACGTAGGGCTGGTGGTCCACCGCGAGCGCTTCCTTGTAGAAGGATGCGAGGTTGTCGTTCTGCAAATGGGGTGAATTGCCCAGCGCGGAAAGGGTGCCCAGAGAGCCCTGGATCTCGCGGTCGATCAGCAGGGCGGTGGCCCGGACGGTCTCGTGAAGCCCGCGCAGGGCGGTTTCGCGCTCGGCCTCCTTGACCTTCTCGATGGCAATGATGGCAGCCAAGAACCCCGGCACGAGCACTGCCGCCGCGGCGAGGAAGAGGAGGGGCCGGATTCGCATCGCGCCGGAACTATAGGGCACCCGGCGCTTTCGTGAGATTTCAACGGATATGCGGATGGGGCCAGCCATGTGGCCAGCGCACCTGGACCTGGTGGTCCAGCCAACCCGGCACGTGCAGCGCCAGCAACCAGCTCTGGGCCTGGGGCAGCCAACACAGGCGCAGGCTCGGCCAGCGGCGCGCTGGCCAGGCGGGATGATGGGTGAAGAAGCGCTGGTCCACCGCCAGCGCCTGGCGACGCACCGCATCGCTCAGGGGAAGGCCCTGCCGCTCGAGCCAGCGCGCCAGCAGCCGACCGTCGGCCAGTGGGCCGCCGTGCTGCGGCAGCGGCTGGACCCGGGCATAGGCGGCGCAGCGGGCATCGAAGTCATCGCCCAGCAAGGCCTTCAGGGTGGGCCAGCTGCGTCCTATCCCGCGTGCCCGCTTCTGCATCAGGGAGCGCGCCATGGCGTGCACGCGCTCGGCGTTCCAGCCGGGCGGCACCGGGCCGTTCGCCACCAGGGCCGCCAGCAGCGCGGCCTGCTGATCACGCAGGGACATCGTCATGGTGCGGATGGGCCTGGCCGGACGCAGTCCCACGGGCTGTGCCTGGGCGGGGCGTGCGGGAGCGGGGGGCGCGCCCAGCACTCAGCAGGGCGGCCATTGCGTCGAGCTCGTCGTGCAGGGCGGCGGGCGCAGGGAAGTGGTCGTCACGCTCCAGCAGGACGCCGGGCGGACAGTGGCGTTCGCACAGGTGCTGCAGCAACATCAGCACGGGCGAGGGAACGGGATGGGCATGGGTGTCGTGGTAGAGCCCTTCGCTGTCGGTCACGCCCCCGGCGACGTGCACATAGGCCACGCGGTCAAGCGGCAGGCGGTCGATGAAAGCCCGCTCGTCCAGGCCGTGGTTGCGGCGGTTGGCGTACAGGTTCTCGAGGTCCAGCAGCATCAGGGCGCCCGTGCGGTCGAGCAGCTCGGCCCAGAAGTCGGCCTCGCTCATCTCGGCGCCGGGCCATTCCAGCAGGCTGGCGATGTTCTCCAGCGCCAGCGGCACCGGCAGCAGCGCCTGGGCGGCCCGCACGTTGCGCACGGCGGTTTCCAGTGCCTCGCGCGTGCGTGGCAGCGGCAGCAGGTGACCGCTGTGGTGCCCGCCCGCGTGCACGAAGGCCAGATGCTCGCTGACCAGCGGCGCATCCATCTGGCGGGCCAGGCTCGCCAGGGCGAGCAGGCGCTCGCGGTCGGGCAGATCGGCGCTGCCCAGCGACAACGACACGCCGTGCGGCAGCACCGTCAGGCCGCGTTCGCGCAGCAGGTGGACGGCATCTGGCACACCACCGAGGTGGTTCTCGACGAGCAGCTCCACGAAGCCGAGGTCGGGCCGGCGTTCGATCATCCAGGCCAGCTCGGGGCGCCAGCCGATGCCCAGCCCCAGCGTGAGCGGGGTGCAGGGGGCCGGTGTGGACGTGGGCGGCACGGGGGTCCCATGCAGGACCTTCGAGATCGTCTGCGTCACGGCCTTCTTTATGTTCGTCATCATCGTTTTCAACTGCAGCCTCCTCCGCAGCCGCCACAGCCTCCGCCGCCGCACGAGGAGTCGCCACCCCCGCCGCAGCTCGACGAGGACGAACCGCTGTCGCCGCCGCCGCTGCCGGCACTCCCGGTGGACAGCGGCGGCAGCATCCACGCCAGCGGCCCGTTCGCCAGCACGGGGGTGCCGAACAGGGCCACCGCCAGGATCAGGTCTTCGTGGGAGACGTTGTGCTGGCTCTGGCTGCCTCGCGCCAAAGTGGTCTGCAGGGCGGCGTTGCGCCGCGTCAGGTCGTTCACGAAGGCGTCACCACGGGGCGTGCGCCGGGGCAGCCCACGTGTGAACCAGCCGGTCAGCACCGTGACGAGCAGGAAGAACATCAGGATGCCCACCGGCTTGTCGCGCGACAGGCCGATGCCGGTCTTGGCCACGCCCAGGGCGATCAGGCCCAGCCACAGGAGCGTCACCAGCAGGCGCACGCCGTTCACGCGTGCGTTCGACGGGTCGACCAGCCAGCCCCCTTTTCTCAGCGCCGCGTCAAGGCGTTCGAGGGGGCCGGTGTGCAGCGCGATGCGGCTCAGGATGAACAGGCTGGGCGGGTTGCTGTCGCGCCGCAGCTCGACTTCCCGGTGAAGCATCTTCTCCAGCTCATGAGCCTGTGCAGGCAGAGGTTGCCGGACCACGAAGCCCGCAGGCCCCTCCGTTGCGGGGGCCAGCAGGCCCTGGTGCGACAAGCGGGTCAGCGCGGTGGCGATGGCGCGCTCCGGTCCTCCGGCCAGGCTCGCCAGCTCATAGGCCGACAGGCGATGGCCCGCGCCGCTCAGGGGCGCCACCGTGGCAAGAAGGTGCCGTTTCATCCAACGACCCAGCAGCAGCACGGCGACGAAGGCGGCTGCGTAGAACAGCAGAAAGGCCGGACCGCTCAGGTTGAGCAGGTCGGAAAGCACGGGCAGGGTCACGGTGCGCCTTTGCGTTTCTTTCTTTGGCTGACGGAGGCAGGCCCTAGGGCTCTCCTGCCGCTTGCTGGTCAACCCGGTCAGCCAGCTGGGACAGCAGGGCCAGCACGCGGCCGAACAGGACGGGGGCATCGACGCTGGAGGCACCGTCGCGCAGGCCGGCCAGTTCGGACAGCACGGTGGCGTCGAGCTGCAAGGTCCGGGCAGCAGCGGCATAGATCGCGGCGGTGCGGTCTTCCCCCGGCACGGCGTGCCCGCTCACCTGGAGCAGCGCCGACAACTCGATGGCCAGCGGACGTGCCATGCCGGCCAGGGCCGTGTGCAGGCCTTGCGGCTCGTCGACCATGGTGAGGTAGCGGTGACGCAGGCGCAGCAGCAGGTTGCGCAGCGACTGCGCGATGCGCCGCTGCACGGCCGCGCGCGGCAGGGCGAGGTTCTGGAAGGGATCCCCGCTGCCATGCAGCACCACGTGGTGGTGTTGGATGTCGAGGAACTTGGTGGGAAAGTCGAGCGCGGCCAGTGGCACCTCGGCCGGCGTCATCAGCAGCGCGTCGACGGCCGCCGCACGGCGGGCCTGGCGCAAGGCGGGTGCGATGGCCTTGAGCATGGCGGCATCCGCGGGGTCCAGCAGCACGACCACGTTGACGTCGCTGCGTCCGGGCCGGTAGCGCCCCCGCGCCAGCCCGCCATACAGCACCAGGCCGACGAAGGCAGGCCCCGCCTGGGCACCGAGATCCGTCACCAGGGCCTGGAGGGCCTGGCGCACCGACTCGGTGGCTCCGGGGAGGGCAGGGATCATGACGGGGACAGGTTTTGGATGACGCAGGGCGCATTATGGAAGAGCCTGTCTGCAGGCCCGTATCAAACGGTGACCATTTGCGTGCCCGGGCCGCCATCGAGGCATTCTGGCCTCCTGCCGGGTGGATGAAGTGTGTGCAATTCTTTGTAAGGAGCCACCGTCGCTGTTGCGGTGTTAAGAATTGAAATGAACCTGGCTTTAGGCTGAATTTACTCTATCCTGCAACGGCGACGAGGCAGGGCAAGTTCATCGGCTCGTGCCATGTCTTGCTACGCAGCGCGGTTGCCAAGATGTTCCCGATGCTCTTGCAGCGCGGGCGGTTGTAGGTTGTATGGAGATGCTGATGAAGTCGTCCTCGTTCGGGGGTGTAGGCCGGTTGGGGGCGTGGTTGCTGGCCATGCTGATGTTGGGTGCCGGGGCCGGCTGCAACTCCGACGGCACGGAGGCCAACGGGCCGGCAGCCTCCGCGGGAGGCACGACTTCTCCGAACGGCAGTGGCAATGGGAACGGCAGCGGCGCAGGCGGAGGCACCGGGACCGGCGGCAGCAGTGGCGGTGGCAGTACGGGTGGCGGCCTGGGCCCTGGGACCGCCCCCGCACCTGCTGCCAATGCAGGCGTGATTCCCCTCACGCTGGCTGCAGCGCCAACGGCAGGTTCTATCCCTGTGCGCAGCGGCATCCCCTTCCCCCAGGGGGCACTGCGCTCGCTGGCCAACGTCCGGCTCGAGACCGGTGATGGTGCCCAGGAAGTGCCTTCGCAGATCGACACCCTGGCGTCCTGGCCGGACGGGTCCGTCAAGTCGGCCCTGGTGCAGTTCGTCACCGACGTGGGTGCCGCCAAGAACTACCGTCTCGCTTACGGCGGCAGCGTGGTGCGCGCTGCCGTGCCGCGCGGGGTGAGCGTGGCCCAGGCCAGCGGCAACACCACCGTGGACACCGGCGCCATCCGCTTCGTGCTCAATGCGCGCGGCCTGGTCACCGCCCTATGGCGCGACGCCGATCACAACGGTGTCTTCGACGCCGGCGAGCAGGTGCTCGGCGCGGGCGAATTCTTCATGGTCAACGCCGACGGCGTCCAGTACACCGCCAGCCAGGCGGCCAACCCCGACATCACGGTCGAGGAGCAAGGGCCGGTGCGCGCGGTCATCCGTGCGCGCGGTGCGCTGACCAACAGCAGCGGCGCGACGCTCATCAAGTACCTGGTGCGCTATGCCGCCTATGCAGGCTCCGACAAGCTCGACATCGACTTCACCGTCATCGACGACCGGGCGGAGGCCGATGTCGATGCAGCCCATCCGGCGGGGTCCCCACTGGCCTTCGCAGCGCGCGGCTATGGGCTGCGCTGGAACTACCTGGCCGACACGCCGGCCCAGTACCGCTTCGGCCTGGACAAGGACGCCAGCGCCAGCGGCACGGTCAGCGGTGAGCACTATCTCCTGCAGAACGGCCAGTTCATCTTCGACAACGGTGATGACCAGGGCAACACGTTCAGCTACACGGGTGTGGGCAGCGGCCTGCGTGCACCGGGTTGGCTGGCGCTGGACAGCGGCGCGCGCCACCTGAGCCTGATGGTGCGGGACTTCTGGCAGCAGTACCCGATCGAGCTCAACGTCAAGGACCACACGCTCACTGCCGCCTTGTTCGCCGAGCGCTCGCTCGGCGGGGCCGCGGACACGACCGTGCCAGCCCAGTCGGGCACGCGCTACAAGCGCCCCAACAGCTTCTACTTCACCCGTCCGGGCGGGGCCAAGACGCACCAGCTGCGCTTCGCCTTCGGTGACACGCAAGCTGCCACCTCAGCCCTCATCGACCTCAACAAGGGCTACCAGCGCCACCGCCTGGAGCTGACGGCCGCGCCGTCCTGGTATGCCAGCTCCGGCGTCTTCGGCGACATCACCGTGGGCAACCCGAACACCAACACCGGCTACAGCGCCATGCTGCTGAAGGACATCTACATTCCCAGCATCGAGCAGCCCACGCCCCAGAGCGTGACGCGCAACGACCCCGACGACCTCGGCGGCGACGCCACGATGTTCGGCTGGCGCGACTACGGTGACCGCCTGCGCGCGGGCTGGAACGACGTCGTCAATGGCGTGCGCATCCCGGCCTTCTACAACGACACGCACATCGGCGCGAACGCCTTCCTGCACGAATTCGTCCGCACGGGCGAGCAGCGCTGGTTCCAGCTGGGCGAGATCAGCACCCGCCATTTCGCCGACATCGACGTGGCCCACGGTCCGCGCAGCGGCTACTGGGAGACGGCGGCCGCCTGGCAGGCCATGGGCCAGCAGCCTGCCGGCGAGATCCATGCGCAGGGGCACAACAACGAAGACCACCAGGTGCGCAACATGCACTGGGGTCATGCCCACGTGAGCGGCTTGAGCGACCTGTACCTGCTGACGGGCGACAAGCGCTCGCTGGAGGTTCTGACCGAGATCGCCAACTGGTGGAAGCACGTCACGCCGTATTTCTTCAAGACGCCCTTCGATGTCTCGCAGTACCGCGAGGCCGAGCGGGACTATGGCTGGCCGCTGTACGTCATGAACGAGTACGTGCGCGTGACGGGCGACGCCAACTACCACAAGACGGTCAACGGGCAGCTGGTCAACCACCTCATCCAGTGGTGGCAGACCCCGCTCAACCACGTGGGCTACAACCCGGCCACGCGCACCGTGAGCTCCGCCGTGATCGGCGTCAACAACGCCAGCCAGGGCACGGGCTACTGGACGATGACCCTGATGGACAACAGCAACGGCGTGGCGGGGGCGAACGGCACCAACCCCTGGATGGCCGGGCCGCTGCTGTCCAACGTCATCAAGTTCTACGAGCAGGACAAGCTGATGGCGGCCGCTGGCAAGGGGGCAGGCATCCCGTACCCCACCATCGAGGACATGCTGTTCCAGACCATGAACTACGTGGTCAAGTACGGCTACGTCGACAACAACATCGGGTTCGCGTACTCCGAGGTCACCCGCACCTACTCCGGCGGCCACACCCTGCTGGACTACCCGCTGGCCTACCTGGACCGCCTGTACCGCCAACGCCTGGCCGTCGGGGCGGTCCCGCACCCCGAGTGGTACGACACCCGGCCGACCTGGGCCACGCTGGCCTCGCGGTCCCACAACGAGTTCAACACCATGCAGGTGGGCGCCAACACGCAGAGCTACGGCTTCTACGGCTACGAGATGGTCTATCCCGTGGACTTCTTCAGCGTCATGGCCAACCCCTGAGGGGGGCTTCAGCGGATCGTGCAGCGAAGCCGGCCCTCGGGGTCGAGTTGCATGCTCAGCGCGAGCTCCCGTGCCTTGCGCTGGCCGGCCGCTGCTTCCAGGGCGAAGCCGCCGCTGCATGACAGGGCGGGGGGCACGGCCGGAACCGCGGAGGTGCCATCCAAGAAGCGGACGTCATGGAGCCTGAAGGTCTGCCACCCCAGCTCCAGCGCCCCGAGGTCCAGCACGCTGGCGCGGCCCGCGTGGTTGTCGACGCGGTAGAAGCGGTTCTCCCCGATCTGGACCGACATCTTCACCTTCGGCAGGGCAGGGATGCGCAGCCGTACCTGCACCGTGGGATCGGCGTCGGGGGCAGGCAGGGCGCCCGCAGGCGCCAGCGTGGCGATGAGGAGCCACAGCAACTGCAGCGCCCGCCCGGCCTTCAGGCGCGGGGATTGGTCGCGGCCGCTGGGTCGAAGCGAGGGCAATGCAGGCATGGTGCGGGACCGGGAAGGGCTGTGACAATGCCTCCCTTTTTACATTCCCCGAAGAAAGTCATGAATTTCAATTCTCCGTCCCTTGTCTTGGCTGTCGCGATGTGTGTCACGCTGACCGCCTGCGACCGAAAGGCCGACACCAGCGCACCCGCTGCGCCGAGCGCGTCCCGCTCGGCGGACGCCCCTTCCGCGGCGCCTGCCCAGGCCGATGCCTCGGCCAAGCTCAATGGCTACATCGACTGCTTCAACCAGCTGGACGGCAGCGCCGAGCGCACCATCGCGCGCTACAGCAGCTGGGTCAAGGACATGAAGGTCGGTCCCACCGGCAAGGAGCGTGTGGTCTACGGCCTGTACTCGATGAACAGCGATGCCGTGACCAAGTGCCGCACGACCTTCGCGCAGGCCGCTGCCATGAAGCCGGCGATGGCCACCCTGGATGCGGCGGGCAAGGCCTACATCGAAGCCCTGAGCGCCCTGGACAAGGCGGTGGCCGAGGCCTACCCCTACTACGACCGCGAGAACTACAAGGACGACAAGTTCGCCAAGGGCAAGGAGCTGCACACGCTGCTGGCGGCCAGTTTCGATGCCTTCAGCCATGCCAGCACGGCGTTCTCGCAAGCGCTGGAGACCGAGAACGACGCGGTGCTCGAGGCCCAGCTGGCCGAGGTCGAGAAGACCGAGGGTCGCAAGGCGACCTACTTCCAGATGGCCCTGATGCGCAAGGCCAAGCAGCTAGCGGCCACCATTGGCGAGGAAGACTTCGACGCTGCCAAGGCCGGTGAACAGCTGGCGGCCTACGAGAAGATCACCGACGAGGCGCTGGCCTATGCCAAGGCGCATCGCGAGGAGCTGTCGATGAAATGGACCTTCTTCGAGTCGGCCACCGAGAACATGCGCAAGGCCGCGAAGGAACGTGTGCGCCGTGTCCGCGACCGGGTGCCCTACAGCGAAGGCGAGCGCATGATGCTCAAGCCTGGCTCGGGGTGGATGGTCGAAGGCAGTGTCGAGAAGGCCATCAAGGCCTACAACGACCTGGTCTCGGCGAGCAACAACCTCTGAGCCGCGCCGCGCCCCTCATGGGGCTTCCTCGTCGCGCTGCGTGCCCTGCTGCTGCATCAGCCGCTCGGCTTCTTCCGCGCTCATGACCTGGGCCGTGGGTAGGGCCTCTCCCGAGCGGCCCCAATGGACCAGGCCGGGCCAGGCCAGCAAGGCGGCGATCAGGCCCAGCAGGATCAGCAGGTGCGGCAGCAAGGCGCGGGCCAGGGGGCGCCAGCCCGGCCGTGCCGGGCTGAGGGCCTGGGCCATCACCACGGCATAGCCAAAGGGCGGCAGCAGGAAGCCGGCCTGCAGCACCAGCAGCGTGAGGGCGGCCACCCATGCGGCGTCCGGCACCACCCTCAGCACGGGGGGCATCACCAGCGGAATCACCAGGAAGATCATCTCGAACGCATCCAGCACGAACGAGGTGGCCACCAGCCCCAGCAGCACGCACACCAGCATCGTCAAGGGGCGGTCGCCCAGCAGCGCCAGGGCCTGCGCGATGAGATGGTCGGTCCCGAAGGCACGCAACAGCAGTGAGAACGCCGTGGCGGCGACCAGGAGCGCGAACAGCATGCCGGTCAGCGACAGCGTGTCGTCCAACACGGCACGCCACAGGGGGCGGTCCAGCTGGCGCCGCAGTGCGGCGTACAGCGTGAGCAAGGCGCAGCCCGTGGCGGCGGCCTCCACGGCATACAGGCGTCCCAGCGCGACACTGCCCAGCAGGATGGCCAGGGTCAGCGCCACGCCCACCGTGGTGGCGATCTGGCCGCGTGTCACACGCACGTCGCCGCGTGGGCGATGGCGGTCGCGCCAGGCCACCCAGGCCATCGACAACAGCAGCATCAGGGCGCCGGGCAACAGCGCCGCGTGCATCACATCCTGCGTGTTGATGATGCGCACGGCGGCGCCGCTGAGGTTCACGGCCTCCGTGTGTGCGCGCATCATGGCATCGCCCAGCAGCAGGAGCACCAGGGACGGCGGGATCAGGACGCCGAGGGTGCTGGCCACGCACCAGGTGGCCGCGGCTTGCGCGGGCGGCGCTCCGGCCTGGAGCACCTGTGGCACCACCCGCCGCGACAGCGTATGGAGGCTGGCCCCCACCGAGCCATTCATCGGCGCCAGCAGCGCGCCCACGCCGAGGGCGGACAGCTCGGCGGCCGCCGGGCTGCGAGCCGTCAGCCGATGGCCCACCCGATGCAGTTCGCCGGCCAGCGGCAGCCGGTTGAGCAAGGATCCCATCAAGGCATACAAGGGCAGGGCTTGCAGCAGGTCGTGCTCCAGCAAGCCGACCAGCCGCGTCGGCAGCGCCTGCAGCAGGCTGGCGTCGATGGCGCCTGTGCACACGCCGGCCAAGGCGAAGGCCGCGCTCACGAGCAGCAGCACCGCATAGACGGGCAGGCCCGTCGACACCGTCAGCACGATCGCTGCGGCGAACATCCAAAGGCCGTTCATGGGGTGCCTGCACGCGGGGTGCCCAAGTCGGCCAGGGCCTGCAGGGCCATCAGCAATGCCATCAGCCACGCACTGAGTTTGACGATGAAGTAGCCCGGATTGCCCGTATCAGGAAAGGCCTCGGTGGCTTGCAGTGCCCGCCACACCATCAGTGCCCCCGAGACGAGCACGTAGATGGCGAAGGGCAGCACGGCCAAGGCATGTCCCCAGCGTGCCAGGCGCCGTCGCCAGGCCTCGGAGTAGCGGGTGCTCACCGCCGTCGCAGCGAGGTGGCGGCCTTGCCGCGTGGTGTGGCGAAGGGCCACGGCCACGTACAGCGCGAAGACCCATTGGGCCATGTCGTTGGCCTGGCGCGAATAGGCGCCAAGCACATCACGCAGCGGCCATTGCAACAGCAGCAGCGTGGCGAGGGGGAGTACCAGCAGGCTGAAGGCGGTGCACAGGCGGTCCAGGCTGCGATGGACAAGTGATGAGACCCAGGGCGTCGGCATGGTCCTCAAAGGCTGGCTGCGGAGCGGGGATCTTAACGAGCCGTTTCACGCCTTCGAAAAAAATAACGAAGAAGTGCTTGACCGAAAAGTGAAGAATCTTTACAGTTCGATCTCGCTGCATCAGATGCAGCTTCGTTTGACCCCTTCTTCAATCCCTCACTTCCACCGAGTCCATCGTGAAAACCAATCGCTCCTCCCTGCAACGTCTGCTGCCCTTCCAGGGCCTGCGTTCGTTCGCCGGCAAGCAGGCGGGTCTGGGTTGCACGCTGGGCGGCGTCACGTTGGCCAACGCCAGTCGGCATCCGGCCCACCTTGGCCGACCCTGCTTTGCCGCACAGGGCTGGGAGGAGGATTTTCCGCACCCGGGCATGGGGAGCGCTTAGGCGCACACCCTGCGACTCGAATTTCTCTTCGAGGCCCGGATCCCTGTCAAGGAATCCGGGCCTTTTTGTTTTTTGTCTCAAGTCTGGGGTGGTGCTGCCACCCGCCACGCTCTTTAACAATTTGCCGCAGGTGTGATCCCACAACTGGGTGGGCCGCCTGCACCACGAGCCGTGTGCGGGCCTGAGGGCTGCGCGCTCGCAGGCATTGCGCATGGCTCAAATTTTCAGCGGACATGGCTCAGCAGGTAGAGCGCGACCACGCCATGGTCGAGGTCCCGGGTTCGAGACCCGGTGTCCGCTCCAAACAGTCTCATGACGGGTGTGTTCGAGCACACGGTCGAGCCAAGCCCCCTTCAGCACGGGGTGGCCGGGATGTGCGCTGCCGGACAGATCGGCATCGTGCAGCGAGGGCGCTGGGCGGGTCACCCGCACTCGCGCTGGAGCACAACCGTCATGGGAGTTTTTCGTTCTGTCGCGTTCGTCTAGGGGACCAGGACGCCGGGCTTTCACTCCGGGAACGCGGGTTCGAATCCCGCACGCGACGCCAGATGATGGCTTTCTTTTTTCTGCCCCGTTAGCTCAGCGGATGAGAGCACCGGTCTACGAAGCCGGGGGGCGCACGTTCGAATCGTGCACGGGGCACCAGTTTCTTTTTCTCGGTGTGGCGCAGCTGGTAGCGCACATGCTTCGGGAGCATGGGGTCGCAGGTTCGAGCCCTGCCACCGAGACCAGTGTTCATTCGCTGATTTATTCATTCATTCATCCCCTCGTGGCGGAATTGGCAGACGCAGCGGTCTCAGAAGCCGTGGCCACAAGGCATGTCCGTTCGACTCGGACCGAGGGGACCAGTTTGTCCTGTTTCATCTCGGTGTAGCGCAGTTGGGAGCGCACGTGCCTTGGGCGCACGGGGTCGCAGGTTCGAGCCCTGCCGCCGAGACCACTTTTCTTCTTTGTTCAACCACCCGTGTGCTTGGGTGTGGCCGTAGCTCAATGGCAGAGCCGTGGACTGTGAATCCACAGGTACCGGTTCGACTCCGGTCGGTCACCCCCAAGCGCATGGCATCGACACCACCGATCGCCCGCAGAAAGGAGGGCAACCCATGCAACCTGAATCACACACCCATGTGCTGCAACTCGACATCCAGGGCACGCCGCAAGCGTGGATCACCCGCGAACAGGCCGCCTTGCACTACGCACGCGACGCGGTGGCGTGGGTCGACGGCGCGGGCCCCTTGTGCACGCTGCGCGGCGGATGGAACGCGGCCACCGGCCGTCAGTCGGTGATCGAGATCCATCCCATCATCGCCCTGTCGGGTGCGTCGCAAATCAACCTGTTCGACATCGTGCCGGTGTTTAGCAGCCTCAAGCTGTTCCGCCGCGACCGTTTCACCTGTGCCTATTGCGGCCAGCGCTTTGCCGAGCGCGAGCTGCAGTGCGAGCACATCCTGCCGGAGTCGCGCGGCGGCCGCTGGAGCTGGATGAACCTGGTGTCGGCCTGCGGCCCGTGCAACGGACGCAAGGCCGACCGCACCCCGGAGGAAGCCGGCATGCCCTTGCTGTACCTGCCTTATGTGCCCAGCCGCTTCGAGAACTTCCTGCTCGAAGGCAGGCACATCCGGGCTGACGTGCACGAGTGGCTGGCGGCTCGCCTGCCCAAGGGATCCCGCCTGAGTTAGGCGGGCGACAAGTTTGGAACCTGATGCGCCTTCACGTTCACAGGCCAGGGGTTAGGACGATCGTCCGCCCCGCCGGTGCGCCTGGTCCCGGGATTCGGTCCTGGTCGGCTGGGGGCATGCCACCTGAAGGTGTGGGGTTCTGAAACGGCGCCCTCTGGAGAGGGGCTCCTGCACAAGGAGATGCCGGGTTCGATTCCCGGGGTGCCACCACTGTAGCTCAGCTGGGTAGAGCAACGTCCTGGAAAGACGTAGGTCGAAGGTTCGAATCCTTCCTGACAGACATACCTGTCTCCTCGCAGTGAAGACGGTCGAAAGACCACCCGCCGGATGCGGACGCCACGGGCGTCGCCTTCGGCCCCACCCGGTTCGCGTCAGGGAGGCGCGTTGCGGACGGGCTGGGGCGCGTGCCGGGCGGCCCGTCAGCGGGGATGGCCCGCGCGGTCAGCCCGCCGGGGTTCTTGCTTGCCTCCAGCCGGCGCAGGCCTTGTCGATGCACATGGTGCGACGAGGCGGTGCTGGTGCCGGGTAATGCCCGTTCTCCGTGCCCTGGCCGTCCGCCGTCCCCGGCTGTAACGGCACCTAGTTTTGAGTCATGAAGAAAAACGAAAGGGGACTTCCATGTTCCATCGAGTGATTGTGAAGAAGAACGAGCGTGGCCTGCTGCTGCGCGAGGGGGACTTCGAGCGTGTCCTGCCCTCAGGCACGCACTGGCTGTTCACCGGGCTGCGCCGCCCCGAGGTCGAGAGGTTCGCCCTCGAGCAGCCGGCCCTCAACCACCGCCTCGGCGAGTACCTGCTGGCCTGCGAGCCCGAGGTGGTGTCGGCGCACTTCGTGCGTGTCGAACTGGGCGAGAACCAGGTCGGCCTGCGCACTGAGAACGGCATCCTCGTCGAGGTGCTGGCACCGGGCACGCGCCGCCTCTACTGGAAGGGACTGCTCGACATCGCGGTCGAGGTGATCGACCTGGCCGACTCCGCCGAGGTGCCTGCCCCGGTGGTCGCTCGGCTGATCCAGACACAGATGCGCCAGCGTGCGGTGAGCGGCCTGGGCGGCGTGCTGCAGGTCCAGGTGCCCGACCACGCGGTGGGCCTGCTGTGGGTGGACGGCCAGATCAACCGCTTGCTGCCCGCGGGTTCACACGCCTTCTGGAAGTTCAACCGCAACGTGGCGGTGGAGCAGGTGGACCTGCGTCTGCAGTCGGTCGAGGTGACGGGCCAGGACATCCTGACCCGTGACAAGGTCGGCCTGCGCGTCAACCTGTCGGCGACCTTCCGCTACACGGACGTGCTCACCGCCTACGCGCAACTGAACAAGCCGGCCGAGCACCTGTACCGCGAGCTGCAGTTCGCGCTGCGCGCAGCGGTGGGCACCCGCACGCTGGACGCGCTGCTCGACAACAAGTCGCTGATCGACGAGGCAGTGACCAGCCACGTGCGTCGCAAGCTCTCCGCCTTCGGGCTGGAGCTGGACAGCGCGGGCGTGAAGGACATCGTGCTGCCGGGCGAGATGAAGACCATCCTGGCCCGGGTGGTCGAGGCCGAGAAGTCGGCCGAGGCCAACGTGATCCGCCGCCGCGAGGAAACCGCGGCGACGCGTTCCCTGCTCAACACCGCCAAGGTGATGGAGGACAACCCCGTCGCCCTGCGCCTGAAGGAGCTGGAGACGCTGGAGCGCGTGGCCGAGCGCATCGACAAGATCTCGGTGTTCGGCGGTTTGGACCAGGTGCTCAATGGCCTGGTCAAGCTGCGTTGAGTTTGCTCGGGGAGGGCAAAGGGGAGTGCGGATGTCGCACTCCCCTTTTTGCGTTCAGGCACGCCCATGTCGGTCAGGACCGAGCGGATCAGCTGCGCCTCGCCGGGGCTTGCGCTGTCCTTGTCTTCTGATGCGATCTGCTCGGCGTGTTCGAACAGGGGGACGAACAGGCCGAGCTGGTCGACTGGCCCGCGCAAGGTGACGGTGCCATGCCGGACGAAGGCATCCGACCAGGCATTGCGCACGCGCTGCCAGAACAGGCGTGTGCGCGCCTGGTAGCGGTCGGCGGCGGCGAAGTCCGTGCCGCCCTCGCCGCCGGTGGGAACCAGCCGCTCGTAGCGTGCGATGCCGTATTCGCGTCCCAGGTAGGGATGGGCGGGGTCGACATGCCGTTGGGGAGTGAGCACGGTCTTGAGGTTGTTCTCTTCCTGCGTCCAGCCGGTGGGGCCGATGGTGTGGCGGTTGGTGCCGACCAGGGCGTGGTAGTCCTGGCGCACGCTCCACTCGCGCCGTGGCAGTGGCCGCCAGGTCTCGCCACTCAGCCAGGTCGAGAAGCTGGTGTTGTGCTGCCAGCGCCCCAGGCTCGCGTAGCGGGGCGACTCGTCCACTTGGTAAACCGTTTGCAGCCAGGCGCCGCGCCGCTCTTCCAGGCCGAGCACGCGCCGGCGCCAACGATCGCGGCCCAGGTACTCGACGATCGCGCCTGGCTCATACGTCCAGTCCTGACGCCAGTGCTTGACCACCATCGGCTCGCTGGCCACGCCTTGTGCATCGACGACGCGCATCTCCAGGATGTGCACGAGGCTGATCACGCCGTCCCGTCCCCGGCCGTCCTGGTCGACGTAGACCTTCTCCGTGCCCCAGGACTGGTAGGGGGCGCGCGCCGGCTGCTGTGCGGACGGCGTTGCGCCATAGCTGTCGACCTCGAGGAAATCGAAACTGACGCGGTAGGTGCCCGCCATCGCGAGGATGGCGCGGCGGTCACGCTCCAGCGCACTCAGGCCCGGCGCCTGCAGGGCTTTCCAGGCCTCGCTGGGCCCGCGGTCCAGCGTGACGGGCGCGCCGTGGGTCGTGCCGCCACGCGGCTTGGGGGTGCTCTCGTCGAGTGGCCATGAAAAGGTGTAGCGGGGAGTCTGCGGCGAGGAGGGAGGCTCGGCCGGTGCCTGGGCGGCGCAGAGGGTCGGCAGCAGCCATGCCAGGGTCAGCAGGCGAGCGATCAACGAATGGAAGTCCTTCATGCGGAATGACGCCCTGCGGCGATGCGAACGAAGTGGATCGCGCCACTTTACGGGAAGTCACATCCCCCCACTGCGGGCCGCCAGCAGGAAATCGACGAAGGCCCGCACCCGCGCGGCGAGATGCCGGTTGCGCGGATAGAGGATGGAGAAGGCGCGGGTGCGCCCTGCATAAGGCTTGAGCAGCTCGACCAGCTCGCCGCTGCGCACCGCCTTGTCGGCGATGACGTGGAAGGCCTGGGCGATCCCGCCACCCGCCTGCGCCAGATGAAGGCACCCCAGCACGTCACCCAGCACCTTGACGCGGCCTTCAGGGAGGTGCTCTTCGTCCTCCCCCTGCCGGCTTCTGAACAGCCAGGGCAGGGGCCGGCCGGTGCTGGGCAGGATGAACTGGATGCAGTCGTGGTCATTCAGGTCCTGCGGCGTGCGCGGCCTGCCGTGGCGCCGGAGATAGGCAGGGGCCGCGAACACACCCAGGCTCAGGCTTTCCAGCGGACGGATCACGAGGTTGGAGTCGGGTGGGGTGCCGGCCCGGATCGCCAGGTCGAACCCGTCTTCGACCAGGTCGACGTTGCGGTTCGACACGCTGACTTCCAGCCGCACCTCGGGAAAGGCCTCGGCGAACCGCGGCAGCAAGGGGAACAGTCGGTGGTGGGCATACGTGGTCGGCGCGCTGATGCGCAGCACGCCGGACGGTGCAGCCTGCTGGCCCGTCACCAGCCGGCCTGCCTCCGCGATCTGCGCGAGGGCCTGCAGGCAATGTTCGTGGTACAGCTGTCCTTCGACGGTGAGCCGGATCTGCCGCGTGGAGCGCACGAACAGCCGCACGCCCAGCCGCGCTTCCAACCGGCTGACCGAGCGGCTCACCGCGGCCGGCGTCACGCCGGCCTGCTGCGCAGCGGCGGTGAAGCTGCCCAGCGTGGCCGCCTGGCAGAACAGCTCGATGCTGCCCAGCTGCATGGGATCGAAGGTGCGTTGCATAGCGGTCAGGGCCGGAGAGGTTTTTAACCTGATGTAATGAATGATGTTCTTGCTCGGCAGTTTATCGCTCGCAACGAGGGGGATAGATTGGGCGCCTTCCCACCTTTTCTTCTTGATTTGGAGAGCGCCATGCGCAAGACACGCATCCTGATGATCGTCACCTCCCACGCCCGCTTGGGCGACACCGGCCGGGCCACCGGCATCTGGGCGGAGGAACTCGCCACACCGTATTACGCCTTCGTTGATGCCGGCGCCGAGGTCGTGTTGGCCTCGCCCGCGGGCGGACCGGTGCCGCTGGAGCCGGGCAGCGTGAAGCCCGCCGGGCAGAACGGGCCAGCCGTCGAGCGGCTGCTGGCCGACACACGGCTTCAGGCCCAGTTGCGGGACACGCAGGTGGCCGCCGAAGTGGATGCCGCCGGCTTCGACGCCCTGTTCCTGCCCGGCGGGCACGGCACGATGTGGGACTTGCCGGGCGACCCGGGCGTGCGGCGCGCGGTCGAGGCTGCTTTCGCGACCGGCCGTGTGATCGCCACAGTCTGCCATGGCGCGGCCGGCCTGGTCTCGGCCTGCCGGGCCGATGGCCGTCCGGTGGTCCAAGGCCGGCGGATCAATGCCTTCACCGATGCGGAGGAGGAGGCGGTAGGCCTGGCCAGCGTCGTCCCCTTCGCGCTGGAGACGCGGCTGCGGGCGCTGGGCGCCGTGTTTGAGGGGGTGCCGGTATGGCAGCCTTTCGTTGTGCAGGACGCGCCTTTCATCACTGGCCAGAACCCGCAGTCCTCGACGCTGGTGGCGAACAAGGTGCTCGACGCGCTGGGCCTGCGCAGCGCAGTGCCCGCCTGAGGTCCGCAGGCCCCGGCTGGTCCTGCCGGTCAGGCCGGTGCGCCCAGGACGCTCGCCACGGCCGCGGTCCGGGCCGCCTGGATCGCCTCGCCCACCCGCACGCCTGTCAGCCCCCGCTGCGCGCAGTCCCGCGCGATGCGGGCGGTGTCCACGCTGCGGGCCGCCTGCAGCGCCCGCCACAGTGCCTGGCGCTGCGGGTAGGGCGCCGCATCGAAACCCAGCCGGCCTCGGGAATCGCATTCGCAAGCCCACAACACCTCGCCAAAGCGCTCGGGACGGCGCAGTGCGTCGCAGCGCGTCAGTAGCTGCACCACGCCCGCGGCGTCCAGGCGCTCGCTGCCGTGCACCGCACCATGCTCGCGCGCCACCACCTCGGCCAGGGCACGGCATTCGGTGGGGATGCGCAGCCGTTCGCACAGGCCGGCCACCAGCGCCGCGCCGCGCGGCTCATGGTCGGGATGGCCCGGCAGCTCGGCGGCCGGCGTGGTCCCCTTGCCCAGGTCGTGCACCAGGCAGGCGAAGCGCACGCTCAAGGGAGCCTGTGACTGTGCCGCCGTGTCGACCACCATCATCACGTGCACGCCGGTGTCGACCTCGGGGTGATGCTCGGCCCGCTGCGGCACGCCCCACAGGCGGTCGACCTCCGGCAGCAGGCGTGCCAGTGCACCGCAGTCACGCAGCACCGCGAACATGCGCGAGGGTTGCGCCGACATCAGCCCGCGCGACAGCTCCTGCCACACCCGCTCGCTGACCAGCGCGTCGACCTCGCCGTCTCGCACCATCTGGCGCATCAAGGCCTCGGTCTCAGGGGCGACCCGAAAGTCCGGCCAGCGCGCCGCGAAGCGCGCCACCCGCAGGATACGCACCGGGTCTTCACAGAAGGCCTCGGACACGTGGCGCAGCAGTTTGGCCGCCAGGTCGCGCTGGCCGCCGTAGGGGTCGACCAGCGTGCCCGACTCGTCCTGTGCCATGGCGTTGATCGTGAGATCGCGGCGGCGCAGGTCTTCCTCGAGCGTCACGTCGGGGGCAGCATGGAAGCTGAAGCCGTGGTAGCCCGGGGCGGTCTTGCGCTCGGTGCGCGCCAGGGCCACCTCCTCGTGCGTCACGGGGTCGAGGAACACCGGGAAGTCCTGCCCTACCGGCAGGAAGCCGCGGTTCAGCATCTCCTGGGGAGAGGCCCCCACCACCACCCAGTCGCGGTCCTCCACGGGACGGCCCATGAGGGCGTCGCGCACGGCGCCCCCCACCAACCATTTCCGCAGTGTCATCGGTTGCGGCGGTAGGGCTCTTCGAAGGCCAGGAAGTCCTTCTCCCGCAGCGCGTCCTGCACCCAGGCCTGCACACCTGGCAGGGCGGCCACGTTCTGCACATAGGCCTCGACCGGCCCCGGGGTCGGCACACCGTAGGTCTTGAAACGCATCACCACCGGGGCGAAGAAGGCGTCGGCGATGCTGAAGCGCCCGAAGAGCATCGGGCCGCCGAAGGCCGTCAGGGCCTCGGTCCACAGGTCGATCACGCGGTCGACGTCGGCCCGCACCGCGCCGTTCTCGCGCAGGATGCGCTCACCCACCTCGGGAAGGTAGGCCTCGATGTTCATGCCCATGTGGCTGCGCAGGTGGGGGAAGCCGGAGTGCATCTCGGCGCACACGCTGCGTGCCCGTGCCCGGGCCTTGGGATCGGCGGGCCACAGCTGGTGCTGGGGGAAGCGCTCGGCCAGGTACTCGGCGATCGCCAGGGTGTCCCACACCGCGAAGCCGTCGTCCACCAGCACCGGCACCTTGCCCACCGGCGAAACCTTGGACATGGCCGTCTTGAAGCTCGAATCGTTCTGGAAGCTGTCGAAGCGGACCATCACCTCTTCGAAGGCAATGCCGGCTTGCTTCATCAGCACCCAGGGGCGCATGGACCAGGACGAGTAGTTTTTGTTGCCAATGAAGAGTTGCATGGTGCTGGTTCGTAGTGAAGGGGAGGGAGCGGGGCTGATGTGCCGGTCAGGTTCTGTGTCGTCGTCGCCAGGCATCGAGGCGGGCCGGACCCTGCTGGTGTCCGAGCACGGCCGGCATGACGCTGGACATGGGGCTCGGCTCGATGCCCCACAGGCGCAGGCCGGGCAGCTCACCCCCGGCGACGTTCATCACCGACAAGGTGGCGATGTTGTCACGCGACAGCAGTGGCTCTCCGGGCAGCAGTTCCATCAGGAGGCCTT
This sequence comes from uncultured Burkholderiales bacterium, assembly GCA_966252435.1. Taxonomy (GTDB): domain Bacteria; phylum Pseudomonadota; class Gammaproteobacteria; order Burkholderiales; family Burkholderiaceae_C; genus CANHBY01. The sequence goes on along the minus strand of CBINPE010000033.1, from coordinate 11,326 downwards.
GCAGGTAGCCCACCCAGGCAGGCAGCGGCAGGATCGGCCGCGGGTGGTTCGACCATGCCCCTGCCAAGCGCACGATGTCCGCCAGGGTCATGACCTGGGGGCCGGCGCATTCGAGGGTCTGGCCGATGGTCTTCGGATGGTCCAGGCTGTGCACCACGGCACGCGCCAGGTCCTCCACCCACACCGGTTGCAGGCGCGTCGTGCTGCGCGCCAGCGGCATGAACGGCAGCACGGCCTGAAGGCGCGCGAACAAAGTCACGAAATGGTCCTGCTCGCCGAAGACGACGGCGGGGCGCAGGACGGTCAGGTCCAGCCCCGGTGCGGCGCGCAGGGCCGCCTCGCCCTCGCCCTTGGTGCGCAGGTACTGTGAGGGCGGCGGGGCAGGGGCCGCCCCCGGGGGCACCGACACGCCCAGGGTGCTCACGTGGATGAGCCGGCGCACGCCGGCCGTGGCACAGGCCCGCGCCAGGCGTTGCGGCAGTTGCACATTCACCTGCTCGACGCGCTGCCGGCGGCCGTTCAGCACCGCCACCAGGTTGATGACCGCGTCGGCTTGGCGCACCAGGCGCAGGAGGTCGTCGTCGGCATGCAGGTCGGCCTGCACCAGCTCCACCGTGGGCAGGGGGCGCAGGTGCGTCGCGCGCTGGGGGTGCCGGCTCGGGACGATGAGGCGCCCGGAGCCCGCGCCCGTGCGCGTCACCAGGGCTGCGCACACACTGCGCCCGACGAAGCCGGTGCCGCCGAGGAGCAGGATGTTGCGCAGCGTCGTCATGGCAGAGGGCTTCTTCGGGCTCGGGGCATGCGGTGGAGGGGCGGAAGGAGGTCAGGGCAGCTCGCGGTCGGCCGCAGGGGTCTCGGGGTCGTGCGGCCCGATCAGCTTGCCCATGCGAGTTTTGAGCGAGGGCTTGTCGTTGCCAAGCAGGGCGGCATAGTAAGTGGCGTTGGACAGCACTTTTTTCACATAGTCCCGGGTTTCGTTGAAGGGGATGCTTTCCGCCCAGGCGGCAGTTTCCAGCGTCGGCCCTTCCCGCCAGCGCCGTGGGCGGCTCGGCCCGGCGTTGTAGGCCGCGGCGGCCATCGCCTGCGAGCCGCCCAGGTCGTCCAGCACCAGCTTCAGGTAGGTGGTGCCCAGCTTGAGGTTGGTGTCGCGGTCGGTGATGAGGTCGGCGGAGTAGGACAGGCCCAGGCGGCGCGCGGTCCAGCGCGCCGTGGCAGGCATCAGCTGCATCAGGCCCGAGGCGCCGACCGAGGAGCGGGCATCCATGATGAAGCGCGACTCCTGGCGGATCAGGCCGTACACGTAGGCCGGGTCGAGGCCGATCTCCTGCGCCTGGGCCAGCACCTCGCGGCGGAAGGGCATGGGGAAGCGCTGGTTCAGGTCGATCTCGAGCTTGGTGCGGTCGCTGGTGTTGATGCAGGTCTTCCAGACCTCCCGGTCGCAGGCCCACTGCGCCGCGGCCAGCAGCTGGCGGTCGTCCATGCCGCGCAGGGTGAAGTTCCACTCGCGGTCGCCTTCGCCGCGCAGTCCCATGGCGATGAGGCTCAGGGCGCGGTTGAGGCCGGGGTTGCGCACCGTCGCCGCGCGCTCCTCTGCGGTCAGGGGGGCGGGGCTGGGCGGGATCGGGATCGGACGCCCCAGGTCTTCCGAGGCGAGCTTGCCGTAGAAGTTGAACTGGCCGGCAATGCTCTCCAGCAGCTCACGCGCCTGGACGCGCATGGCATCGGCCTCAAGCGGGTCGCGGCGGCTGTCGGCCTGGGCCTGCAGGCCGCGGGCCTTCCAGTAGACCCAGGTGGCGTCGCGCTGCTGCGCCGGCGTCATGCCAGCGATCGCCTGCAGCACCTGCCCCCACTGGGGGCCTCGGGGGGCGCGCAGTGCGGAGCGCACCTTCCAGGCCAGCGTGTCGTCGGGGAAGTCGAGTTCCTTGACCGCGCCCTTGTCGGCCTTCTCGCTGGCCACCAGCAGCTTGGCCGCGCGCTGGAAGTGCTCGTGCGCCTCGGGCAGCAGGTTGATGGCCGACTGCTTGCCCACCATGGCCCAGGCCCAGGCGGCGAGGTCCTTGGGCAGCTTGCGCTCCCAGCGGTCGCCCAGCTGCGTGGCGGCGGTGGCGGGGTCGTTGGTCGCCATGCGCATCAGGGCCAGCGTGGCCAGCTCGGCCTGCAGCCGGTTGAAGACCCCTTCCTTGCGCGACAGGAAGCGTGCCGGGCTGTCGAGCAATTCGTTCAGGCTCTTGGCCTCGACCTCGCCCAGCAATCCGATGGCCTGGCGGGCCGCCTTCGGCCGCCCAGCGTCGACCGCGAAGCGGGCCTTGCGCCAGATGTCGGCCTCGGTGAACTGGCGGGCCTCGAACAGCGCGCCGGCCATCGCCAGGCAGCCGGTGTCGGCATCCGGCTGGGCCAGCCAGGCCGCCAGGGCGGCGTCGTGCACGTCGCTGCCTTTTTGTTGCTGCTGGATCAGGAGCGAATAGCAGGTGACCTCGCGGTCGTCGTTCATGCGAAAGCGCGGGAAGTCGGCGGCGAAGGCGGTCCAGTCACGACGACGACCCAGCTCGAGCAGCCAATCGTTGCGGAAACGATCCTCGAGGTAGGTGTCCTTCCAGCGCGTGTAGAACTCCTCCACGTCGGTGGTGCGCAGTTCGCCGATGCGCAGGTTCATGTCCCAGTAGTCGACCCAGGCGGCCAGCGGATGCTTGGCCGCCATGGCTGCGGCGCGGGCTGCCGCCAGGCGGTTGCGGTCGCGTTTGCGGAAGGCCTCGCGGGCGTCGAGGATGGTCTGGTCGCCGCTTTGCGCCTGGACCGGAAGCGCGGCACCCAGGCCTGCCAGCCAGGCGCACAGCCCGAGCCCGAATGCCGTCCAGCGCCGCAGGGAGCGCCCATATACTGGCCCGACCCTGTGGTTCGGTCGATCGGGTTGGCTGCCTGCCGGCGCTTGATGAGAATGAATCACGTTGCTTGCACCTGTCACTGAATGTCCTGAACTTGACTGCCGAGACCCCTCCACCCACTCCTGCTGCGCTTGTCGTTCCCGACGGGGAGGGCGCCTCGCATGCGCACTGGCGCCGCACCCTGCTGGCACGCCGTGAAGCGTTTGCCGGCCACCCCGATTTTGCGACGGCCCAGGCTGCTTTGGCAGATTGTCTGCAGTTGCTCCTGCGCCAGCTCGAGCCCCAGTCCCTCGGCCTGTACTGGCCGATCCGTGGCGAATTTAACGCGCCCCTGCTTTACCGGCAGGCGGCCGGGGCCCCGGATGGGCCTGTTCAAGCTTGGGCCTTGCCTTTCGCCCAGCGTCAGCCGCCCCGGATGCATTACCGCACCTGGACGGGCGGTGAGCCCACCCTGCGCGACGAGTGCGGGATCCCTTGCGTGGACGGTGCGCCTGTCGTGCCCGACGTGGTGCTGGTGCCCTGCGTCGGCTTCACGCGCTCGGGGCACCGGCTGGGTTACGGCGCCGGCTACTTCGACCGCTGGCTGGCGGGGCATCCGCATGTCACCACCGTGGGGGTGGCCTGGTCGTTCTGCGAGCTGCCCCAGGGCGAATGGGCGCCGCAGGCGCACGACCAGCCGCTGATGCTGATAGTCACTGAGCACGGCGTGGTCGCCTGCGATTGAGGGCGGAAGACCGGGGCGCCCCGGTGTCCGTCTGGGCGGGTCCCGCCACCGTGGGCACCAGGCCCATGCGCTGGCGGGTCTGCTCGGCGCGCGCCATCACCCACTGGCCGAACTCCTGCACCTCCGAGCGCTCGCGGCTGTGCGGCGCCACCGCCAGCCAGTAGGCGTAGGGGCTCGTGATGCGGTGCTGGGACCCGAAGGGCTCGAGCAATTCACCGCGCTCCATCAGGTCCGACACCAGCGCCATGCGGGCCAGCGCCACCGCCTGCCCGGCCAGGGCAGCCTGCACCTGCTGGTGCGTGTAGTTGAGGAAGAGCCAGCGCCTGGGCTGCAGCTGCGGCTGCCCCACGTGTTCGAGCCAGCAGCGCCAGCTCGAGAAATAGGCGCTGTTGTTGCCGCAGTCCTCTTCTTCCACGAGGGTGTGCTGCGTCAGGTCCTGGAACTGCTTCAGGGGCGGGATGTCGCCCGAATCGATGCGGGCCTGCCGCCATGGGCTGATGACGGGCGTCAGCACCTCGCCGAACAGATGCTGCGCCCCGCTGGGCACCTGCTGCGCACTGGCGTAGCGCAGCACGAGGTCGACATCGACATCGTTGGCCTCCAGGTCGACCAGCGTGTCATTGGCCGAGATGCGGATGTCGATGTCGGGATGCTGGCGCTGGAACTCGCCCAGCTGCGGGATCAGCCACAGCGAGGCGAAAGAGGCGAAGGTGCTGACACTGACCACGCGGCGCCCCTTGGCATGCCGGATCTGCCGCACGCTGGCGTCGAGGCGGTCCAGCCAGGGTGCGACGGCCCGCAGCAGGATGGCCCCGTCCTGCGTGAGTTCGACGTGCCGCGTGCCGCGCGAGAACAGGCTCGCCCCGAGTTCTTCCTCCAGCGCCTGGATCTGGCGGCTGATGGCCGACTGGGTGAGGTGAAGCTCCTCCGCGGCGGCACGGAAGCTGAGCAGCCGGGCCACGCACTCGAAAGCGCGCAGGGGACCGACGGAAAGAGGACGCTGGCGGGCGGGCTGGGGCGCTGAACTCATGACCAAACTGAATCAATTTATCGCGGCGATCTCATTGGACAGCGCATTACATCGTTAATTAAGCTGCACGTCCAGTCAGTCAAAGGAAAGCGCCATGGAAACCCAATTGATGAGAAATATGCAACAGTCTGATGCGTCTTCGGTCTGGTCCCTGCCGGCCGGCGAGGCCATCACCCTGCGCATCGGCAGGGGGGGGCGTGAGTTCAAGGTGAGAGAGGGCCGCGCTTGGCTGACGCTGACCGCGCGTCGCGGCAACAGTCTCCTGCCCTCGGACATCTGGGTGTCCGCCGGCGAGCGGGTGTTCCTGCCGGCCGGTTGCCAGGTGGTGATCGAGGGCTGGCCCGAGGCCCGCTTCGAGCTGCTGGAGCCGCCCCTGACCGCAAGCCGTGTGCTGCGGCGCGGTCTGCGCTGGCTCGCGCGTCAGGTGCCGCGCAGCGTGCCCATCGGGGGTGTGCGGGCCTGAGAAGTGCCTTATCGGCGTTGAGCGGGATGGGGCCGCCGGCAGCCGGCGTGAACGCCCCCATCCTTCCAACCACGGACAACAACGGAAAACGGAAACGCGCCAAGGCCGGGGCGGATGCCCCGGCCTTGCGCGACAGTCATCTCAACGCCCGTGGGGGCGTGACTTGCCTCACTGGGTGGCCTTGGTTGCGTCGGCCGCAGGCGTGGCGGTCGTGGCGCCCGGCGCAGCGGCGGGCTTGGACTTGGCATCCGCCGGCGTGGTCTTCAGGCCCACGGGCGTCTCGCCTTCGGCCTTGTGCTTGGCCTGGGCAGGCTTGGCGGGTTTGGCCGGCTTTGCAGAATCGGTGGTCTTCACATCTTGCGCGCCGGCGGTAGTGGCATCGGCAGCGGCGGCCTTGGCAGGCTGCACCTCGGTTTGAGCGGCCGGCGTGGCGGTTGCCTTGGCGGGGGTGGCCGCTTGCGCGATGCCTGCAACACAGATCAGGGCCAGGCCGGTGCTCACGAGCGTCTTGATGTTCAGCATGTTCAGTACCTTATTTCGAGTGGTTGGTTGAGAGAGAAACGTGGCGTTCGTCACGCCACCTTCCAACGCCACATCCGTGCTGCGGGCCGACGCGCAGGAGGTAAAGAAGTGTTGCTGGTGTGAGCGGTTCGGAAACCATCACCTCGATCGATACATGGGCCAGCGGCAGAATGCCGACGTTGCAGCAGCGAGGGCGCGAGGCCATGACACTTCCCCAATCCCCCTGGACGCCGCAGGCCCTGCACGCTCTGCGTGGCTTGTTCGGCGAACGGTGCAGCACGGCGCCCGCGGTCCGCGAGCAGCACGGGCGCGACGAGTCGCCTTTCGACATGGCACCGCCCGACGCGGTGGTCTTCTGCGAGTCCACCGAAGAGGCCGTGGCACTGGCGCGCTGGGCCGCAACGCACCAGGTCCCTCTCATTCCTTTTGGCACCGGTTCCTCGCTGGAGGGTCATGTGCTGGCCGTGCGGGGAGGTGTCAGCGTCGACCTGGGACGCATGAACAAGATCGTGGCCTTGCATCCCGAAGACCTGAGCGTGACAGTGCAGGCGGGCGTGACGCGCCTGCAGTTGAACGAGGCGCTGCGCCACACCGGCCTGTTCTTTCCTGTGGATCCGGGTGCGAATGCCAGCCTGGGCGGCATGTGCGCCACACGTGCCAGCGGGACGAATGCCGTGCGCTACGGCACCATGCGCGAGAACGTGCTGGGGCTGACGGTGGTGAGCGCGCAAGGCGAGGTGATCCGCACCGGCACACGGGCCCGCAAGTCGGCGGCCGGCTACGATCTCACGCGCCTGTTCGTGGGCAGCGAGGGCACGCTGGGCATCATCACCGAAGTGACGCTGCGCCTGTACCCGCAGCCCGAAGCCATCACGGCAGCCGTCTGCAGTTTCCCTTCGGTGGAGGCGGCGGTGCGCACCACCATCGCGCTGATCCAGGTCGGTGTGCCCGTGGCGCGCTGCGAGCTGCTCGATGCGAATGCGGTGCGCGCCGTCAACCAGCACGATCACCTTGGCCTGGCGGAGACGCCCCTGTTGCTGATGGAGTTCCATGGCAGCACTGCTGCGGTGGCTGAGCAGACCGAGCTGGTGCAGCAGCTGGCCGTGGAGCAGGGCGGCCGCGGCTTCGAATGGGCCACCCACCCGGAAGACCGACAGCGTCTGTGGAAGGCGCGCCACCATGCCTTCCTGTCGGCGTTGCAGATGCGGCCTGGCTGTCGCTGCATCACCACCGATGCCTGTGTTCCGATCTCGCGCCTGGCCGAGTGCCTCCTGGCGTCGGTGGCCGAGGCCGAGGCGAGCGGCCTGCCGTACTACATCGTCGGCCATGTCGGAGACGGCAACTTCCACATGTGCTACCTGATCGATCCGCACAAACCCGCCGAGCGCGAAGTGGCCGAACGCCTCAACCAGGCCCTGGTGGCGCGAGCGCTGCGCCTGGAGGGCACCTGCACCGGCGAGCACGGCATCGGGCTGCACAAGATGGCGTTCCTGCAGCAAGAAGTGGGTGAGGAAGGGGTGGCGATGATGCGAGCGGTCAAGCGTGCCCTCGACCCTCACGACCTCATGAACCCGGGCAAGATCTTCCCCGCGTTGCCAGCGTGAGTGCGAGGCATTGCGCTGTCGCACAATGCCTCCCCGAGGGTCGCTGTCCCGGATCCACCCCTGATCTTGGAGAACGCACACATGTCAACCACGGATAGAGAAGCCATCAGAACCAAACTCATCGCGGCCCGCCTGGGGCTGCCCGATCGTCTGGAGCGCGCCGTGCAGCTGCAAAGTGTGCTGCGTGTGTGGCTGGCCGGGCGGCGCGAAAAAGCCATCGGGGCCTACTGGCCGATCAAGGGCGAGTTCGATCCGCTGCCGGCCTTGTACCGCTGGTCCGAGGCTGCCTCCGATCGCCGCATCGGCCTGCCCGTGGTGGACAAGGCCACGGGCTCGCTGCAGTTCCACGTGTGGTACCCGGGCTGTCCCACCGAGTTGGACGCTTTCGACATTCCCAAGCCGAAGGGCACCGAGGCCTTCCAGCCTGACATGCTGCTCCTGCCTTGCGTGGGTTACGGACCGGCCGGCGTGCGCCTGGGTTATGGCGGAGGCTTCTACGACCGCACCGTGCAGGCCATGCAGCCACGTCCTCTCACGGTGGGCCTGTGCTACTCCAACGGCTTCCTGCCCTTGCTGCGTGCCGAACCTGACGACCACCCCTTGGATGCATTGATCACGGATGACGGCGTGAGCTGGCAACGCGAGTGAATGCTTCCACTCGCGCGAACCGAGGCCCTGAAAACCTGGTTGCGAATTGCTACAACTTTGCTGCGGTGCTCACCCTATTCGAGGGGTTGACCCTGGGGCATGGCGACGAGACGATGCGATCTATTGCAGCGTATGTGACTCGTTCCAATGAACACTCCTTCCACTCCCTCCAATCCCCTCCCGGTGCCCCAAGGCACCCCTTTCGAAGCCACAGCCCGCGCGCTGCTTGAATTGCGCCAGGAAATGGAACGGCTCCACGCCCAGCTGCAATACCTCAAGCTGTTGCGCAAACTGGGCGTGCGTCGCCTGTGATGCAATTCATTGCATAGACATGCAATAAGACGCCAAAGCATGAGAATTCTCACGCTTTGGCGTCCAGGGTTGGCCCCTCTCGCACACGCGAGCGATGGCTCCCTCCGCATCGCTCAAGATGCCGCCAAGGCCCCCTCGTCGGGGGCCTTGTCTTGTGGGGTCCTCTTCTGCGCGCACGGCGCGTGAACTTCAGCGAGAGCCCTGGCCCAGCCCCAGCCGGCGGCAGATCTCCAGGGTGGCGGTGCTCTGGTTCATGGTGTAGAAGTGCAGGCCGGGCACGCCCGCCGTGCGCAGCTGATCACACAGCTCGGTGATGACGTCCAGGCCAAAGGCCTTGATCGATTCGACGTCATCGCCGAAGCCCTGCAGCCGCAACCGCATCCAGCGCGGGATCTCGGTGCCGCAGCTGTCCGCGAAGCGGATGATGTTGCCGGCGTTGGTGATGGGCATGATGCCCGCCACCACGGGTACCTCGGCGCCCATCGCCCGCGCTTCGTCGACGAAGCGGAAGTAGGCGTCCTTGTTGAAGAACATCTGGGTGATGGCCGAGCTGGCGCCGGCCTTGACCTTGGCCGCGTAGGCCTGCAGGTCGGCCTGCGGCGAGCGGGCCTGCGGATGCATCTCGGGGTAGGCGGCGACTTCGATGTGGAAGTGGCTGCCGGTTTCGCTGCGGATGAAGCTCACCAGGTCGCTGGCATAGCGGAATTCGCCGAAGCCGCCGTAGCCGCTGGGCAGGTCACCCCGCAGGGCCACGATGCGGCGAATGCCCGCGGCCTTGAACTGGGCCAGCTTCTCGCGGATCGACTCGCGGCTGGCGCCGATGCAGGAGAAATGCGGCGCGGCCTCGACGCCTTCCGACAGGATGGCCTGCACGGCCGACAGGGTGCCCTCCTGGGTGGAGCCGCCTGCGCCGTAGGTGACGGAGCAGAACTCGGGCTGCAGCGCATAGAGCTGCTGGCGTGTCGCGGCGAACTTGGTCACGCCGTCGGGGGTCTTGGGAGGGAAGAACTCCAGGCTCAGCGGCAGGGCCTTGGTGGATGTGCTCATGACGAACCTCGGGATGAAGAAGAAACAACGGTGTCGGCCGGCGTGCCAGCCTGCTGGGCCCAGATGAAGAACTCGGTGTTGCCGTCGCCGCCCTGGATGGCGCTGCGGAAGTAGTCACGCCGCTGCAGCGACAGGGTGGCCAGTGCCGCCTCGATGCGGGCCTGCACCTGCGCGTGCAAGGCGGGGTCGGGCTTCACGACGCCGTTCTTGCCGATGTGCCCAGGCTGCAGCTCGAACTGCGGCTTGACCAGCATCAGCAGGTGCGCACCCGGTGCCAGGTAGCGTGCCAGCGTGGGCAGCACCAGGGTGAGCGAGATGAACGACAGGTCGCCCGTGACCAGCCCCATGCTGTGCGGTGCGGTCTGGGCCGCGAAGGCCGTGCCGGTGACGTCACGGGCGTTGACGCCCTCGAAGCACTGCACGCGCGGGTCGCTCCGCAGGCGCGGATGCAACTGGCCATGGCCCACGTCCAGGCCGACCACGCACGCGGCGCCCTGCTGCAGCAGCACGTCGGTGAAGCCGCCCGTGCTCTGGCCCGCGTCCAGGCAGCGCAGGCCCTGCACCGAGAGTCCGCAATGCGACAAGGCGGACTCCAGCTTGAGGCCCCCGCGCGAGACGTAGCGCAGTTCCGCGTCATCCTGGACACGCAGTTCGCAGGACTCGGGCAAGTCCTCGCCTGCCTTGCGTGGGGCGGTCCAGCCCCGCGGGCTGAGCCAGTGGACGCCACCGGCGTCGATCAGGCGCTGGGCGGCCGAACGCGTCGGCGCCAGGCCGCGTTGAACGATCAGTTGATCGGCGCGCATGGAAGCAGAAGGAGGGCAGACAGCTTGCAGGCGGACAGGCGCCCGGCATGGTCGCGCTGGCGATCCGGTGCCGGGCAGCCTGGTGCCAACGACTCAGTAGCGGTAGGTGTCGGCCTTGTAGGGGCCTTGCTTGGGCACGCCGATGTAGTCGGCCTGCTCGTCGGTCAGCTCGGTCAGCATGGCCCCGACCTTTTTCAGGTGCAGCCGCGCGACCTTCTCGTCGAGGTGCTTGGGCAGCACATAGACCTTGCCCACGTCATAGGCCTCGCTGTGCGTGAACAGCTCAATCTGCGCGATGGTCTGGTTGGCGAACGAGCTGGACATCACGAAGCTGGGGTGACCGGTGGCGCAGCCCAGGTTCACCAGGCGGCCCTTGGCCAGCAGGATGATCTTCTTGCCGTCGGGGAAGACCACGTGGTCGACCTGGGGCTTGATCTCGTCCCACTGATACTTCTCGATCGAGGCGATGTCGATCTCGTTGTCGAAGTGGCCAATGTTGCAGACGATGGCCTCGTCCTTCATCTTGGCCATGTGGTCGTGGGTGATGACGCGCTTGTTGCCGGTGGCGGTGACGAAGATGTCGGCCTTGTCGGCGGCATACTCCATGGTCACGACCCGGTAGCCTTCCATCGCGGCCTGCAGGGCATTGATGGGGTCGATCTCGGTCACCCACACCTGGGCGCTCAGCGCCCGCAGGGCCTGGGCCGAGCCCTTGCCGACGTCGCCGTAGCCGCACACCACAGCCACCTTGCCGGCCACCATCACGTCGGTGGCGCGCTTGATGCTGTCCACCAGCGACTCGCGGCAGCCGTACAGGTTGTCGAACTTGCTCTTGGTCACGCTGTCGTTGACGTTGATGGCGCGGAACAGCAGGGTGCCCTTGGCGCTCATCTCCTTGAGGCGATGCACGCCGGTGGTGGTCTCCTCGGTCACGCCGATGATCTGGGCTGCCTTGCGGCTGTACCAGGAGGCATCCTCGGCAAGCTTGGCCTTGATGGCGTTGAAGAGGCAGACCTCCTCCTCGCTGGTCGGATGGGCCAGCACCGAGAGGTCCTTCTCGGCCCGCTTGCCCAGGTGCATCAGCAACGTGGCGTCGCCGCCATCGTCGAGGATCATGTTCGGGCCTTCGGCCTCGTGCCCCTTGGGACCGAACTCGAAGATGCGGTGGGTGTAGTCCCAGTAGTCGGCCAGTGTCTCGCCCTTGTAGGCGAACACGGGAGTGCCTTTTTCCACCAGGGCGGCGGCGGCGTGGTCCTGGGTCGAGAAGATGTTGCACGAGGCCCAGCGCACC
>CBINPE010000032.1:0-39086 GCA_966252435.1 uncultured Burkholderiales bacterium | reverse complement strand
CGCCTGCGATGGGCGCCGTAGGAATCCCCTGCCTTTAGGTGGGGGAGGATGTCAACAGGATTCCCCGAGGACTGCACCGATGACGACTCCGACTTCCGCGAACACGACCCCCCCGGCGATCGATTTCTCCCGCATCAGCCCGGCGCGCCTGCCAGGCCTGCTGTGCGAGATGCCCAAGGCCGAGCTGCACATCCACATCGAGGGCTCCCTGGAGCCCGAGCTGATCTTCGCGCTGGCGCAGCGCAACGGCGTGGCCTTGTCCTATCCCAGCGTGGACGCGCTGCGGGCCGCGTATTCGTTCACGGACCTGCAGAGCTTCCTGGACGTGTACTACGCCGGGGCCAGCGTGCTGCTGAAGGCGCAGGACTTCGAGGACATGGGCTGGGCGTATTTCCAGCGCGCCGCGGCCGACCACGTGGTGCACGCCGAGCTGTTCTTCGATCCGCAGACCCACACGGCGCGCGGCGTGCCGATGGGCGTGGTCTTCGAGGGCCTGACACGGGCGTGCGAGCGGGCCCGGCGCGAGCTGGGCGTCAGCAGCGCCCTGATCCTGTGCTTCCTGCGCCACCTGAGCGAGGAGGAGGCCCTGCAGACCCTCGAGCAGGCCCTGCCGTTCCGGCAGCAGTTCATCGGCGTGGGCCTCGACAGCAGCGAGCGCGGCCATCCGCCCGAGAAGTTCGCGCGGGTGTTCGAGAAGGCCCGCGCCCTGGGCCTGCACGTGGTCGCCCATGCCGGCGAGGAGGGGCCGCCCGAATACGTGCGCAGCGCGCTCGATGTGCTGAAGGTGGAGCGCGTCGACCACGGCGTGCGCAGCCTGGAAGACCCAGCGCTGGTGCAGCGGTTGGCGCGCGAGGGAGTGCCGCTGACGGTGTGCCCGCTGTCGAACGTCAAACTGTGCGTCTTCAAGACCTTGTCCGAGCACAACCTGCCGGCGCTGCTGGCAGCCGGCCTGAAGGTCACCGTCAATTCCGACGACCCTGCCTACTTTGGCGGCTACATGAACCAGAACTTCACCGAGCTGTTCGCCGCGCTGGCGCAGCTGGGGGCGCGCGAGGCCTATGTCTTGGCGCGCAACAGCCTGGAGGCGAGCTTCATCACGCCGGCGCAGCGCGCGCCGCTGATCGGACGTCTGGACGCGGTGTTCAGCGCGGCAGCGGCCTGACTAAATAAAGAAGAAAGCGGCTAAAGAAGAAAGCGGCGGGAGACAGCTCCTCCCGCCGGTTCGCGCCGAGCCTGTTGCCGGGGTCGGCGCGGCTCAGGCCCCCAGGCGCGCCAGGTGTTGCGCGACCTGCAGCCGCACCTGCTCGGGCGCGGTGCCGCCCAGGGTGCGCCGTGCCTGCAGAGAGCCGCTCAGGGTGAGCACCTCGAACACGTCGGCGCCGATCTGCGGATGGAAGCCCTGCAGCGTGGCCAGCGGCAACTCGCTCAGGTCCACGCCCTGCTGCAGCGCGATCTTCACGGCATGGGCCACCACCTCGTGGGCATCGCGGAAGGGCAGGCCCTTCTTGACCAGGTAGTCGGCCAGGTCGGTCGCTGTGGCGTAGCCGCGCCGCGCCGCCTGTTCCATGGCCGCGGGACGCACCGTGATGCCGGCCACCAGCTCGCAGAAGATGCGCAAGGTGTCCTTCAGGGTGTCGACCGTGTCGAACAGGGGCTCCTTGTCCTCCTGGTTGTCCTTGTTGTAGGCCAGGGGCTGGCCCTTCATCAGCGTGAGCAGCCCCATCAGGTGGCCGACCACGCGCCCCGTCTTGCCGCGCGCCAGCTCGGGCACGTCGGGGTTCTTCTTCTGCGGCATGATGCTCGAGCCGGTGCAGAAGCGGTCGGGTAGCTCGATGAAGGCGAAGTTCTGGCTCATCCACAGCACCAACTCCTCGCTCAGGCGCGAGAAGTGCACCATGCACAGGCTGGCCGCGGCCGTGAACTCGATGGCGAAGTCGCGGTCACTGACGGCGTCCAGGCTGTTCTGGCACACGCCGGCCATGCCCAGGGTGCGCGCCACGCGCTCGCGGTCCAGGGGGTAGCTCGTGCCGGCCAGCGCCGCCGCACCCAAAGGCAGCCGGTTGGTGCGGTCCAGCACCTGCGCAAGCCGCTCCGCATCGCGCGAGAACATCTCCACGTAAGCCAGCAGGTGGTGCCCGAAGCTCACGGGCTGCGCCACCTGCAGGTGGGTGAAGCCGGGCAGCACCACGTCGGCGTTCGCCTGGGCCACCAGCACCAGGGCCTTCTGCAGGTCGGTCAGCAGGCCCAGCAGGGTGCGGATCTCGTCACGCAGCCACAGACGCACGTCGGTGGCCACCTGGTCGTTGCGCGAGCGGCCGGTGTGCAGCCGCTTGCCGGCGTCGCCCACCAGCTGGGTCAGGCGCGCCTCGATGTTCAGGTGCACGTCCTCCAGGGCCTGCTTCCACTCGAAGCGGCCGGACTCGATCTCCTCGCGCACCTGCGCCAGCCCGCGCTGGATGTCGGCATGGTCCTGCGCGCTGATGATGCCCTGCGCCGCCAGCATCTCGGCGTGCGCCAGGCTGCCTTCGATGTCGGCCCGCCACAGGCGCTGGTCGAACGAGACGCTGGCCGTGTAGCGCTGCACCAGCTCGCTCATGGGTTCGGAGAACAGCGCCGACCAGGCTTGGGATTTGTTGTCGAGGGGGTTGGAGGACATGGGAAGGGCCACGAAGAGGGGAGGGGGAGGGTGCCGCGGCGCCGCTTGCGCAAGCCGGCGGGTTGAAAAGACAATCAGCCCCTGATTCTATCGAGCACCCCCACCAGATGGATTCTTCCCCCGCGTCACTGCCCGCGTCTCAAGGAAACGTCGCCCCGCCTCCCGGTTCCTTGGACTCCGTGGGGGGCGGGCAGGGCGCCGCCCGGCCCTGGGGGCCTTCAGAGCCGTTCCGCCACTCGGTCCTGGACGCCGCCCCGCCCATCGCACCCTCCCTGCGCGAGGCCGGCCGTGTCTTCAACGTCTGCCATGTGGGCGTGGTGCTGCGCGCCGTGCTGTTGGTGCATGGTGCGCTGGCGGTGGGTGTGATGTTCGTCACGACCACCCTGGTTGGCTGGCTGACGCAGGTCGCCCTGGTGTCGCTGGTGGCGCTGCCATGCATGCTGGTCTGGCTGTGGGTGGCCTGCGCCCTGCGCCGTCCTTTGTCCGCCTTGCCGCCGCCCGGCCAGTGGGCGGCCGCCGGTGCGCTGGGTGCCCTGTGCGGGCTGCTGGCCTGGGGGGCCGGCCAGTACAGCGGCCTGCCGCCGCTGTCCGACCTGCCTCTGCTGGCCTGCGTGTGCACTGGCGCGGGCCTGGGGGTGGCCCTCACGGGCTGGCTGCAGATGCGCGCCCAGAGCGCCGGCCCCGCCCAGGCGGCGGCCCGCCTGGCCGAACTGCAGTCGCGCATCCGTCCCCACTTCCTGTTCAACACGCTGAACACCGCGCTTAGCCTCGTGCGCGCCGACCCACCGCGGGCCGAGCGGGTGCTGGAAGACCTGGCCGAGCTGTTCCGCCATGCGCTCGACGACGCGCGCGACAGCGTCACCCTGGCCGAAGAGGTGGTGCTGGCCGAGCGCTACCTGGCGATCGAGCAGATCCGCTTCGGCGCGCGGCTGCGCCTGTCCTGGCGGCTCGATCCTGCCGCTGACGCAGCCCGCCTGCCGCCGTTGCTGCTGCAGCCCCTGGTGGAGAACGCGGTGCGTCATGGTGTCGAGCCCAGCGTCGAGGGCGGCACCGTGCACATCCAGACGGCGGTGCGCATGGGTCTGGCCTGGGTCACGGTGACCAACAGCGTCGGCGCGATGCCTTCCACGCCGGGCCACGGCATGGCACTCGACAATGTGCGCGAACGGCTCCACCTGATGCACGACGTGGCGGCGCGCTTCGAGGTGCAGCGCCAGCCCGGTCAGTTCTGCGTGCGGCTGGGGGTGCCTCTGTGAGCGCCCGTCCTGAAAGCACCGGCGCGGCGCGTCCGCCCGCCCCCCGGCAGGGCGATGCCGTGCCGCTGCGCGTCATGCTGGTGGACGACGAGGCCCTGGCCTGCGCGCGCATGCGCAGCCTGCTGGCCGAATGCACCGACCCGGTCTCGATCGTGGTGGCCGAGGCGGGCGACGTGCCCACTGCGCTGTCCCACCTGAGCCACCTGCCGGTCGATGTGCTGCTGCTTGACGTGGCGATGCCCGGCATGGATGGCACCCAGCTGGCGGCCGAGCTGGCCCGGCGTGCGCGCGCGCCGGCGGTGATCTTCGTGACGGCCCACGCGCAGCACGCCGTGCGGGCCTTCGAGCTGGAGGCGCTGGACTACCTGACCAAGCCGGTGCGCGCGGAGCGGCTGCAGGCGGCGCTCAAGAAGGTCGTGCAGCGCCGCCTGGCGGCCCAGGCGACCGGGCCGGGGGCCGCTGAGCCGGTGCTGCTGGTCAGCGACCGCGGCCGTGTGCAGCGGGTGCCGGTGGCCCAGGCCTTGTACTTCAAGGCCGAGCTGAAGTACGTGACGCTGCGCACCGCCCAGCACACGCACGTGCTGGACGAGTCCCTGAGCGAGCTGGCCCAGCGCCTGGGGCCGGACTTCCTGCGCATCCACCGCAATGCATTGGTCGCCCGCAGCGCGGTGCGCGAGCTGGAGCGGCGAGTGATGCCCGCCGAAAACGAGGGCGAGGAGCCCGGCGAGACCTGGGCGGTGAGGGTGGCCGAGGTCGACGAGTGGCTGGTGGTGTCCCGCCGGCACCTGCCCGCCGTGCGCGAAGCCCTGGAAACGGGCAGCCTGTGAGGGCACGGCACGTGCTGAGGCTGGTGCACGAGCTGCGGCTGTTCTTCATCGCGCTGCAATTCATGACCCGTCTGCCGACCCCGCGCTGGGTGGGTTTCGAGCCCGAGTGGCTCCATGCCAGCGCGCGCCACTTCCCGGCTGTGGGCCTGCTGGTGGGCAGCTGGGGCGCGCTGGTCCTGGTGCTGGGCCAGGCGGTCTTCACGCCCGCGGTGGCGGCCTGGCTGTCCATCGCGGCCACCGTGTGGTGCACCGGGGCTTTCCATGAGGACGGCTGGGCCGACACCTGCGACGGCCTGGGCAGCGGGGCAGCACGCACGCGCGCGCTGGAGATCATGAAGGACTCACGCATCGGCGCGTTCGGGGCGGTGGGCCTGGTGCTGATGCTGGGCCTGAAGGCGGCGGTCCTCGCCGCCTTGCCGCTGCCTGCGGCCTGGGCGGCTGTCCTGGCGGCGCACACCCTGTCGCGCAGCGCGGCGGTCGCCCTGATCCGCTTCCTGCCTTATGCGGGCGAGCCTGGGCAGGCCAAGGCACGGCCCCTGGCGGCCTCGGTCGACCGGGTGGCGTGGTGGAGCGCCTTGGGTTGGAGCCTGCTGCTGGGCCTGGCGCTGCTGGCGTGGCGTCCAGCCTCGTGGGGTGTCCTGCTGGCCTGCCTGGCGGGGGCCGGGGGGCTGGCGGCGGTCTGCGGCCGGCGTTTCCAGCAGCGCCTGGGCGGTGTCACGGGCGACACCCTGGGGGCGGCGCAGCAGGTGGTGGAGGTGGGGGTTTTGTTGATCTGGCTGGCCTTCGTCCGACAATCGTGGGCATGAACAGCAAAGCCTTTACCCGCGAATCCGACGCTGGCGACGATGACGACGAAGGGCAGGGCCCGGCCCCCCTGCCGCCCGGCGTCAAGAACTACATCACGCCCCAGGGCTACGAGCGCCTGCGTGCGGAATTGTTGAACCTGCTGGACGAGGAGCGCCCCAAGGTGGTCGAGGTGGTCTCCTGGGCGGCCAAGAACGGCGACCGCTCCGAGAACGGCGACTACCTCTACGGCAAGAAGCGCCTCCGCGAGATCGACCGCCGCATCCGCTTCCTGACCCGCCGCCTCGACATTGCCGAGCGCGTGGACTGCTCGGTGCACCACGGCGGCGACCAGGTGTTCTTCGGGGCCACGGTGACCTACGCCAACGCTGCGGGCGAGGAGCGCACGATCACCATCAAGGGCGTGGACGAGGCCGACAGCAGCCGTGGCGAGGTCAGCTGGATCTCGCCGATCGCCCGGGCCCTGCTGAAGGCCCGGGTGGGCGACGAGGTCACCCTGATGACGCCGGGTGGGCTGGCGCACCTGGAGGTGCTGGCGGTGGACTATCCGGCGCCGGCCGGGTGAGTTGAGTCCCGGCTACTGCTTCGTCCGCGCCACCTTCAGCACGCTGTTCGACCGCTTGAGCGTGCGCATCACGTCGGCCAGGTGCTGGCGGTCGCGCACGGTGAGCAGGACCTTGAGCTCGACGGCTTCGCCGGCCGGCTCGGCGCCCATGTCAATGTGCACGATGTCGGCCTCGGCCTCGGCCGTGGCGGCGGCGACGCGGGCCAGCACGCCCTTGCCGTTGCGCAACAGCAGGGTGAGGCTGGCCTCGAACAGCCGCGTCGGCTGCTCCGACCACTCGACACCGATGAAGCGTTCCTCGTCGCGCTCGAACAGCCGCTTGCACGTCGGGCACTCGGCGGTGTGCACCACCAGACCCTCGCCGCGGCCCAGGTAGCCCATGATGTCGTCACCGGGGATGGGCCGGCAGCACTTGGCCAGCTGGATCGAGGCGCCCTCGCTGCCATCGATCTGCACCAGGGTCTGCAGCGCGCTGTTCTCGTCTGCACCGCCATAGCGGCCGAGCGAGAGGGTCACCGCGTCAGGCCGGGTGCCGCGCTCGGCCAGCATGCGCGCCAGCTGCTTGGCCACGATGCTGGCGATCTTCTTGCCCAGCCCGATGTCGGCCATCAGCTCGCCGCGGTGGCGGTTGCCGCTCCAGCGCGCGAGTTGCTGCCAGATCGAGCCTTCCGATGTGTCGGGCGGGGGCAGGCTCAGGCCCTCGGCGCGCAGGGCCTGCACCAGCATCTTCTCGCCCAGCTCCTCGGATTCCTCCACCTCCATGGTCTTGAGGTGGTGGCGGATCTTCGAGCGTGCCCGCCCCGTGCGCACGAAATTCAGCCAGCTCGGGTTGGGCCGGGCATTGGGCGCGGTGACGACCTCCACCACGTCGCCGCTGCGCAGCTCGGTGCGCAGCGCTACCGGCTCGCCGTTGATCTTGGCTGCCACGGTGTGGTCGCCGATGTCGGAGTGGATCGCGTAGGCGAAGTCCACCGGCGTGGCGCCGCGGGGCAGGGCGAGGATCTTGGACTTCGGCGTGAACACGTACACGGCGTCGGGGAACAGGTCGATCTTGACGTGCTCGAGGAACTCGTTGGCGTCACGCGTCTCGTCCTGGATGTCGATCAGCGACTGCAGCCACAGCGAGCCCAGGCGCTGCGCCTCCTGCGCGGCCCCTGGGCTGTTGTTGAGGGCGGCGCCCTTGGTCTTGTACAGCCAGTGGGCGGCGATGCCTTCCTCGGCCACGGCGTGCATCGGCTCGGTGCGGATCTGGAACTCCACCGCCGTGCCCAGCGGGCTCACCAGCGTGGTGTGCAGCGACTGGTAGCCGTTGGCCTTCGGGATCGCGATGTAGTCCTTGAAGCGCCCAGGCATGGGCTTGTAGAGCTGGTGCAGCACGCCCATGGCCACGTAGCATTCCGTGAGCCCGGCCACCACCACGCGGAAGCCGAAGATGTCGTTCACCTGGGCAAAGCTCAGGTGCTTCTCGCGCATCTTGGTGTAGATGGAGTACAGCGTCTTCTCGCGGCCGAACACCTGCATGGGCAGCTCGGCCATGGCAAAGGCCTTCTCGACCTCGCGCTGGATGCGCTCGACCACGTCGCGCCGGTAGCCGCGGGCCTTCTGCACGGCCTTGAACAGCACCGAGTGGCGCCAGGGCCGCAGGTACTGGAACGACAGCTCCTGCAGCTCGCGGTAGGTCTGGTTGAGCCCCAGGCGGTGCGCGATGGGCGCGTAGATCTCGATCGTCTCGCGGGCGATGCGGGGACGCTTGCCGGCGCTCATGGCGCCCATGGTGCGCATGTTGTGCAGCCGGTCGGCCAGCTTGATGAGGATCACCCGCACGTCGCGGGCCATCGCCAGCAGCATCTTGCGGAAGCTCTCGGCCTGGCTTTCCTCGCGGGTGGAGAACTGCAGCTTGTCCAGCTTGGTCAGGCCGTCCACCAGCTCGGCGGTGGGCGAGCCGAAGCGCTCGATCAGCTCGGCCTTGGTGACGCCGCAGTCTTCCATCGCGTCATGCATCAGGGCGGCCATGATGGCCTGGGCGTCGAGCCGCCAGTCGGCGCACAGGCCGGCCACGGCGATGGGGTGAGTGATGTAGGGCTCGCCGCTGGCGCGGAACTGGCCCAGGTGGGCCTCGTCGGCGAAGCGGTAGGCTTCGCGCACCTTGCGGATGTCGGAGGGCTCCAGGTAGTCCAGCTTGTGCATCAGCGCCGCGAAGGACGCGGCGGCTGCATCGCTGGCCGACGCCACGGCGGTTGCCGAGGCCGCGCTGCCAGGGGTCTCGGGGTTCTTGCTCCGAACGGAAGCGGATGAAGAGGAAGATCGGGCGCCCATGTCTGGAAATTATCCGGGATTGCGCCAAAGCGTGTCTGGCGTGCAGGCAAGGGCGGGCAGCCCAAACAACAACGGCCCGCACGAGCGGACCGTTGAAGGATGGGCGCCGCGACGCGGGGTCGGCAGGGCGGGGAGAGGATGGAGCCCGGTCAGATCGGCACCTTGCGCAGCATTTCCAGGCCGACTTCGCCGGCGGCGATTTCGCGCAAGGCGGTGACGCCGGGCTTGTTCTTGGTCTCGATCTTGGGAGCGTGGCCCTGGCTGAGCATGCGGGCGCGGTAGGTGGCCGCCAGCACGAGCTGGAAGCGGTTGGGGATCTTGGTCAGGCAGTCTTCAACGGTGATGCGGGCCATGCGATGTGCTCCAGGGGCGGGTCGGGTGTTCCTCAGCTCAAACCCAGGGCGGCAAAGACCGAAGGCCGGTTGCGCCGCAGGGCGCCGTGCTTGAGGCGCTGGGAATGAACGACGGTTTTCAAGTCGAAAAGGGCCGTCTCGAACAAGCTGTTGATTATAACGAAGTCGAAATGGCGTGCCTGCGCCACCTCCTGGCGGGCATTGGCCAGCCGCTGTTCGATCACCTCGGGCTTGTCCTCGCCGCGGCGGTTCAGGCGCTGGGCCAGCTCCTCCCAACTGGGCGGGAGGATGAAGATGAGCACCGCGTTGGGGAACAGCTTCTTGATCTGCAGGGCACCCTGCCAGTCGATCTCCAGGATGACGTCGTCACCAGCCTTGATGCGCTCCTGGATGGCTGCCCGCGAGGTGCCGTACAGGTTGCCGTGCACCTCGGCCCACTCGATGAAGTCGTCGGCAGCGATCTTGGCGCGGAATTCAGCTTCGGAGATGAAGTGGTATTCCCGCCCATCCTGCTCCTGGCCTCGGGGTGCGCGGGTGGTGTGGGAGATGGAGACGGTCAGGTGCGAGTCCAGCTCGAGCAGCGACTTGACCAGGCTCGACTTGCCCGTACCGCTCGGGGCTGACACGACAAACAGGTTTCCGGGGTATTCCATGGGAGGGTCCTGCACGGGTTGGCAAGGGATGAAACGGTCCAAGGCAGGTGGCCGCTGGCGCGCGGTGCGGCGGAGTGTAGCAGCCGGGGTGCAGGGTGTGGGGGCAGGCCCCGTCGCACCGCCTTATGTAACTATCGGCAAGATTGCGCTTTGAGGGAAACATCCGGCCGGCCTGCGTGCCCGGCGCTCCCCTGCACCACCCCTGCACGGCTTCTTCGCGCCCCTGGGCGAAGTGAGCGCTTCTTTGATGCCCGTGCGCAGCGCCGGAGGGTGCGGGCAAGGGGCGTGCGGCTCCCCCGAACGGAGGATTGCAAGGCACATTGGTTTACACGCCCTCCCTGCCGCGCAAGCACCATCACACCGCAATCAACCAGCCTCTGCGTCGCCCAACGGGCGCAGCGCAGGGCCCCCTTTCAGCTACCAGGTCCTTGGAGGGAACCGATGAAGTACAAGAAGTCGCGGCCGTGGCACGGCCAATCGAAGGTGGGAGCGATGCTTCCTGCCCTGGCCATGCTGCTTGCCGGATGCGGCGGGGGCGGCGGCACGGGAGGCAACACCTCCACAGCCACGACCGCTGCCAACCAGGAGGTCAGCCTCAGCGCAATGGCACTCACCAGCAGCCTCGATACCGCGCTGACCCCGGTCACCGCCACGGCCAGCGGATCCGAGCGGGGCGACCTCTCGCCCGCCGCCGCGATCGACCACAACGAACAGACGCGCTGGAGCAGTGGCTTCACGGACAACCAGTTCCTGGTGCTCGACTTCGGCAAGCCGGTGACCATCAACCGGGTGCGCATCAACTGGGAAAACGCACATGCCCGGCAGTATCTGCTGCAAGTCTCCAGCGACAACGCCAACTGGACGACGATCAAGTCCGTGGACAACAGCCAGGGCGGCATCGAGGACTGGACGGGCCTGAGCGGGCAGGGACGCTACCTGCGTATGCTCGGCATCACCCGTTCCACGCAGTACGGCTACTCGATCTTCGAGATCCAGGCGTTCTCGGGCACGCAGGAGGCGCCCGCACCGACACCTGCACCTGCACCTGCGCCAGCGCCAGCGCCAGCGCCTGCGCCTGCACCGGCACCGGCACCGGCACCGGCACCGGCACCGGCACCGGCACCGGCACCGGCACCAAGCCCGGCCGTGGACATGAGCACGCCGGGCGTGGTGGTCAAGCCGGTGGCGGCCACCTCGTCGGCGCTGGAGAACCCGGGCATGCCGGCCTCGCTGGCGATCGATGGCAACGTCGGCACGCGCTGGGCCAGCAGTTTCGTGGATGGCGCCTGGATCCAGTTCGACTTCGGCGCCAAGACGCAGATTGGCTACATGAAGCTCGTCTGGGAGAACTCCTATGGCAAGGAATACGCGCTGCAGGTGTCCGACGACGGCCAGACCTGGTCGCAGCTGCGCTACGTGACCAACGGCAAGGGCGGCACCGAGGAGTTCTACAACCTGGGCGCCAACACGCGCTTCATCCGGATGCAGGGCGTGGCCCGCGCCACGCAATACGGTTATTCGCTGTTCGAGGCGGAGTTCAGGACGCCCGGCTCCGACAACACCATGCCAACGCTGGCCACCTCGCCGCTGAAGTTCCCGGCGGGTGGCGGCGGGCTCGTGCCCTTGCCAGGCGTGCAGGAGCCGCTGGAGGTGCTGCAGTTCACGCTGGCTGACGGGACGCTGGTGACCCGCTTCGGTGCCCGCGGCCTGGGCCGCCATGCCCGCGAGCGTGGCGAGGACTGGAACGAGCCCGGCTTCGGCCCCAACGAGACGGTGGATCCCGCGACCGGCTTGCCGGTCGACAAGGGCCCTGGCAACTACCTGCCCTTCGTGGCCAATTACTTCAAGAACCGAACCTGGGGCATGGAGATCCTGGACAACAGCCGCGTGGCGGGTGTGACCAAGCCGACGATCACGGTCAACCAGTACAACACCGTCGACTTCCTGCCCGGCGGCACGGCCTTCTTCCGTGCCTTCGACCGTCCTGGCGTGACGGGCTACGGCTGGATGAACAATGGCGAGCTGCTGGTTCCCAACGCCCCCTGCGCCCCTGTGGCCTACCCGCCCAACGGCCTGCTGGGCCAGGGTGGTTGCACGGTGCGGATCAAGGACTACCCGGGCCATGCGGCCCTTGGGCCGGACGGCCTGCCCAACGGGCAGACCGTGCCGGCACGTGACCTCGTGGCGGGTGACGTGATCGAGATGGCGCCGTCCATGTTCACCACCAAGGAGGCCATGGCCGCCAAGGGCGACACCGGCGGCATCCGCTACTACGCAGGCGAGTGGCTCTACAAGGTCGGCACGGGCCTCGTGCCCTGGTACGGCGTGCAGCCGCGCCTGAATTCCGCGCCCCTGCCGCCCGAGACCCTGCAAGGCGGCACGGGCTCGGTCTCGTACGACTACGCCGACAACGGCAACTACATGTTCCAGCAGCCGCACAACAACGTGGGGATGCAGAACATGCAGCGCTTCGTCGAGGGCCGCCGTCTGATCCACACCAACTTCATCACCGGCGATCACAACGAGCCCGGCAACGACCGCTACACGGCCGCCGTCGGCCTGCAGGGCCAGCGTTTCAACCAGTCCGCCTGCATCGGCTGCCACATCAACAACGGCCGCAGCCCGGCGCCGGCGGCGGTGAACCAGCGGCTCGACACCATGTCGGTGCACGCCGCGGTGGTGGATGCCACGGGCCAGCAACTGCCGCATCCGCGCTATGGCACGACCGTGCAGATGAACGCCCGCTCGGCCACGGGGGTTGCGCAGGACTGGGGCAACAGCGTGCGGGTTGCAGGCTTTGACACGCAGACGGTGAAGCTGGCCGACGGCACGCCGATCGAACTGCGCAAGCCCCGGCTGGCGTTCGACGGCCCGGTGCCGCCGGTGTACTCGCCGCGCTCGGCCCAGCCGATGCTGGGGGTGGGCCTGTTGGAGGCGGTGCCCGAAGCCGACATCCTGGCGCGCGCCCGGGCCACGCCGGACGAGGACGGCGTGAAGGGCCAGCCGAACTATGTGTACGACCCGGAGACGGGGGCAGTGCGGCTGGGGCGCTTCGGCTGGAAGGCGTCCAAGTTCAGCCTGCGCCACCAGGCTGCCTCGGCGCTGCTGGCGGACATGTCGGTGACGTCGCCCGTGTACCGCAGCCGCGACTGCCTGGCCGGCTCGGCCAACTGTGCGGCCTCGAAGGCCGAGCCCGGCATCTCCGACGCGGAGCTGCGCTCGATCTCGCGCTACCTGGGCCTGCTGGCCGTGCCGGCGCAGCGCAGCCTGGCCAGCGGCTTCCCCCGTGGCGTGGCACCCTTGCCTGACCTGGACGTCGATCCGGCCCAGGTGGCTGCGGGTGCGAAGGTGTTCCAAGGCTTGCGCTGCTCGAGCTGTCACACTGCCGAGATGAAGACCGGCTCGGGCCATGAGCTGGCCGAGGTGCGCAACCAGACCATCAAGCCCTACACGGACCTGCTGCTGCACGACATGGGCCCCGGTCTGGCGGATGCCTACGTCGAAGGACAGGCCACCGGCAACCTGTGGCGCACCGCGCCGCTGTGGGGCATCGGCTACACCGACCGCGCCATGGGCACGGCGGGCAAGGTCGGCTACCTGCACGACGGCCGCGCCCGCAACCTGACCGAAGCGGTGATGTGGCACGGCGGCGAGGCCGAGCGCGCGCGCCAGCGCTTCGCTGGCTTGTCGGCAGCGGATCGCCAGGCGCTGCTGGCCTTCCTGCAGTCGCTGTGAGAGTGACGCAGGCCTGATCAAGGCCCGAGCTCCTTCGCGCAAGGGGCCCGGGCCTTTCCTCAGAGATGGGCCCGCTGCCAGCCGTCGCGCAGCACTTCCTTGTGGTTCACCCGCCAGCCGCCTTTGTGCTTGACGACGAGGAAGCGGTGGATGTTCCCGCGCGCCCTGTGGTTTCCCCGATTGCTTCACGCAAGTGAGGAGGGGAAGTGATCGACATTAAAAGACACTTGACTGTCATTTAATAGTGTCTTTTAATGCGCGGATGCCAACGCACCCAGACATCTCTCCCACCGCACCTGAAGACTCCCCAGGGTCACTGCCTGAGCGCATGACGCTGGAGGACCTGGCCAGCCTGGCCGGGGTGTCTTCGCGCACGGTGCGCTTCTACATCCAGCAGGGCCTGGTCAGCCGTCCCGAGGGGGCCAAGCGGGGGGCGTTCTATGTCCGCCGTCACCTGGAGCAGCTGCTGATGATCCGGCGCTGGACCGACGCGGGCCTGAGCCTGGACCGCATCCGGGAGCTGATCGCCGGCGCGCCGGAAGACCCGCCACCCCGCAGTGTGCGTCCCGGCACCGTGGAGGTCTGGAGCCGCGTCACGCTCGCCGACGGGCTCGAGGTCCACCTGGAGCCTGGCCGCGCAGGCCTTTCGCCGGAGCAACTGCGGGCTCTGGTGCGGGGCATCACCGACGCCTACCACGCCGTTCGCGCCAAAGGCGCTTCCACCCCCGACGCTGACTGAGCGTCCCCATTCCAAGGAAGGAACAACATGAACAACAACAACACCCACGAGACCGCCTTCACCCTGAGCTGCCGCGATGGCCATGCCGCCGCGCCGGTGCTGTGCGGTGTCGAGGCCGCGGGCCGCCTGGACGGCACCCTGTTCGAACTGACCCTGCGCCAGACCTACCGCAACGCGGGCGCCACGCTGCTCGAGGTCGTCTACACCTTTCCGCTGCTGCCCCGCGGGGTCCTGATGGGCTTTGGCACCGAGCTGAACGGCGTGCGCATGGAAGGCGCGATCCTGCCGCGCCGCCAGGCCGAGCAGACCTACGAGGCTGCACTGTCCCAGGGCGATGCCCCTGTGATGCTGGAGGCGCACGCGGACGGTCTGCACACTGCCAACATCGGCAACCTGAAGCCCGGCGACGAGATCGTCATCGAACTGAGGATGGCCCAGCTGGTTTCCTTCGAACAGGGGCGGTTGCGGCTGGCCATTCCCTCTACCATCGCGCCCCGCTACGGCCGCCCGGACCAGGCCGGACTGCAGCCGCAGCAGGTGCCTGTGAGTTCGCTGGCGGCCGACTATCCGCTGGCACTGACGCTGCATCTGGCCGGGGCGCTGGCCGACGCCACCATCGAGTGCCCGACCCATCGCATCGTCAGCCGTCGCACGGACACGGGCCTGGCGGTGTCGCTCGCACCGCCTGCGCGCCTCGACCGCGACGTCGTCGTGATCGTCACGCCGTCCCGGGTGGGCGAGGCCCTGGTCGTGCAGGCGCAGGACCCGCGCAGCGCGAGCGCGCCCGTCGTGCTGCTGGCGGCTTTGCCGGTGCCTGACGCGCCGCTGCGCGAGCGCATCGCGCTCAAGCTGCTGGTCGACTGCTCAGGCTCCATGGGCGGCGACAGCATGGCCTCGGCCCGGCGGGCGCTCAAGGGCATCGCGGCTTGCCTGCGGCCGCAGGATGCGGTCTCGCTGACGCGCTTCGGATCGACGGTGGAACATGTCTCTGGGCTGTCGACCTGTATGCCGCAAACGCTGGAGCGCCTGTCAAAGGACATCGAACGCACGGACGCCGACCTGGGCGGTACCGAGATGGAGAGTGCGCTGAACGCGGTGTTCGCGCTGCGGCCCGCGGCCGGGGCGACGGACGAGCCTGCCGACGTGCTGCTCATCACCGATGGCGAGGTCTGGGAGGTCGATGCCGTGATCGATGCCGCACGCCGCAGTGCGCAGCGCGTCTTCGTGATCGGCGTGGGTGGTTCTCCCGCGGAGGGGGTGCTGCGCCGGCTCGCCGAAGCCACCGGTGGTGCCTGTGAGTTCGCGACGCCGGGCGAGGCACTCGAGGCGGCCGCCGCACGCATGCTGGCGCGCATCCGCCAGCGCGCCTGGGGCCAGTTGCGCATCGACTGGGGGGCGGAAGTCGCTTGGCAAAGCACGCTGCCCCTGAACGCCTTCGCGGGCGACACGCTGACCGTCTTCGCAGGCGTGCGTGGCAGCGCGGCCGCGGCAGTACGCCTGATGTCGCGGGCGGATGGGGCGGATCTGACGCTGGCCCAGGCTTCGATGCGCGCCGAGGCGGTCGACGACACCTTGCCGCGCGTTGCGGCCGCGGGCCGTCTGGCCTCCCTGGATGCAGAGGCCGCCACTGCGCTGGCGGTCGACTACCGGCTGATGAGCCCCCACACCAACTGCGTCCTCGTGCACCAGCGCGCCGAGGCCGACAAGGCCGTCGAGGATGCCGAGCTCCACCGGGTCGAGGGCATGCTGGCGGCAGGGTGGGGTGGGGCGGGCAGCGTCATGCGTGAAAGTGAACGAGGCATCGCGATGCCGATGGCGGCGATGCCGGCGGCTGCGGGTGCACCCATGCTGAAGAGGAAGCGCGCGGCCGGGCCGGGCTTCCTGCCGGACGCGCAGGCCGAGCTGGCCAGCGATGCATCCGATGCCTTCAAGCTCGCGGCAGCCCCGCATGGGCTTCCCTCGCGCTTGGCAGGGCTCGCGCGTGAGATCGGCGCCCACCTCTGGCAGCGCTCCGACCTCCAGGGGCTGATGGCGTACTGCCGCGCCCGGGGTCTGCTCCAGGCCGTGGGCGATGCAATCGACGAGGTCGTCGCACTCGGCGTCAGCGATGCCCAGGCCTGGGGGCTGCTCGTGCGCTGGCTCGATGCCCAGGCAAGCTCGGATGTCTTCAGTGCCGCGCCGGCGGCCCTGCGGCTGCGGATCCAGCGATTGGCGGCCGACGTGATCGGGCAGGCCAATGCCATCTTTGCGCGCCGGCTTGTCGCTGAGGCTGCATGACAGTGAGTGGGCTCAACTCACCCTGAGTTTGAAAGAGTGGCATTGGCCTCGGATTTCATGGGCAGGAACTTGAAGCCCGGCTCCTAGAATCAAGCGTTTTCCAGGGAGCAGGGCCATGAAACTGAAATTGAAATCGCTGGGGGGCCTGCTGGCCGTCCCGGTCTTGCTGGCGGGCTGTGCAGCTTACAGCCCCAGTCTGTCGAGGTCGGAGGCCCCTGTTGCGGAGAGCGCCTACCTGTATGGGCGGTTTTCCATCGAGGCGCCCAAGGCCTGGCTGAGCTTCGGACAGCACCAGAGCATGGGCTTCTCCTTTGATTGCGCTTCCGGGCAGAAGCTCATCATCAAATTCAGGGTGGACGAGCCCTTGCAGTTGCTGCGGGTCTCACCGGCGTCGAAGTGTACCTTCCGGGAGATCGTGTACACCGATGCCGATGGCTACATCAAATCCAGGAAGCCCGCCCCGCCAGAATTGGCCAAGGAGGTCGAATTCACGGCCGGCAAGGCCAGCTACCTGGGGGACTTCTTCGCGGCCACCGCCAATTCGACGAGCGGCAACATGATCTACCGGCATTGGGAGATCCGGCGCGCCAAGGATGACTACGAAGCGAGCACCGAAGAGCTGAAGAAGGCGTACCCCGCCTTCGCCCATGTGCCGACCGAGAAGAAGTTGATCGGGCAGTGACCCGCGGTACTCGCAGCAGGCCGGGCTTTCCGGCCTGCTGCGGGCCGCCCCTTCGCCTACGGCGAAGCCTCAGTGCTTGCGCCGCACCGCCTCGCTCCAAACTGACCTCGGGGGGGGATGCTGGGCTCCGGGCTCGTCCTGCGGAACGTTTCTCCGCTGAACACATGGTCCGCGTTGCCGCGCACCAGCCGATGGTGCTGGAGCCGGCGCGCGGCCCGCTCGTGCCCGGCCGCCGCCTCGGCCAGCGATGCCAGCCGGCAGGCCAGCAGGGCGCGGGCCAGGCGCTTGTTGGCATGCTGGCTGCGTTCGGTCTGCACCTTCACACTGAGTCCACTGGGCAGGTGGATGGCACGGATGGCCGAGTCGGTCTTGTTCACATGCTGGCCGCCGGGGCCGCTGGCACGCATCGCCTCGAAGCGGATGTCGGCCACCGACAGTGAAGGCACCCCTGGCCCCTGAGGGGTGAACACCGTGCCCCCGATGAACCAGTTCTTGCGTGCCGTGCCTTCCCGGTAAGGGCTGGGACAGGTCCATTGCAGCGTGCCCTGCCAGCGCTGCACCAGGGTGTCGGCGTCCGCTCCTTCCAGCGCCAGCAGGACGGAGCGCAGGTTGCCCTCCCGCTGCGCATCCACCTGCTCGACCACGTCGAGCTGCACGCCCAGCGCGGCGGCCTCCCGGCCCAGGCAGTCCAAGGCCTTGCGCACCGCCAGGCAGCACTCCTCCGGCCCCGTGCTCGCGGACAGTTGCAGCAGCACAGGCAGTGAGCTTGTCGTCGTGCCGGGCGTCATTCGCAGCACTCCCCGCGCGTCTTGTAGGTGAGCACCGGCCGGGTGCGGGCCAGCACACGAACCAGGCCGGCCGCCTCCAGCGCGCGCACCACGCTGTCGACACTCTTGTAGGCCTGCGGCGCCTCCTCGTAGATGAGCTGGCGGTCGTTGCAGATGACCCGGCTGCCGAGTGCGGTGCGTCCCAGCTGAGCTGGCGTGAGCAGCTTGAAGAGGCGTTCCTTGCAGGCCGAGCGGATCCATTTGCGCCCGGCGCCGTGCGCCAGCGACCTCAGGCTGCCCTCGTCCTGCCCGCAGGGCTGCACCAAGTAGCTGTGGTCACCGCGTGAACCGGGGATGAGCACAGGCCCGAGGTCGGAAGGCGTGGCGCCCTTGCGGTGCAGCCAGCCGGCCACCCCGTCGACCGCGGCCCGGGCCACGTGGTTGTGCGGGATGTCCAGCACCGGAACGCCTTCGCTGCGCACGTTGGCCAGCAGGCGCCGGGCGACACACTCGCGGTTGAACCGGGCGAACCGCAGGGCATTGTCATGGCGAGCCAGGTAGGCCGTGGCGTGGAGGGTGTCCTCCTCGGCCAGGCCGCGGTGGCTGAACTGGTCCACGTGCTGGCGCAGGATGTGCTGCCCGAGCCCGCGTGAACCGCTGTGCACCAGCAGGAGCAGGCGCTTCGGGTCCAGCCCGAGGGCTTGCACCAGGGCCTCGTCGAACACCTCGTCGATCTGCTGGAATTCGGCGAAGTGGTTGCCGCCTCCCAGCGTGCCCAGGGCCGACTCGAAGCCGTCGGTGGACAGAAGACCCTCACGCACGGCCTGTGCCACGGCGGCCAGGCCGTCGAAGGCCTCGCCGGCCGCGAAGGGGCCGTCGATGTTGCCGACGCGCTTTTCCAGCTTGTCGAGCTTGACGCTGTGCGCTTGCAGGTCGGTCTGCCACAGCGCCATGCCGCAGCCGATGTCGTTGCCCACCAGGGCAGGGTAGAACCTCCCGACGGAGAAGAAGGCCGCACCTACCGGGTAGCCCCGGCCGGGGTGCAGGTCGGGCATGCCCGCGACGCGGCGCATGCCCTCGAGTTGCGACGTGGTGAGGAGTTGCTGCACGGCAGCGTCCTCGATCCACGTGTCGTCGGCGGCGACCAGGCAGGCGCGCGCCGACAGGGTTTGAATGGAATGGCCCATGACCTTTGATCCAGACTCAAAAAGAAGAAAAACAACCAGAAAAGGATGAGACTGGGCCAGGTGCCTGCAGGCACGCCGCTGCATGGCAAAGACACGAGGGTCACCCGCCACCCGCCGGCCATGAGGCGGCAGGCGATGGGAGGACTCGGTGTTCAGCTCAATGCGGGAGCGTCATGCACCGCCGCTGGCAAGTGCCATGAGAACGGCGTGGTCAGGCCAAGGTGCCTGACGAACCGGAATCAGAGGGTGCGCGTTGCTGCAGCGCTGACCCAGCCCAGGGAAGAAAGGGAGGTGTCGTTCGGCATGCCTGTCTCCTGAGTTGAAGGGTGGTGGGGAAAGAGGAAGGGTGTGACGCGCTGCCACGCCATCCTTCCTCATCGAGGGCGCCTTCGGCGGGACCGCCGGGCGGGCGGCAGTGTACTACCGATCGCTTCCCCGTCATCCCCCTTGTCTCGGGTGTCCTGGCGGGGTCGCTACGATGGACAAGCTGGCCCGCGTGCGCAGCAAAACGGGATGAGCGGCCAGTTGCTGAGTAAGTGGGTAATGAATGAGATGGCATGCACCTTTCATGGATTGGAGAAGGCAATGATCAGCAAGAACACGATTTGTCTCTGGTATGACGGCACCGCCCTGGACGCGGCCCAGTTCTATGCCGAGACGTTTCCGGACAGCACCGTAAAGGCCGTTCACCGCGCGCCTGGCGACTTCCCGTCGGGCAAGCAGGGCGACGTGTTGACGGTCGAGTTCACAGTGATGGGCATCCCGTGCCTCGGCCTGAACGGCGGCCCGGCCTTCCGGCACACCGAGGCTTTTTCGTTCCAGGTGGCGACCGACGACCAGGCCGAAACCGACCGGCTGTGGAACGCGATCGTCAACAACGGCGGCCAGGAAAGCGCGTGCGGGTGGTGCAAGGACAAGTGGGGCCTGTCCTGGCAGATCACGCCCAGGGTCTTGATCGAAGCGATCACCGACCCCGATCCCGCGGCGGCCAAGCGCGCATTCGAAGCGATGATGCAGATGGGAAAGATCGACATTGCAGCGATCGAAGCCGCACGGCGTGGCTGACGTCACCCCGCTGCAGCAGGCTGTGGCCGGCCTGTACACAGCCTTTGACGGTGCCCCTTCGCCGCAGGGGCCGCTCGATGCCTGCACCCGCTGCTGCATGCCTGCCGCGCTGGAGGCCGAAATGCGCCACCGGCCGCTGCGCGACCTCACGGACCTGCATTTCCGCGCGTACAACAGTGCAGCCTCCAGCGGCGAGCCTGCCGTGGCCGAGGTGTGCTATTTCCTGCCCCGCCTGCTGGAGCTGATGGCCCTGGGGGCGGATTTGCACTTCGCTTTCGAGGCCACGCTGCGGCGGTTGGGCGCGTGTCCCGCGGATGCGTTCTCTGCGGCGCAGCGGCACGCCATCGACACCTTCGCCCGGGCCCATTTCGGCGACTTCCTTTCGCGGCACCCCTGGGTGGATGCGCAGGCGCCGGACTGTTGGGGCAGTGGCGACAACGCATTCGCCGTCCTGCTGATGTGGGACATCGGCGGCGTGGACATCCGACCCTTGCTGGACGACTGGGCTCAAGACGGCCGCCCCAGCGCCTGCTGCCACTACGTCGAGTCCGGCAATGCCGACTTCTGGGCCTGCAGGACGTTGGACAACCCGTTTGCCGAGGACCGGCCGGTTTTTCGACAGCGCGTGAGCGAGTGGATGCTGGACCGGGCGAACCAGTCCCGCTTCGCCACCGCGCTGGCCGGCCTCCAGGCGAGCCAGGCTGTCCATCGCGACTGCGACGCCGGTGCCCATCCCACGCCTCAGGCCGCCATTGCCCATGTGCTGGATCGCCTGGCACCAGACAAGGGGATGTGAAGGCAGTTGCCGGGTGGCGGTGAGTTGGCGGAAAGTAACATGCGCAGATGAGCAATGATTTGTGGAACCCTGACAAGCTCCAGCGTGCCTGGGCATTTGCAACCCAGCGGCACAAGGGTCAGACCTACGGCGGCCTTGCGCAAGGGGAGCGGGTCGAGTACATGACGCACATCGGCAGCGTGGTGATGGAAGTCACCTGGGCCCTCCAGGGCGATGCCGCCGCCGATGCGGACTTGGCTCTCCAGTGTGCGGCCCTGCACGACACGATCGAAGACACCAGCGCCACCTTCGAAGACGTCGAAGCCGAGTTCGGCCGTGACGTGGCGCAAGGGGTTCTCGCGCTTTCCAAGGACGCCACGCTGCCAGGCAAGCCGGCGCAAATGGAAGACAGCCTGAGGAGAATCCGCCTCCAGCCGCGGGAGGTCTGGATGGTGAAGATGGCCGACCGCATCGCGAACCTCTACGGGCCGCCGTTCTATTGGGACAACGAGAAGATCCTGGCATACCAGCAGGAGGCACGCCTGATCCACCGGTCGCTCGGCGCGGCGAGCGAGGCGCTGGCGACGCGCCTTGCCGCGAAGATCGAGGCCTACGTTGGATTTCTGAGGCCTTGAGGCCTGCTTAGAATCGCCGACTTCACGATGTCGGGTTGGGTGGTTGGATGGTATTCAGCGGTGAGTTTGAAACCCACCTCAGTGTGGCGGGGAATGTCGGGCAGCTCCCCGACCTGCAGCGGTGGGCTGAGCGGCATGGCTGGCGCTGCCTGCACATCGTGCTGGCCAGAGGTGGCTCAACCTCACAACCCATGATCACGCGGCGGGCCCGCGGCAACCTGGCCGATCAGCTCCTTGTCGCCTCGGAACATGCGGAAAAGCTGGCGATGGCCGGGTTCCCGGTGATGCGCATCAAGGTCGAGGCGGCGCCCTCGAATGCGGATGTGCCTCAAGCCGATGGCGAGGCACGCTGTGCGGACCGGTACTTCGAGCAGCACATCAAGCTGCTGCTGGCCAGCGGGGCCGATGAGGCCGCCTTGGCCGCCGTGGCGATGCGGCACGGCGCGCACTTGTCCCGCAATGCCCTGTGTGTGCGTGAGGACGGCCACAGCGAACGTTTTGTCACCCAGCGTTGCGCCCGCGTGGGCCGGCGCGGCGCACAACGCCGGCTCGACGCCTTGCTGGCGGACTTGCAACCGCTGGGTCATGCCGTGCTGGACGTCGAGCAGGAGTACGTGGTCTACGACAGCAACGAAGCGCTGGACGCAGGCTGGATCGAAGAGGCCGTGGCCTCGACCCTCTGAGGGTAGGGCATAAACCGCAGAGCCAGGAAAGAAGAATGTCTCCCATGCCATCCCCCTCGACCCCTTCCAAGACACTTGAGGCCCTCTTGGCGCGTTATTCGAAGCCTGTGGCCCGCCCGGACTATCCGGTGACCTTCGACGAGCGCGCCGAAGGCGCAGGGGCGGAGATCTTCGAGCCTGCCCTGATGCACTACAGCCGCGCCTTCCGGCGAGGGGACCCTGCCTTCTCCAGCCCGGCCGAGCGGGCCCGCTGGTATGCAGCGCGCGACGCGGTGCTGGACCACCTGCTGCGCCTCATCGAGCCCTCCGAGGCGGCCGGCATGCTGGTGCTGAGAGGCAGCCTGCTTTTGAAGGCCTGGTTGGGCGAGCAGGCGAGGGCGCCGGGGGACATCGATTGGGTGGTGACGCCGGCGGCCATCCCAAGCAACAGCGACCGTGCCGTCGCGCTGATCGAGGGCCTGGTCGACCTGGTGAGGACGAACCCCGATGCTGGCCTGGCGCGCATCGATGCGCGGGCTATCGCCGTCGATCGCATCTGGACGTATGACCGTGCCGATGGCTTGCGCGTGGCCGTGCCCTGGGAGGCCGCCGGGCTGCCGGGTGGCAGCGTGCAGATGGATTTCGTGTTCCATGAGCCCCTGATCGAGCCGGCCGTGCCGGTCGACCTGCCCCTGTCGGACGGCAGCGCCTGTGTGAGGTTGAACGCCGCGACGCGCGAGTTGTCGCTGGCCTGGAAGCTGCTGTGGCTGGAGACGGACATCCACCCGCAAGGCAAGGACCTCTACGACGCGGTGCTGCTGGCCGAATCGGTCCCGCTGCGCCACAGCCTCCTGGCGCGGGTTTTCGAGCAGGCGGAAGAGGCCGAGACATTCCAGAGGTTGAAGCCGGATTTCCCAGACAGATGGCGCCTCGAATGGTCGCATTTCGCGCAGGAGTATCCCTGGGTGCCAGGAGACGCGCAGAGCTGGCAGCGTCGGTTGACCCAGGCGTTGGCGCCGGTGTTCGAGGATTGACCTGGCAGGCGCCGCCGACCACCCGACGAAAGCGGCCGCTCATGACGAACGCCACCGCCTGCCATCGAGCTTCAGTTCACTCCAGAACCATGGCGCGAACGTCCATCAGGGTGTCTTCGTTATCGAAGTCCAGTTCCTTCACGGCCAGCGCGGCCCCGCCGGAGGGGCTGACCTTGAAAGGCGTCCTTTGGTCCATCCTTGGCTTGAACGGGCCGGGAATGGATTGCGGTGCCGACCACCCCAGGCCGGGCTGGAAGGTGCTGAGGCGGAAATCCACCGTCCTGCAGGGGACGTCGATGTGGCATTCATACCGGGACCACACGGAATAGGCCTTCCCGCTGTCGTCCCGGAGTGTTTGCAGGTCATTGGCGTAAGTGGCCTGGTAGCCCACGGAAGGCGGGTGGACTTCCGACAGCGTGGGCCCCGTCTCAGGGGCGCCTTGCATGACGCCCTCCTTGCTCAGCCGGACAAAGCGCAACGGGATGCTGTACGCCGCGAACGGATCACCCGCCCACGTCAGCAAACCGCCGTCAGCATGCAGATTCAAATTGATTTCCAGCAGCCGTCGGGAAGACTGCTCGACCAGCTGTGTGCGTTCGATCTGCCGCGTGGCGGCCGACCACTTGCTCAGCTTCAACTGGAATGAGTTGTCATCGAAGAGTGCAGAGAACACGTTGCCGTCGCCATCCACTGCGAAGGACTTCGGCCCATACAGGTAGGAGCCGCCCAGCGGAGCGACGGACACAGCGCTCCAGGCCTGGCGGACCGCGTCGAAATACAGCGTCCGCGGTGCCGTGGCGCTGTCGCTGCCGAACTGAACCACGCCGCTGCCGGACCGGTTGAAACTGGTGAAGACCTGCCAGGGTTCGCTGGTGCTGGCCAGGTTCGATACGGCCCCGATGTCCTGGGACGTGCTCCAGGTGCCGCTGCGCGCCGAGTAGAAGCGCGCATGCACGCCTGAGCGTGTCTGCCACATCATCAGCAGCCTGCCGTCGCCGGCGGGGACGACCTCCCAGCCGTTGTCGAAGCTGTAGATCGCATAGTCACCAGGGACAGCCTGGGGTGCGGACCAGGCTTTCTGGGCCGCGGCATACCGGCTGAAGTAGACCTTGGGAGGCTTGTTGAAGGCGAAGCGGTCGTTGGGGGGGATGTCGACGACATCCCAGAAGACCGCCATGTCACCCTCGGGGAGCGCCATCACCTTCATGTTGTAGACGTAGCCACCTCCTGCGGATGGGAAGGGGACGTTGGCGATCGCGGTGGCATGCCAGGCCTGGTCCTTCAGGTCGTACTGCGCGACGTTGATGTCCGTTCCATCGATCCTTCCATCGGCAGTCTTGTGGGTGGCGTGCCAGCCCAGGAAGGCTTTTCCGTCGCTGCCGACCTCGAGCTGGTTGGCGCTGAAATCCAGGAAGAGCGCCCGGTCGTGGTAGATGAGGTCGGACTTCGGTGGCCAGGCCGGCAGGGGAGTGGGCATCGTAAATCTCAGGGCGCCCTTCCAGTCCATCTCGGCGCGGCCGGGGATCACATCGATCCCGTCCACCATGCCGCGGTCGTACCAGACACCCGGGTCCGTTGACAACAGGGTCTTGCCGGCGGCACTCACCGAGCGCACCACCAGGTTGCGGTCTTCGCCATTGATGACTGCGTCATTGAGGTAGGTCACGTCGATCCGCGCGCCGCTCTTGAGGGCGGGGCGCACCTCGAAGCTGTAGGTGCTCGTCTGTGGGCCCGTCACCGTGGCCTGGCCCACGGGCTGCCCGTCGACGCTGACTTCCATCACGGGGAGCACCCCCGCTGCCGCGCTTCCGCTGGCCACGACGGTCAGTGTCGTGACGCTGTCCGCCGTCTCGGCGAGCTGCGCCTGCACCCCACTCTCGTTCACTCCCCGGGCTTTGTTCGCCGAGACCTCCTGGGACGATGGCAGCTGGGCATCCTGCCCACGACTGTCGCCGTCATTGCCCCCGCCACAGGCGGTCAAGGATGCCGCTGCGGCGGCCATGGTGGCCAACAGGACGCGAGGCGGTTTGCGAAGAAGGGAATCTGAACGGGTGTTCTGCATCTGGAGAGAAAAAGTCATGGAGTGAAGAGGCGTAAATGTAGCCATGGCTCGCGACGGCTCATTCATCCTCGGCAGCCCTCCGGGGGCTTCAACCGCGTCATCGGCTTGAGGCAATTCCGTGCATCCGGTGGACGGCGTGGCCCTTACCTCTTGCGTGGGTGGACGCGGCGGCGTGGCGCAGGTCGGTAGCTACAGCGGCATCAGGCCAGGTGCATCCTCGCGGCGCCGCCCGGTCGCAGGCTTTCCTCCTTGCACAGCGCTGCCACCGCGGGGTTCTGCTGCGCCATTGATCGCAGCGACCACACCGCGGCGCTCTTCGTCGCCAGGTGCAGCAGCTCGTCCGGGGACAAGGCGAAGGGCAGCTCCGAGAACTTCAGGTCACCACCGCGCGCCAGCAGCGCGACATGCAGGTCCAGGTCCAGGGGGCCGCCGATGAGGCGGCGCTCGCAATCCACGGGGAAGTGGCAGCGGATGAGCAATTGCTGGTAGCCCGCATGGGGCTGCCGGTCCCAGGCGTCGGCGGGCACCTCGTCCAGCCATGCTTGAAGCCGGATCCTCACGCTGTCCTGCGCGTCGAGGATGGCGATGACGGGACGGATCCAGGCCAGGTCACCGGTGTCCTTGAAGCAGGACCAGCAGTGGTCGAGCATCTCGGGGTCGACGATGGGTTCGATGGGAGGGAGGTTCATATCACGCAGTGGGTGTCGGACGTGGATGCCATTGTGTGGCGTCTTGCGGGCTGCATTTCACGGCCCTGAAATATCTCTGCTGAAGAGTGTCGTTGGTGATCACCCAGCCCTTCACTCATCACAGCGGACATTCGTTCAATGAAAATGCACAAGTTCTTGCGGCTGCCGATGGCGGCCGCCATTCTGGGTTGTTTATTGGCCGGTTGCGGTGGCGGGGACAGTCACACGACCGACGGTGAACAGAGCGCGCCGGCCGACACAACACGTGTGAACGCTTCGCCGCGGTCCTTCAGCAATTTGTCCGATGGAACGTCCGGGCACGTGGCGCAACAACTCGGCGCGATGTCGGTCGACCTGCACGCCAGCCTCGCCAACAGCGACGCCGTGCTGATCGATGCCGACGCCTACACTGAGCCGTCCTTCCGGGCCGCCAGAACGGCGCTGCTTGGCCACAAGCAAGTCATCGTCGATTCTTCGAGCACCCCGCCCAACCGTGCTGCGGTCGCCCAGCTGATCGAGAAACTGATCGGTGAAGGTTCCGTCTTCATGCCGGTGGATGCGGCGGTTCTCGCCTTCTTCGGCGATGACAACTACACCGTCACGCCGCTGGACATCGGGCGCGACGGCGGGATGATCCACATGCAATCCCTGGACGGTGGCCCCCCGTCGAACAATTCCGTCGCCAATGTCCTGGGCCTCGCCCTGAGCCCGTCGTTGTAAGGGAGGATGCCATGAACAAGATCTGCTTGATCCTGTCGGCCACACTGGTCGCGCATGCGCCTCTGGCGCAGGCAGGTTGTGG
This sequence comes from uncultured Burkholderiales bacterium, assembly GCA_966252435.1. Lineage (GTDB taxonomy): Bacteria > Pseudomonadota > Gammaproteobacteria > Burkholderiales > Burkholderiaceae_C > CANHBY01. Next base: position 12,545 of record CBINPE010000032.1, on the reverse strand, counting down.
AAACGACGACCGTGGCTCACCGCACGCGGACGACTCCGGGGCCACGCGACTGATGGTGACGCAGCAAGCCAATACGACCTGGCAGGACTGGTTCTGGCGAGGCATCAACAACGGCCAGAATGCGCGCTGTCCCGACAACAATGTCGGGCCTTGCAAATTCACTTGGGCAAATGCCGTGGCCACCTCCACGACCATCGGCTTCGGTGGCGGGGTGACCGGAGGATTCAGGGACGCCAAATGGTGGGAGAAGGCACAAAGCAGTCTTCAGGCAGCCTTCAACTTCACCTACCAGCGCCAGACCACGAAAACCGACACCTACAGCATCGACGCTTCCTACGGGCCAGGCTGGTTCGCCGAACCCATCATGGTTCAGGTGCGGCGATGGAAGACCGGGTATTTTCAGGGCGGCTGGGTGCAGAAGAGCGCGACGGCCGTGTTCTCAGGAAGAATCTTCGTCGGTACCCGGTACTGTTATGACTTTGATGGGAATCAGCGCTTCGGCGAGTGGACGTCCAATGTGGCGGAGGGCGCGCCCTACCGGACTTTCAACATTCATCGCTGAGGGAGGCCCGGGCCGGTTGCCTGTCCGGACCTCCCGAAACCGTTATCGCGGCAGAACCTCCCGTCAGCCGCCCAATTCGGCGACGGGCCCGCACAGCGCGCCCGTGCAAGCGTGCGGCGTGAAGTACAGGTTGGTGAAGGTGGCCCCGAAGAGGTATTCGCCCATCAGCACCGTACCCGTCGCTCCTTGCGCGTTGGCCTGGGCGACAAAGGCTGCAGCCTGATTCACGGCAGGCTGGGTCAGGTAGCTGAAGGTGGACGCCGCGTTCACATCCTTCACGTAGATGTTCACGGTGGCGTCATTGAACACGCGGCCTGTGTGGAACAGATAGCCCTGCGCCCCCTGGGCGTTCGCCGCCGTCACGAAGTCGCTGGCCGTGGCGGCGGCGGGCTTCGTGGCATAGGTGTAGGTGGCCGTGCCGGCGCTGCTCTTCACGTAGAGCGACGAGAAGACGCCGCCCGCCCCGTCGTCCACCGTGTACAGAAAGCCGCGCGAGCCTTCGGCGTTCGCCTGTGTGACGAAGGCCGCCGAAGTCGCCGCCGAGGGGAGCGATTCATAGCTGTACGTCGCGGTCGAGCCGACCACATGGGCGTAGACCGTGCCGACCGTCAGCTCGTTCACCCGGCGGAAGCCCCGCGCGCCTTGGGCGTTGGCCTGCGCAAGCACGTTCGCGGCGGTCGTGGGCGTGTCCAGGATTTCGTAGGTATAGGTGTTGGCGCTGCCCTTGGCGTACAGCGCATAGATCTTGCCGCCGTCGCCGGGCAACCCGATCGGGTTGAGGAAAGCGTAGCCCCGCGCACCTTCGCTGTTGAACTGCGCGAGCATGTCGGCGCGGGTGCTTGGGTTGAGGGCCACCTCGTAGGCTACGCCGGCCGCGCCGTTGGAGGGCGACCCACCCGACGGCGAACCACCTGCCGGTGACCCAGCTGCCGGTGATCCACCTGCCGGCGAACCGCCCGAGGACGGGACGTCAGAGCCGTCGCCACCGCCGCCACCGCAAGCCGTGAGAAGGCTCGATAGAGCCAGGACGGCAGCGAACAAGGCGTGGGAAGCCATTGAAATATTGAGCTTGGTCTTGGGGGAATGCATGACTTCTTTTGCTTATGGGAAAGGAGGACTGTTGAACTTACTCGGCAGGCCTCTGGCACGGGACGCGGCGTACGGACCACACGATGGTAGGTGGGGTGCCGGACAAGCCGACCCCCTCGCACTGGGTCTTGCGGTGACTCGCATTGCATGCGAGTCCATCCCAAGGATTCGCACTCAGCGCGACGCCAGGCCGTCGAAGGTGGTGGAAGTCACCCAGTCCAGGATCTGGGCCGTGGTGTATTGCCCGGAATCCCTGAGCAAGGCCAGAACCGGGTCGCAGGCCCGGGCGAACAAGGTGTAGAGGAGCAGTTCGGCTGGCAGCGAGGGATTGAGCGCCCCGCTGGCCTGGGCCTCGGCGATCCAGATGCCGAGCCGGTTGCTGAGATCGAGCAGCCGGTCCATGTAGGCCTCGTTGGACTGCAGGGCGGCGCTCAGGCTCGAGTTGTGCGCCGGCAGGGAAGGCATTTCGCCGGCGAGTTGGGTCTGCATCGCCCACCGGGTCACCTTCTTCAATTGATCGATGGGCGGCACGGGCGAAGCGGCCGCTTCCTGGCGGATGAGCGCCACGTAGTCCAGGGCCTGGTCGAGCACACGCACCATGGCAGCCCCCGCCAATTCCTCCTTGGACGTGAAGTGCCGGTACAGGCTCGCCTTGGCCAACCCGGCCTCCGCCGCCACCTCGTCCATCGTCATCGCGTCGTAGCCCTTGCCCGCCAGCAGGCGGTGGACCGCCCCAAGGATGGCTTCCTCTCGCACGCGCTGGAACTGCTCTCGGATGGATGGGCGGGTACTCATGGGTTCGGATTCTAGACGGAGCCGCAGTTCGTGAAACTTTGCAGTTCAAATTTCCGACGACTTGATATACATTCTGAACTGATGAGTTCAATTTGATACTCACAAGTTCAGGAAAGGCTCCTCATGCACCGCGTCGCTGTCATCGGTTCCGGGATTGCAGGCCTGTCCGCCGCCTGGCGGCTGCGTGCCGAGGCCCACCTCACCTTGTTCGAGGCCGGTTCGCACTTCGGGGGCCATGCCCACACGGTGGACCTGTGCCTGGACGGCATCACGGTGGGTGTGGACACGGGGTTCCTCGTCTTCAACCCCCGCACCTACCCCCTGCTGGTCCAGCTCTTCGGTGAGCTGGGCGTGGAAACCGCGGCGTCGGACATGTCCTTCTCCGTGCAGGTGCCGCAGGGGTCGCGCCCGCCCCTCGAGTGGAGCGGCCACTCCCTGAACACGGTGTTCGCCCAGCGGCGCAACCTGCTGCGTCCGCGGTTCTGGCACATGCTGAAGGAGATCCTGCGCTTCAACCGGTTGGCCACCCGCCTGGCGCAGCAGGGTGGGGCGGACGAGGTCCTGTCCCAGTCCATCGGGGCGTTCCTGGACCGGCACCGCTTCGGGGCTGCGTTCCGCGAGGACTACCTGCTGCCGATGATCGCCTGCATCTGGTCCTGCCCCACCGAGCAGATGCAGCAGTACCCGGTGGCCACGCTGATCCGCTTCTGCCACAACCACGGACTGCTCCAGGTGCGCGACCGTCCCCAGTGGTACACGGTCCGGGGAGGCTCGCGGCGCTACGTGGAACGCATGATCCAGTCCCTGGGGGACACGCGGCTGCGCACCCCGGTTCAATCGGTGCGCCGCACGGGCGGGGGCATCCTTGTGCAGACTCCCCAGGGCACCGAGTCCTTCGACGCCGTCGTCATGGCCTGCCACACGCAGGACGCCCTGGCCCTGCTGGGCACGCAGGCGCGGCCCGAAGAGCGGGCCATCCTGGGTGCCATCCGCTACCAGCCGAACACTGCCGTGCTCCACACGGACGCGCGGGTGCTACCCCGCAATCCCGCGGCCTGGGCCGCCTGGAACTACGAGCGGGCGGGCGACCCCTCACGCGAGGGCAGCCGGGTGTGCTTGCACTACCTGATCAACCGGTTGCAGCCTCTTCCCTGGCAACAGCCGGTGATCGTCTCGCTCAACCCGGTGCGGCCGATCGATGCCGCGCACGTCAGGCAGCGCATCGAGTACGCCCACCCCGTCTTCGACCTGGCCGCCCTGCAGGCCCAGCAGCGCATCCACAGCCTGCAGGGGCAGGACCGCATCTGGTACTGCGGTGCCTGGTGCGGCCATGGGTTTCACGAGGACGGCCTGCGCTCGGGCATTGCCGCAGCCGAGGGCGTGCGCGCCGCGCTCGGACAGTGGCGCCACACGGCACAGGAGGCCGCATGAGCCGACACCCACCCGAGCCCCTGGTCGGCTTCGGCCAGGTCCGGCACCGCCGCATGCGCCCCGTGGCCAACACCTTCTGCTACCCCAGCTATTTCCTGATGCTGCCGATGCGGCAACTGCGCAGCACGCCCTGCGCCGCGCTCGCACGCAACCGCTGGGGCTGGATCAGCTTCCATGACAGCGACCACGGGCTGGGCGGTGACGACGCGCTGGCCTGGATCGAGTCGCTGCTGGCGCAAGAGGGCATCACGGATGTCGACGGCGAAATCTGGCTGCAGACCTTCCCCCGGGTGCTCGGATACGCCTTCAAGCCCGTCAGCTTCTGGTATGCGCACCGGTCCGACGGTGTCTTGGTGGCGGTCGTGGCCGAGGTCAACAACACCTTCGGCGAACGCCATGCCTACTTGCTGAGCGGCACGCGCTTGCAATGGGGGCGGGAGCAGCAGGCGCGCAAGGTGTTCCATGTCTCGCCCTTTTGCAGCACCGGGGGCGAATACCGGTTCCGCTTCTGGCGTGGCCCGTCAGCCGCGCCAGGCTCGGCGGAGCGGGCCCTGGCCTGCGTGGACCTGCACGACGACCAAGGCCCGTTGCTGCAGACCAGCCTCAGCGGACAACTCCATGCACTGGACCCCGTGACCCTGCGCAGGGCCTTCTGGGGCACGCCCCTGATGACGTTCGGCGTGGTTGCACGCATCCATTGGCAAGCGCTGCGGCTGTGGCTCAAGCGCGTTCCCTTCTTCTCCAAACCTGTTGCGCCGGAGCGCTTTGTCACACGATGAACTCGACCGCCACCACCTCTTCCCTCGGCTCCCTGCGCACGCCGCTGTCCCGGCGTCCGGCCGCCGCCTCCCGCGTGCTTCGCCTGCTCGAGCGCCTGTCGCACGGCCAGCTGGAACTCACCCTCCCGGACGGCACGCTTGCCCGCCTGCCGGCCGGCGCCCCGCCCGCCGCCGTGATGCACGTGCACGACTGGCGCGTGTTCGAGCAGACCCTGCGCCACGGCGACATCGGCCTGGCGGAGGGGTTCATCAACGGCCACTGGGACACCCCCGACCTGGCTGCCCTGCTGCGGCTGTGCATCGCCAACCGCGACCGCATCGACCAGCTGGTCCACGGGTCGTGGTGGGGACAGCTGGGCTACCGGCTGCGCCACTTCCTGCGCAGGAACTCGCGCGCCGGCAGCGCCCGCAACATCTGCGCCCACTACGACCTCGGCAACGCGTTCTACCGCCTGTGGCTCGACCCGAGCATGAGCTACAGCGCAGCCTGGTTCGAGGGGAGGGCGCCCCAGGGGCGCCCGCTGCAGGCCGCGCAGGAGGCCAAGATGCGCCGTGCGCTGCGTGAGGCCCGCGTGGCGCCCGGCCAGCGCCTCCTGGAGATCGGTTGTGGCTGGGGCGCCATGGCCGAGATGGCCGCCCGCGAGCACGACGCCCACGTCACGGGCATCACCTTGTCGCAGGAGCAGCTCGCGTGGGCACGGGAGCGCCTGCAGGCCGCCGGCCTGGCCCACCGCACGGACATGCGCTACCAGGACTACCGCGACCTGCGCGACCGCTATGCCCGCGAACCCTTCGACGCCATCGTCTCCATCGAGATGTTCGAGGCGGTGGGCAAGGCCTACTGGCCGGGCTACTTCGACAGCGTGAACGCCTGCCTGCGGCCCGGCGGCCATGCCTGCATCCAGACCATCACCATCCGGGACGACCTGTTCGACCGCTACCTGCGCTCGACGGATTTCATACAGCAGTACATCTTCCCCGGGGGGCAACTGCCCAGCCCCTCGGCGTTCGAGCAGGAAGCGCACCGCGCCGGCCTGGTCGTGGAGAACCGCCTGGCCTTCGGCCGTGACTATGCCGAGACCCTGCGCCGCTGGCGCGCCGATTTCCTGCGCAACACCGACCAGGTGCTGGCGCTGGGATTCGACGCGCGCTTCCTGCGCGTCTGGGAGTTCTACCTGAGCTACTGCGAGGCCGCCTTCGACAGCGGCAACATCGATGTCTGCCAATTCACCTTGCGCAAACCCTGAGCCGGGCCCGAGGCGTCGCGCTCTGCGCGCCTGGACGGCCCTGTGTCTTTGTCCTCTTCTCTCACCTTTGCCCATGCACGCCACGCCCCGCCCCTCCCCGCCCGCGGAACTCGATGCCCTGCTGCCCCAGGCCCGGCTGGTCGGGCGCGGGATGCTGCGCTTCTTCACCATGCCCGTCTACGAGGCGCAGCTGTGGGCCGATCCAGCCTTCGAGCCGGCCGCCTATGAACGCCACGCGCTTGCGCTCGAGCTCACCTACGCGCGCAAGCTGCAGGGCCAGGCCATCGCCGAGCGGTCGGTGGCCGAGATGCGCCGGATCGGCCCGTTCAGTCCCTCGCAGGCCGACCAATGGCTGGCCCAGATGCAGCAGGCTTTCCCCGACGTGGGCCCCGGCGACCGACTGCTGGGCTGGAGCGACGGGCGGGGTGAGGTGCGCTTCTTCCACAACGGGCGTCCCACGGCCCAGATCCGCGACGCGGACTACAGCCGCTTGTTCTTCGGGATCTGGCTGGCCCCGCAAACCTCCTCCCCAGGTCTGCGCAAGGACCTGCTGGGCCTGCCGGCCCAGGGCCAGTCCTGAAGGTACCCCGGGCCATGGACCGCCTCCCGCCAGCCGAGCCCATGCCTTGCGACGGACCGCCCTCGCGCGGCATGCAGGCCGGCCTGGCCTACGGCGCGCTCGGGCTGCCGCTGGCGTTCGTGTCGCTGCCCTTGTACATCACCCTGCCGCACCACCATGCGACGCAATCCGGTCTGCCGTTGGCAGCCCTCGGCGCCGTCTTGCTGGCCGTGCGTGCCTTCGACGCTCTCCTGGACCCCTGGATCGGTCGCCGCGTCGACCGTTTGTTCCAGGACGGCCCCGCCCGGGCCTGGCGAGCCGCCGCGCTCTGCAGCCTCCTGCTGGGTCTGGGCTTCGCGGCCCTGTGGCGGCTGCCCCCCGGCGGCATCGCCTTCAGGCTGTCCTGGCTGGCTGGCCTGCTCATGCTGTGCACCGTGGCCTACAGCGGACTCACGATCCTCCACCAGGCCTGGGGAACCCGCTGGGCGGGCCCGCCGGCCCGGCAGGCCGAAATTGCCTCGTGGCGTGAGGGCGCCGCCCTGGCGGGCATCGTGTGTGCGAGCGTGCTGCCAGGCGTGCTCGGACAAGAGGGCACATCGGTGCTGATGGGGCTGGGCCTGCTCCTGGGGCTGGTCGGCCTGCGCCAGCTCGCGCCATCGGCCAGCCCACCCGGCGCGGTGGCCGGGGGCACCACCGCCGCCCCCTGGCGCAGCCCGGCCTTCCGTGCCTTGCTGGGGGTGTACGCGCTCAACGGCATTGCCGCCGCACTGCCCGCGACCCTCTTTCCATTTTTCGTGGCCGACCGGCTGAACGAAGCCACGCGCCAGCCCCTGTTCCTGCTGGCCTACTTCAGCGCTGCGGCACTCGGGCTGCCTTTGTGGATCAAGCTGGTGAAGCGGCACGGCCTGGCACCCACGTGGCGACTCGGCATGGGCCTGAGCGTGCTGGCGTTTGCCTCGGCGGCCGTGCTGGGCCCCGGCCAGGCCAAGGCTTTCCTGGGCGTGTGTGTGGCCAGCGGCCTGGCCCTGGGCGCCGACCTGGCCATCCCGAGTGCCCTGCTGGCAGGCGTGATCCAGCAAAGCGGGATGAGCCGCCAGGCCGAGGGCAGCTACCTGGGCTGGTGGGCCTGCACCACCAAGCTGAACCTGGCCCTGGCCGCCGGTCTGGCGCTGCCCTTGCTGGCGCTGGCCGGCTACCGCCCCGGTCAGGCCGACGAAGCGGGCCTGGGTGCGCTGTCAATGGCCTACAGCGCCGTTCCCTGCGCCCTCAAGCTGATGGCAGCCGCCTGGCTGGGACACCTCATGCAACGGCACCTCACCTGGAGAACACCCTCATGACATCGAACCACCCCCCACATCACCGCTGCTCCCTGGCCGGCGTGCTCTGCGCGGCCCTGGCTCTCATCGGCTGCGCCGGCCCGCAGGTGCAGGACTACGCGGCCGAGCGCCCCGTGCTCGACCTGCGGACCTACCTCGACGGGCCCTTGACCGCCCACGGCATGTTCACGGACCGCTCGGGGCGTGTCGTCAAGCGGTTCGTCGTCCAGATGACAGGCGCGTGGCAGGGCGACGAAGGCACCCTGGACGAGTCCTTCCAGTACAGCGACGGCAGCACGCAGCGGCGGCTGTGGCACTTGCGTCACCTTGGCGACGGGCGCTACACGGGCCGCGCCGAGGATGTCGTGGGCGAAGCGCAGGGTGCCAGCGCCGGCAACGCGTTCCATTGGACCTACACCCTGGCCCTGCCGGTGGACGGCCGTGTGTGGAACGTCGACCTGGATGACTGGATGTACCTGATCGACGAGCGCACCGTGCTCAACCGCTCCGTCATGCGCAAGTTCGGGCTGACCGTCGGCGAAGTCACGCTGACATTCACGAAGCATTGACCCGCATGGCCCTGAACCCTCCGCTCACGCACTGGCCAGGCCGCCTCGTCTGGATGATCGGCGCCTCGTCGGGCATCGGCCGGGCCACCGCCTCCGCCTTGCACGGCCGCGGGGCGCAAGTCATCGTCTCGGCCCGCCGGGCCGCCTGCCTGCAGGACTTCGTCGACGCCCATCCAGGCAGCACGGCGCTGCCGCTGGACGTCACGGATGCGGCGGCGGTGCGCACGGCTTTCCAGGTCGTGTGCAGCCACCGCGGTCGCCCGCCCGACCTGGTGGTGTACTGTGCCGGCCATTACAGCGCCATGACCGCGCCCACCTATCAACTCGAGGAGGCGTCCCGGCACCTGGCTGTCAACTACGGCGGCGTCCTGCACCTGCTGGCCGCGGCCCTGCCGGAGATGCTGCGCCATCGGCAGGGCCACCTCAGCCTGGTGGGCAGTGTCGCGGGCTACCGCGGGCTGCCACTGTCGCTGGCTTACGGCCCCACCAAGGCCGCGCTCAACAACCTCGCCGAGACCCTGTACCTGGAGCTGCATCCCCAAGGGATCGGGGTCTCGGTCATCAACCCCGGCTTCGTCGAGACGCCCCTGACGGCGCAGAATTCCTTCCACATGCCGGCCTTGATCACGCCCGAGGAGGCGGCCACGCACATCCTCAAGGGCTGGGCCGCCGGACATTTCGAAATGAACTTCCCCCGCCGCTTCACCCGGTGGATGCGCATGCTGCGCGTCATGCCGGACAGCTGGTACTTCGCCGCCGTGCGGCGCCTGACCCAGACTTGATCCCATGCCTGCCAGCGCCTCTGCGGCCACCGCCTCCGCCACTGCACGCCTCGTCAGCCACTATGAGGGCTTGACGCTCCAGAGCCTGCCGTCCCTGGTCTCGCTGTACGGCGAGGACGCCTGCTTCAAGGATCCGTTCAACGAGGTGCGCGGCCGGGACGCGATCGAGCGCATCTTCAGGCACATGTTCGACACACTCGTTGCCCCACGCTTCGTGGTGCTGGAGGCCATTCCCGACGCCAGCCAGGCTTTCCTCATCTGGGACTTCCACTTCCAGCGCAACGGCAAAGGCAACGCGGCCCCCCTGCGGATCCATGGCAGTTCGCATCTGCGCTTTGACCCCGACGGACGGGTGAGCCATCACCGTGACTACTGGGACCCCGTCGAGGAGCTCTACGCCAAGCTGCCCGTGCTGGGGCCTCTGGCACGCTGGCTGCAAGGCCGGTTGCGCGCGCCCCAGCGTCAACATGGCGGGGCGCTGCCCCCGGCTTGAACGGCGAATGCGCAGGGGAAGGTTTGACTGCGATCGTTGACTGAAGATGATGAGCCCTATGGAGCGCTCGATTGACGTGAGGAACCTCTCTCGGCAAGCTGTCTTGTCCGGGAACGACCACATCTGATCGATGATCTCGCTCCCGCCGGCCTTGCGAACGAAGGTGTCCTGGGACCACAAGGCAGGAACGATGGCCTCCTCGGCGCCAGCCTCAATGAAGGTAGCTCCGGAACCGGGCTTCCAGGGCACGAAGATCGGCGGCCTCCTGGCCGACCACGAAACGGGTTCCACGCAGCATCGTCATATGAATCTCCTGAAGTTGACGGACATGAAAAAAGGCGCCAGAGGCGCCTTGGGGGTTAGAGCAGCGGGCTTGGGGTACAAACCGGCTATGGACGTAACGAACCACGGCGCAATGATGTGCGGCCGTGGTGGTGGTTGACGTTACGGAATTTCATCGCCTCATTCTTGCACAGCTTGTCGAGAGGCCCGCGTCCGGAGAAGCCGAGCCATGACCCCTGCCAACGATGAACGTCCCCTCATCTCGCCAGAAGAGTTCCTGGCTTGGCGAAGCCCACGGTTGGGCAGCAGCAATCCCACGGTCCTCACGAACCCCTGGTGGGCATGGCTCGTCCACAATCGCCTGAACGCCTACGGGGCGAACAAGACCTTCGATGGCCCTTCACCGTTCAGCGCGGGGCCGGGATGGTGCTTCGACCGATTTGGCCAGACCGAGACCCATTTGCCGGGTGGGCAGATGGTCTACATCGGCGGAGAGCACGAGGATTACTACGATCCGGACTTCTTCATCTACAACGACGTGGTCGTGAAGCAGCCCGATGGCTCAGTCGAGATTCTTGGGTATCCAAGCGAGGTCTTTCCGCCGACCGACTTCCACACCGCGACCTTGCTGCCGGGACGCATCCTGCTGATTGGCTGCCTGGGTTACCCGTCGCAGCGACGTCTCGGTGAGACGCCTGTTTTTCAGTTAACCCTTGATGGGTGGCGGATGGAGGCGATCGCGACGAGTGGTGATGGTCCCGCATGGATCCACAAACACACGGCCGTTCTGGCGGAGGAGGGGACAAAGCTGGTGATCTCTGGCGGCCAGGTCGGGCGCGGTGATGAGAAGAGCTTCTGGGAGAACATCGACGACTGGGAGCTGGATCTGGCTTCCTGGCAGTGGACGCGTCTGACGCGCAAGTCGTGGCAACGACTGACGCTGTTTCGCAAGGACCGGAAGCGACACCATCTCTGGGACATTCGGCATGCGCAGTGGATGCGCGATGTGCGGTGGGCGGATGACTTGGCCAAGACGATGCAGCGCCTCGTCACCGAGACAGGGCATTCTCCTGACCTTGATCTGGTGTCGCGGCTTTACACCCTGGATGCTTCGGTGTCGGCGTTACCCGAGGGCGAGGAGCACAACGTGTTCCGGGTGAGCATGGACGGGGTCGTGGTGCGTTTCACGGAGGACGGTTTCTCCGTGCAGGTCATGGTGGAGGGGCAATTAGCGCCGGGCCGCCTGGATGCCCTGCAAGCGAGTCTGCTCGAGAAACTGGCTGCCTTGGAAGGGTGTGAGTGGGAGGTGGAAGCGCCGTAGCCAGTGACGAGGCGTACTGAACAAGCGCAAGCCTGCTATCAATCTGGTGTTGACCGCTTGCGGCAGGCTTCCACCGCCGCCACCTTGATTCGCTGGAACCGTACGCACCAGTGTCTCTAGCGAACACTGCCCGTTGCGCTCCAGTTTGCGCATAGCGCCCAGCGACCGGCCTGCCATCTGCGCCAGCTCGCTCTGGAGCAGGGTTGTCATTTGTAGGTCGCTTGCCCTACACTGCCCTAGGACAAGTGACCTACAAATGACTGGAGTCCTTTTGTCTCGCCTCTTTGATTCTCGAGTCCTGAAAAGCTCATGCCTTCCAACCGCCGTCCCATGACCAAAACCTCTGCCGAACCCAGCACGCGTGAGCGCATTGTCGAGGCGGCGGATGCCCTGTTCTACCACCAGGGGTTCGAGAAGACATCGTTTGCCGACATCGCCGACGCTGTCCAGCTTTCGCGAGGCAATTTCTACTACCACTTCAAGACCAAGGACGACATCCTCGACGCGGTGATCGCCTTGCGGGCGGCACGTACCCAGTCCATGCTGGAGGCCTGGACCCGGGAAGCTGCGACGCCAGCAGCCAGGCTGCGGTGCTTTGCCGAGATGCTGATCCAGAACCGCCAAGCGATTCAGCGCTACGGCTGCCCTGTGGGGACGCTATGCGCGGAACTGACCAAGCTGGATCACCCCGGCCAGGGCGGGGCCGGCATGATCTTCGGCCAATTCAGGGACTGGCTGCGGGCCCAGTTCGAAGCCTTGGGCCACGACTTGGATGCCGATGCTCTGGCGATGCATCTCCTGTCTCGCAGTCAAGGCATCGCAGCGTTGGCCCATGCTTTCAATGACGAGGCCTTCATCCGACATGAAGTGGGCCTGATCGAAGCCTGGCTGGCTTCGCTGGCTCCGAATCATCTCCCTGCAAAGCGGCTGCGCCGGAAGAACTGCCAATGAGCCACGACAACATGACCGTGTTCATCATCTTTCTACGTTTCGGCCCGAACCGAGCCCAGGCCGGCCAGTGGATGGCCGGGCACAAGCAATGGATTCAGGATGGCATCGTCGATGGGACCTTTCTGATGGCGGGCTCGTTGGAAGACGCCCAGGGCGGCGTGGTGGTCGCAGCGAGCCAGGATGGCGATGGAATCCATGCGCGGGTTGCGCAAGACCCGTTCGTGATGCACGGCGTGGTGTCCGCCGAAGTCCATGCCGTGGCTCCTTCGCTGATGGCTGAAGGCGTGGCCGTGCTGCTGCAGCGCAGCCGGGCTGGTCAGGACGCGTCATGAGCGAGGCCCAGACGGTGATCGGAACCGACGGCCAGCC
>CBINPE010000031.1:0-39939 GCA_966252435.1 uncultured Burkholderiales bacterium | reverse complement strand
CAACAAGCCCAACGTTAAATAGACAGAACCCACCCCCAGTTTCATTTCCATCTTACCCCCCGACTGGTGCCCCCTTTCCGAGGGTAGGTGCAGTGCAATAGCCCGACTAAATTCTTCCTGATGAACAAAGCGGAAGAACCTCATGAATCCCTGGTCTTGCCCCCCTCACCAGCCGCTCCTCCACGCCTGTTGACGCAGCTGCGGGACCGGCTTCGCGTCAAGCATTATTCCCTCCGAACCGAACAAAGCTACGTGGACTGGGCTCGCCGTTTTATCGTGTTCCACGACAAGCAGCATCCCCGAGACCTCGGCGGCCCCCACGTGGAAGCGTTCCTCACCCACCTGGCCACGCAGCGCCAGGTGTCCGCGTCCACGCAGGCGCAGGCACGTTCCGCCATCCTGTTCTTGTACAAAGAGGTGCTGGCCATCACCTTGCCCTGGCTGGATGATGTCGTGCTCGCTCATCAGAGCCGTCGGCTTCCGGTCGTGCTGACGCCGCACGAAGTGCGGGCCCTGCTCATGGAACTGAAGGGCACCATGCACCTCGTCGCCTCGCTGTTGTATGGCACAGGCATGCGCCTGCTGGAAGGTCTGCGGTTGCGCGTCAAGGACGTGGAATTCATGCGCCGCGAGATCATCATCCGGGAAGGCAAAGGCAGCAAGGACCGTGTCACCGTGCTGCCAGAAAATCTGATCGCGCCCCTGCGCGAGCAGATCCAGACGGCCAAGCGCCTCCACGCAGCCGATCTGTCCGCCGGACAGGCCAATGTCCACTTGCCACACGCCCTCGCACGCAAGTACCCCCATGCCGCACAGAGCTGGGGCTGGCAGTTCGTCTTCCCCAGCGCTCACCTGAGCCACGACCCACGCACCGGCGCCCTTCGCCGCCATCACCTGCACGAATCCTCGGTGCAGAAAGCCATCGCGGTGGCCGCCAAAAAAGCAGCCTTGCACAAGCCCTGCTCGCCCCATGTCCTGCGCCACAGCTTTGCCACCCACATGCTGCAAAACGGCTATGACATCCGCACCGTGCAGGAACTGCTGGGACACGCCGACGTGAAAACCACCATGATCTACACCCACGTCCTGAACAAGGGCGGCCGGGGCGTCCTCAGCCCCCTGGACAACCTGTGATGCTCACGCATCCTCGCCCGCTCACTCATCATCCACCCGCCCGCAGCCCCAGCAGCACATCCCCCGCAGCCACCAGCTTGCCCGGCTGGCAATGCAGCGCCTGCACCGTGCCCGCCTGGCCCGCAGTGACGTGGAACTCCATCTTCATCGCCTCGAGAATCACCAGAGTCTGCCCAACCTCGACCTGCTGTCCCGGCGTCACCAGCACCTTCCACACGTTGCCCGACATGTCGGCCAGCACCGCATGGCCGTCCGCCAGGTCGAGCGCCGATGAAGACATCCCTACTCCCGCCCCCTCGCCCGCCCCCGCCGAAGTCGCATCGCTTCGCCACCGCGTCACCTCGGCCGTGAAAGCCGCCTGCTGGCGCGTCCGGAAAGCAGCAATGTCCTCGGCCTGCGCCGCCATCTGGCGCTCATGCTCGGCCAGGTCGAACACCGCCTCCTCCACCTCCACCCGGGCCCGCCCCGCGCGGAAGTCGTCGCGGAAGCGCGTCAGCGCCTCCTCGCTCACAGGGTAGAACCGTACCCGGTCGAAGAAGCGCAGCAGCCAAGGCTCGGCACCGAACTGCCGGTTGTGCAGGAACTTGTTCCAGATCGGCACCGTGCGGCCCACCAGCTGGTAGCCGCCGGGCGAATCCATGCCATAGATGCACATGTACACCCCGCCGATCCCCACCGTGCCCTCGGCCGTGTAGGTGCGCGCCGGGTTGTACTTGGAGGTCAGCAGGCGATGCCGGGGGTCCAGGGGCACGGCGCAGGGCGCGCCCAGGTAGACATCCCCCAGGCCCATCACCATGTAGCTCGCCTCGAAGACCGTCCGGCGGACCGCCTCGCGGCTGTCCAGGCCGTTGATGCGCTGGATGAAGTCGACGTTGTTGGGCAGCCAGGGCGCCTCGGCCTTCACCGTCTCCCGGTAGCGCTGCACCGCCCCGAGCGTGGCCGCGTCCTCGAAGGCCAGCGGAAGGTGCACGATGCGACTGGGCACTTTCACCCCCTCCAGCGTCGGCAGCCGCCCCTCCATGGCAATCAGGCGCTCGACCAGCTCGGCCTGGGCGATGACGCGGCTGTCGTAATGGACCTGCACCGAACGCACGCCCGGCGACAGCGTCAGCACTCCCGGCAGGGGTTGGGCCTTCAAGGCCTCCATCAGCAGGTGCACGCGCAGGCGCAGCCGCAGGTCCAGCACATTGGGCCCGTACTCCAGCAGCAGGTACTTGTCGCCAGCCTGGCGGTAGGCCACCGCAGGGCGCTCGCCCTCTGCCGGCAGCTCGGCCAGCACGCAGGGCGAGGCTGTGGGCTTCGGCAAGGCGGCGGTCGGCGCAGACACGGCCGGCATCGGCTTGAGCAGGCGGATCGCCTCGTCCTGGGCCTTTTCCAAAGCCAGCGCCTCCTCGAAGCCAATGCGCTTGAAGCGTATGGTGTCGCCAGGCTTGACCTGGCCCACTTTCCACAACTCGGCCTTCGCAATGGTGGCCGCGCACACGAAGCCGCCCAGGCTGGGGCCGTCGCAGGTCAGGATCACCGGGGTGTCGCCCGTGAAGTTGATGCTGCCGATCGCGTACACGCAGTCGTGCACGTTGGAGGGATGCAGGCCCGCCTCGCCCCCGTCGCTGCGCGTCCACTCGGGCTTCGGCCCCACCAGGCGCACCCCCAGGCGGTTGGAGTTGTAGTGCACCTGGTAGTCGGTGCCGAAGAAGGCCGCGATGCTCGCCTCGGTGAAGAAGTCCGGTGCCCCGTGCGGACCGTAGAGCACACCGATCTCCCAGTGCCGCCCGTACACGGGGACCAGGCTGGGCGGCGGCGTGGCGGCGATGAAGCTGGGCGCCGGCGTCGTGCAGGCGGCTATCTCGGGGCGGCTGATGGGCAGCACGTCGCCCATGCGCAGGGTCCGCCCCGCGTGACCCCCGAACTGCCCGAGCACGAAGGTGGCCTTGCTGCCCAGGTAGTCAGGCACGTCGATGCCACGCCGCACCGCCAGGTAGCTGCGGCAGCCGCTGACCGCCTTGCCGATGCGCAGCACCTGGCTGGCCCGCACCGCGATGGGCTTCCACCACGGCAGGAGATCGCCGTTGTCCAGGGTGGCCGTGGCCGGCGCGCCCGTCAGCGCGATCACCGCGTCGCCATGGAAGCGCAGGGTCGGCCCCTGCAAGGTGCACTCCAGGCCCGCCGCGCGCTCATGGTTGCCGACGATGCGGTTGGCCAGGCGGAAGGCGTAGTCGTCCATCGGGCCCGACGGCGGCACGCCGATGTCCCAGTAGCCAGTGCGGCCCGGGTAGTCCTGCACGGTGGTGTAGGTGCCGGGCTCCAGCACCTCGACCACCGGCGAGACATACTCGTGGCGGTCGAGCAGGCGGGTGGACACGCGGCCTTCGATGAACTCGCGGCTGCTGAGGATGCTGCGCAGGTGGTCGAGGTTGGTGGCGCTGCCGTGCAGCCGCGTGAGCTCGAGCGCCATCAGCATCTTGTGGCGCGCTTCCTCGCGGTCTGCCCCCCAGGCGATGACCTTGGCGATCATCGGGTCGAAGTGGGCCGAGACCTCGGTGCCTGTCTGCACCCAGGTGTCCACGCGCACGCCGTCGGGAAACTGCACCTCGGTCAGCACGCCTGGCGCGGGTTGGAACTGGCGCACCGGGTTTTCCGCGTACACGCGCACCTCGATGCAGGCGCCCTGCGGCGTCGGCAAGGCGTCGAACGAGGGTGGCTCGCCAGCGGCGATGCGCACCATCCACGCCACCAGGTCCAGCCCTGTCACTTCTTCCGTGATGGGGTGCTCCACCTGCAGCCGGGTGTTCACCTCCAGGAAGTAGAAGGCATCTCGCGCGGCGTCGTAAATGAACTCGACCGTGCCGGCCGAGACATACCCCACGGCCTCGCCCAGCTGCACGGCTGCCCGCAGCAGCGCGGCACGGGTGGCCGCGGGCAGGTGCGGCGCCGGTGTCTCCTCGATCACCTTCTGGTTGCGGCGCTGCACCGAGCAGTCGCGCTCGCCCAGGGCCACCACCCGGCCGCGGCCGTCACCAAAGATCTGCACCTCCACGTGGCGCGCGTCCGCCACGAAGCGCTCAAGGAACACGCCTCCGTCCTTGAAGAAGTTGCGCCCCAGCCGCTGCACCGACTCAAACGCCGCCGCCAGCGCAGCCTCGTCGTCGCAACGGGTCAGGCCGATGCCGCCGCCGCCCGCGGTGCTCTTGAGCATGACGGGATAGCCGATCTCACGCGCCGCCGCCTGTGCCTGCTCGAGACCTTCCAGCAATCCGGTGCCCGGCGTGAGCGGCACGCCGGCCGCCTGGGCGATCTCGCGCGAGGTGTGCTTGAGGCCAAAGCGGCGGATCTGGTCCGGCGTGGGGCCGATGAAGACAACGCCGGCCGCGGCGCACTGCTCGGCAAACTCGGCGTTCTCGCTGAGGAAGCCGTAGCCGGGGATGATGGCCTCGGCGCCCGCCTGCCGCGCGATCTCCAGGATGCGATCGCCGCGCAGGTAGCTCTCGGCCGGCGTGGTGCCGCCCAGGGCGATGGCCTCGTCGGCCGCGGCCACGTGCAGGCTGTCGCGGTCGGCGTCGGAATACACCGCCACCGAGCGGATGCCCATCTCGCGAAGCGTGCGGGCGATGCGCACGGCGATCTCGCCGCGGTTGGCAATCAGGACGGTCTTGAACATGGTGTGATGCTTCCTTCAGGGTCGGTCGGCGCAGGTCGAGCAGACTGGCAACGGTGAAAAGGGACAAACCACGTGGCGTTCAGCCCCCCAGTGCTTTCGTGTGCTGGACATAGGCCCGCCAGCCGCCAAGCGTGGTGATGTCCAGGGCCCCCTGGGTGGCCCAGGCCTCGCACAGGAAGCCCAGCACCGTGCGGCCATTGACCAGTGTCAGACTGCCGATGCCCAGGGGCGGCGGGATCAGCGCCACGAAGCTGCCGAACTGCGCCACCGGCAAGGACCACAGCTCCAGCGCGATGGGCGCGCCGTCGAAGGTCTTCACCAGGCCGGGCTTCGGGGGCACGGTCCCCGGCAGCGCGAAGAGGCGGTAGTCGGCCGAGGTCCGGGTGTGCGCCAGCAATTTGCCGCCGCGCTCGGTAAGCTGGCCGTTGAGGGGCATGCCCGAGAGATGGGCCCCCACCACCGCCACGACCACGCGGTCCCCTTCCATTGCCCCCGGCGCTGCCGCCGCGCCCTCCTCCGGTGTGGATGGCGGCGGCAAGGCCTGCTGCGAGGCGCCGCGCAGCCAGGGCATGGCCGTCTGCCAGCGCCGGCCGAACTCGACCAGCCGCGCTTCATGCCAGGCCGGCGCGATCAGGGTGAGGCCCGCGGGCAGGCCGTCGTCGCGCATGCCGGCCGGCACGGCGATGGCGCTCCAGTCCAGCAGGTTGACGAAGTTGGTGTAGACGCCCATGTGCGCGTTGAGCCGCACCGGGTCCGCCAGCAGCTGCGCCTGGGTGTAGACCGTGGGCGCCGTGGGCACCAGCAGGCCGTCCAGGCCCTGCATCAAGGCCTCGGCCTCGCGCGCCAGCGCCAGGCGGCGGTATTCCGCCTTGAAGGCATCCACGGCGCTGAAGCCGCGCGCCTTCTCGACGATGCCCCGCACCACCGGGTGCACCACCTCGGGCCGCGTCTGCATCAGCGGCTCGAGGGCAGCGAAGCGCTCGGCCACCCAGGGGCCGTCGTACAGCAGCGCCGCGGTCTCGAACAAGGGCGTGAAGTCGACCGGGCGCAGCGTCACGCCCAGGCCCTCGAGCCGCGCCAGCGCCGCGGCGTGCACCCGCTCGGCCCGCACATCGCCGAGCCAGTCCAGCCGCTCGGGAATGCCCAGCACCGGCCGCGCCGGCCAGGCCGGCGGGCGCGGTGCGCTGCGGCGGGACCAGGGATCGGCCGCATCGAACCCGGCCATCAGGCGCAGCACCGCGTCCGCGTCGTCGACCGACAGTGCCAGCACGGAGATGCAGTCCAGGCTGCGGCAGGCCGGCACCAGGCCGCGCGTGCTCACCAGGCCCCGCGTCGGCTTGAGGCCCACCAGGTTGTTGTGCCCGGCCGGCACGCGGCCGGAGCCCGCCGTGTCGGTGGCCAGCGCGAAGGGCACCCAACCGCGCGCGACGACCGAGGCCGAGCCGGAGCTCGAGCCGCCGCTGATGTACGCAGGGTCAAAGGCGTTGGGCACCGCCCCGTAGGGAGAGCGCGTGCCGACCAGGCCGGTGGCGAACTGGTCGAGGTTGGTCTTGCCGATCACCACCGCGCCGGCTGCCTCGAGCCGCTCGATCACCGCAGCATGCTGCGCAGGCTCGTGGGCAAAGGCGGGGCAGGCGCAGGTGGTGGGCAGGCCGGCCACGTCGATGTTGTCCTTGACGGCGAAGGGCACGCCGTACAGCGGCAGCTTCGCATGGGCGCCGCCGGCGGCTTCCAGTTGCGCGGCCAGCTGATGCAGGCGTCGGTGCAGGCCTTGCGGCGAGAGGCGCGTGATCCAGGCCACGTCTCCCTCGGGAAGACCGGCCAGGAGTTCACCCAGCAAGGCTTGCGGGCTGGCCCCCCTGGCATACGCGCCCTGCCAGTCAGCCAGAGTCCAGAAGGCGGTCGCGGTGGACGCGGGCCTGGTGGCGGCGACGGCGGTGGGAGGAAAAGGTGGCGGAGAAGATGGCGTATCGGCGGTCGGCGGCATGCGTGGTGTCCCAGGACGGGCCACCCCGTGCCGCGCGTGCCACGCCTGCTCACCTGCGGTCGGGGCAACGCCCTTGCGGGCCAGTATGGGAAACCTCGCCGGCCCCTTCAATACGCCAGAGGACGTAGAAGACGCCGGGCGCCGCCGCAAAGTTTGCGCTGGCGCAAGCCGGCTTCCTGCCGAGGATGAGACGCTGTCGGCTCATGCGCACGCCCCTTTCCCGTTCCCACCACGCAGCTCACCCATCCCCCCGAGACAACCCTCCGGCCACCTGGTGGCGCCAGCCGCAGGCCGCGGCACTGGCAGCCATGCGCGCCAGCCCCGAGGGTCTCACCCGCCGCCAGGCCGCTGCCAGGCTGCGCCGCGACGGCCCCAACCGGCTCCAGGCCAGCGAGGGGCCCAGCCTGCTGGCCTCCCTCCGCGCACGCCTCGCCAACCCCCTGACCCTGGTGCTGCTGGTGGCCTCCCTGATCTGCGCCTTCACCGGCGACGCGGTCAGCTTCGGCTTCATCCTGGCGGTGGTGACGATGAGCATCGCGCTGGACCTGGTGCAGGAACACCGCGCCGGCCGGGCCGTCGATGCACTCAAGCAATCCGTGGCCCTGCAGGTGCGCGTGCGGCGCGATGGTCGCGTCCTTACCCTGCCGGCGACCGCGTTGGTGGCCGGCGACGTGATCGAGCTGTGCGCCGGTGACCTGGTGCCCGCCGACGGCCGCCTGTTGACAGCGACCGACTTCTTCGTCAACGAGGTCGCGCTGAGCGGCGAGGCCTATCCCGTGGAGAAGCGCCCCCTGGAATCCGCCAGCCACGGCCCGGCGCTGGGTTGCGCCCACGCGGCGTTCATGGGCAGCAGCGTGGTCAGCGGCTCGGCCCGGATGCTCGTCTGCGCCACGGGGGGCCGGACCGAGCTGGGCCACCTGGCCCGCGACCTGGAAACACCCCCGCCGCCCACCGCCTTCGAGCGCGGCACCCACCGTTTCGCCTGGCTGCTGACGCGGGCCACGGTGGCGCTGGTGCTGTTCGTGCTGTTGATCAACATCCTGTATCAGCGCCCGCCGCTCGAGTCTTTCCTGTTCGCGGTGGCGCTGGCGGTCGGCCTCACGCCGGAGCTGCTGCCGATGATCGTCTCCGTGACGCTCGCCCGCGGCGCCGTGCGCATGGCGCGCTGCCACGTGATCGTCAAGCGCCTGGCCGCCGTGCAGGACCTGGGCGCGATGGACGTCCTGTGCACCGACAAGACCGGCACGCTCACCCAGGCCCGGCTCCATCTCGAACGCTCGCTCGATGCGCAGGGCCAGGACAGCGAACGCGCCTTCGAGCTGGCCTGGCTCAACAGCCACTTCGAGACGGGCCTGCGCTCGCCGCTCGACGATGCCCTGCTGGCCCATCGCCAACTCGACGCCACCGCATGGCGCAAGCTCGACGAGGTGCCGTTCGACTTCGAGCGCCGGCGCGTGTCGGTGCTGCTCGAGAACAAGGCGGACGACCAGCTGCTGATCGTGAAAGGCGCCCCCGAGGACATCCTGCGCCTGAGCACGGGGGTCGAGACCCCGGGTGGCGCCGAGCCGCTGGACGCGCAGCGCCGCGAGGACATCGCCCGGCTCTTCGAGACGCACAGCGCGCGCGGGCTGCGTCTGCTGGCGGTGGGCTCGCGGCGCATCGCGGGTGGGGACCCAACCCGCCCTGTGGACGTCTCGGCGGCCGACGAACATGATTTCCTGTTCGCGGGCTTCGTCGCCTTCACCGACCCGCCGAAGGCATCGACCGCCGCCGCCCTCGCCTCGCTCGCCCAGCACGGCGTGGCCGTGAAGATCATCACCGGCGACAACGAAGCCGTCACCCGCCACCTGTGCGAGCTGCTGGGCATTCCGGTGAGCGGCCTGTTGTGCGGCCAGGAGATCGCGGCGATGAATGACCTCGCACTGCGCGCCGCGGCCGAGCGCAGCACGCTCTTCTGCCGCGTCACGCCCGAGCAGAAGCGGCGCGTCGTGCAGGCGCTGCAGGCCGCCGGCCACGTGGTGGGCTACCTGGGCGACGGCATCAACGACGCCCCGCCGCTGCACGCTGCCGACGTCGGCATCTCGGTGGACACCGCCGCCGACGTGGCCAAGCAGGCCGCCGACCTGGTGCTGCTGAGGCAGGACCTGGGCGTCGTGCGCGACGGCATCCGCGAGGGACGCCGCACCATGCTCAACGTCAACAAGTACCTGCTGATGGCCACCAGCTCGAACTTCGGCAACATGGTCAGCATGGCCGCGGCAGCGCTGTTCCTTCCCTTCCTGCCGATGCGGCCGCTGCAGATCCTGCTCAACAACTTCCTCTACGACCTGTCGGAGCTTCCCATTCCCACGGACCGCGTCGACGAGGCCGACCTTCTCGTCCCACGGCGCTGGGACACTCCGTTCATCCGCGACTTCATGCTGTGCTTCGGACCGCTGAGCTCGCTGTTCGACCTGCTGTGCTTCGCGCTGCTCCACCTCGTGCTGCGCGTGCCCGAGGCGGTCTTCCAGACGGCCTGGTTCGTGCAGTCCCTGGCCACGCAGGTGCTGGTCATCTTCCTCATCCGCACCGCCCGGGCCTGCTGGCGCGACCGCCCTGCCCCCGGGTTGGCGCTCATGAGCGTGGCGATCACCGCCTCGGCCTTCGCGCTGCCGTTCCTGCCCTGGGGCGCGTTCTTCGGCTTCGTCCCGCTGCCCGCGAACGTCGTGGCACTCATCCTCGCGCTCACCCTGGCCTACCTGGTGGTGACCGAGGGCGCCAAGCGGCTCTTCCATGCCTGGCGGGCCGGGCAGCGCAGCAAGGCTTGATCCTTCTCAAGTCCACGACCCCCACCACCCCGCACACTGGCCGCATTCCCGACAGCGGCCGTGACGGCCGCTCTTCCCTGTCCTTCCTATCGAACAGGAGTCCCACCGTGGCCAAAATGAAAGCCGCCATCTTTGTCGAGCCGGGGCGCATCGTGCTCGACGACAAACCGATTCCCGACATCGGCCCCCTGGACGCGCTGGTCAAGGTCACGACCACCACCATCTGCGGCACCGACGTCCACATCCTCAAGGGCGAGTACCCGGTCGCCAAGGGCCTCACCGTGGGCCACGAGCCGGTGGGCGTCATCCACAAGCTGGGCTCGGCCGTGCAGGGCTACCGCGAGGGACAGCGCGTGATCGCAGGCGCGATCACGCCCAGCGGCTGGAGCAACGCCTGCCTGTGCGGCAGCTGCTCGCAGGACGGCGCCGGCACCGCCCACGGCTGGAAACCGATCGGCGGCTGGAAGTTCGGCAACACGATCGACGGCTGCCAGGCCGAGTACGTGCGCGTGCCCGACGCGATGGCCAACCTCGCGCCGGTGCCCGACGAACTCAGCGACGAGCAGGTGCTGATGTGCCCGGACATCATGTCCACCGGCTTCAGCGGCGCCGAGCGCGCCAACATCCGCATCGGCGACACGGTGGCGGTGTTCGCGCAGGGCCCCATCGGCCTGTGCGCCTCGGCCGGCGCCAAGCTCAGCGGGGCCACGACGGTGATCGGCGTCGACCGGCTGGCCGGCCGCCTGTCCATCGCCTCGCGCATGGGGGCCGACCACGTCATCGACGCGAGCCGCGCCGACCCGGTCGAGGAGATCATGAAGCTCACCGGCGGGCGCGGCGTGGACGTGGCCATCGAGGCCCTGGGCACCCAGGCCACCTTCGAGGCCTGCCTGCGCGTCCTGCGTCCCGGGGGCACCCTGTCGAGCCTGGGGGTGTATTCCACGGACTTGAAGATCCCGCTCGGCCCTTTTGCCGCGGGCCTGGGTGACCACCAGATCGTGACCACCTTGTGCCCCGGCGGCAAGGAGCGCATGCGGCGCCTGATGTCCGTGATCCAGGCCAAGCGCCTGGACCTGAGCCCGATGGTCACCCACCGCTTCAAGCTGGACGACATCGAAGCGGCCTATGAGCTGTTCAGCCACCAGCGGGACGGTGTGCTGAAGGTGGCCATCACCCCTTGACGGACGGAGCATCCGATGACCCCCAAGCGCATCCTCCTCATCCAGGGTCACCCTGACGCGCAGGCCCGGCACCTGGGCCATGGCCTGGCCGACGCCTATGCCGAGGGCGCCGTGGCCGCCGGGCACACGGTCCAGCGCATCTCGGTGGCGGAACTCGACTTCCCGCTGCTGCGCAGCAAGGCCGACTGGGAGGCGGGCGAGCTCCCGGCCTCGCTGCAGCCGGCGCAGCAGGCCATCCGCTGGGCCGAGCACCTGGTGCTGTTCTACCCGCTGTGGCTGGGAGACATGCCGGCGCTGTTGAAAGGCTTCCTGGAGCAGGTGGCGCGCCCCGGCTTCGCGCTCGGGCGCGCCGACGATTCGCACAAGCTGCCGGCCAAGCTGCTGGCCGGGCGCTCGGCGCACGTGGTCGTGACGATGGGCATGCCGGCCTTCGTCTACCGCTGGTTCTTCTTCGCCCACAGCCTGCGCGCCTTGAAGCGCAACATCCTGAAGTTCGTGGGCATCCGGCCGGTGCGCGACACCATCGTCGGCATGGTCGAGAACCTGAAGGCGGACCAGCGCCAGCACTGGATGGACACCTTCCGGCGCCTGGGCGGCAACGCCGCCTGAGCCCGCCACGCCGGTGCCCCTTCTCCAATCAGGGCCCTCCGATCAAAACAGCGAGAGCTGGTCACTCCCCCGGGCCCCGGCCGGCAAGGCGGTTGGCAACGCGGAGACGGGCGCACGGAACTGCCCCAGGTCCAGCTCGATCCGGGTGCGGTTCAGGCCGTGCCTTGCCGCGGCCTTCTGCAGGCGCTGCGCCAGCAGCTGCGCCCACACCCCCTCGCCCCGCAGCCGGCTGCCGAAACGCGGATCGTTGTCGCGCCCGCCGCGCATCTCGTGCACCCTCGCCATCACCCGCGCCGCCCGGTCCGGGAAATGGGCCTCGAGCCAGGCCTTGAACAAGGGGGCCACCTCCCAGGGCAGGCGCAGGACCACCCCGAAGGCGTGCGACGCCCCCGCCTGCGCCGCGGCGGCCATGATGCGCTCCAGCTCGGGCTCGTTGATGAAGGGGATCAGCGGCGAGATGCTCACGCCCACCGGCACCCCCGCGCGGGCCAGCGCCTCGATGGTCTTCAGGCGACGGTGCGGCGCGGCGGCACGCGGCTCGAGGATGCGCGACAAGCCGGCGTCCAGCGAAGTCACCGACACGTACACCGCCGCCAGGTTGCGGGCGGCCATCGGGGCGATCAGGTCCAGGTCACGCTCGACCCCCGACGACTTCGTGACCAGCGAGAACGGATGCTGCCAGGCATGCAGCACCTCGATCACGCCCCGCGTGATGCGCAGCTTCCGCTCCACGGGCTGGTAGGCGTCGGTGGCGCCGCCCAGGTTCAGCAGCGTGGGCTTGTAGCCGCGCCCGGCGAAGGTGGCGTGCAGGCGTTCGGCGGCGTTCACCTTGGCGATGATGCGGGTCTCGAAGTCCAGGCCCGGCGACAGGTTGAGGTAGCTGTGGGTCGGGCGGGCAAAGCAGTAGATGCAGCCGTGCTCGCAGCCGCGGTAAGGGTTGACCGAGGCCTCGAACGGGATGTCGGGAGACTCGTTGCGCGACAGGATCGAGCGTGCGTGCTCCTCGATCACCTGGGTGGCCGGCGGCAAGGTCTCCTCGTGGGCCTGCTGGTCGAGGTTGCCCCAACCGTCGTCGAAGCCCTCGCGCGTGTCCTGGCTGAAGCGGTGCGCGATCGACGAGGCGGCGCCTCGCCCCTTGATGGGCATGGCCACGGGAAACAGCGGGACGTCATCAGCGTTCACGGTGGAGCCTCGGCGGTTGGGCGGGTACTGTATGAAAAAACAGTATATCCGCACCCACCCATCCAAAGACGCGCCCTCCACAAACCGTACACAAAAGCTCGACACGCCGTCCAGATTGCAGCGCCACACTCGCACCCCTTCCAGGAATGCTTTGTGCCGCAATGAACCATGACCAACTGCTGGCCGACGAGGCCAGGTACTGCTCGTTCGGGGACACCGTCCACTACGTGACGCCCCCCAAGATCTTCTCGGGCTGCGAGGGCAGCTACATGTATGACGAGGCAGGCACCCCCTACCTCGACCTGCAGATGTGGTATTCGGCGGTGAACTTCGGCTACAAGAACAAGCGCCTCGAAGCGGCCATGATCCACCAGCTGCAGACCCTGCCGCAGGTGGCCAGCCAGTACCTGCATCCCACCAAGATCGAGCTGGCCAAGTTCATCGCCCAGGACGCCGAGAAGAAGTGGGGCCGGCCGGGCCGCGTGCACTTCAACGTCGGCGGTGCGCAAGCCATCGAGGACTCGCTCAAGGTGGTGCGCAACGCCAGCCAGGGCAAGAGCCTCATGTTCGCCTTCGAGGGCGGCTACCACGGCCGCACCCTGGGGGCCTCCAGCATCACCTCCAGCTACCGCTACCGCCGCCGCTTCGGGCACTTCGGCGACCGGGCGCAGTTCATTCCCTTCCCCTACCCCTTCCGCCGCCCCAAGGGCATGACGGCCGAAGAGTACGCCGAGGCCATCGTCAAGGACTTCGCGCGCAAGTTCGAGAACGAGTACCACGCCCTGTGGGACCCCAAGACCAAGCAGTGCGAGTACGCCGCCTTCTATGTCGAGCCGATCCAGGGCACGGGCGGCTACGTCGTGCCGCCCCGCAACTTCTTCCGCGGCCTGAAGAAGGTGCTTGACGAGCACGGCGTGCTGCTGGTCGTCGAC
This sequence comes from uncultured Burkholderiales bacterium, assembly GCA_966252435.1. Taxonomy (GTDB): domain Bacteria; phylum Pseudomonadota; class Gammaproteobacteria; order Burkholderiales; family Burkholderiaceae_C; genus CANHBY01. Next base: position 26,449 of record CBINPE010000031.1, on the reverse strand, counting down.
GAGATCCAGATGGGCTTCTGGCGCACCGGCACCTTGTGGTCGGTGGAGAACTTCGACGTGCAGCCCGACGTGCTGGTGTTCGCCAAGGCGCTGACCAACGGGCTCAACGCCCTGTCGGGCCTGTGGGCCCGCGAGGAACTCATCAACCCCACCATCTTCCCCCCGGGCTCGACGCACTCCACGTTCGCGTCGAACCCGCTGGGCACCGCCCTGGGCCTGGAGGTGATGCGCATGACCCACGAGGTCGACTTCGGCCGCCAGGTGCGCGAGTCGGGTGCCTACTTCCTCGAAGGGCTGCGCGAGCTGCAGCGCCGCCACAAGGAGATCGGCGACGTGGACGGCCTGGGCCTGGCGCTGCGCGCCGAGATCTGCACCGAGGACGGCTTCACGCCCAACAAGGCCCTGCTGGACAAGATGGTCGACATCGGCCTCGAGGGCAGCCTCGAGCATGGCGGCCAGAAGCGCGGCCTGGTGCTGGACGTGGGCGGGTACTACAAGAACGTCATCACCTTCGCCCCTTCGCTGCTGATCACCCGCGCCGAGATCGACGAGGCCATGGCGCTGCTGGACCAGCTGCTCACGCGCGCCAAGCGGGCGTGATGGCCGCGGCCGACCTGCGCAACCAGCTCGAACCCGGCAGCCTGCTGAGGCAGTTCGCCGCCCATCCCCCGCGCGGGTTCGAACCGCTGGAAGGCTGGCCAGCGCCCGCCTTCCGGGCGCCCTTCGACCTGCTCACCACCGCCGACGATCTCAAGGCGCGCGTGCTCGCCTGGCCAGGGGGGGCGTGGCTGTCGCGCCGCCTGCGCCTGGTGACGGACTTCGTCGGCACCACGGTGAGCGAGTACGCCGTGCTGCCACAGGGCATCGAGGCAGCCGCCCTGGCCGAGGCGCTGCGCGCCCGCGCGGGCCGGCACATGCTCACCATCGTCAAGGACCTGCCGCACGACTCGCCCCTGCTGAGCGCCGAGGACAACGCCCACGCCCGCGCGCTCACCGAAGCCTTGGCACAGGCGGGCTTCCTCATCGTCGAAGGCCAGGCCCTGGCCTACGTGCCGATCGATTTCCCCGACGTGGACACCTACCTGGGCAGGCTGTCCAGCGGACAGCGCAAGAACCTGCGGCGCAAGCTCAAGTCCCGCGCGCAGGTGCAGGTCGAGCGCGTGCCCACTGGCGAGGCCTACGCCGACGATGCGCGCGTCGATGCCTGCTACGCGCTGTTCGAGGCGGTGTATGCGCAGAGCGAGATCCACTTCGACCACCCCACGCGGGCCTTCTTCGCCGCCGTGTTGAGGGACGCGGGCAACCGCGGGATCGTCTTCGAATACCGCCGGCACGGTGAGCTGCTGGGCTGGAACCTGTGCTTCGAGCACGCCGGGCGCCTGGTCGACAAGTACATCGGCCTGAGTTACCCGGCCGCGCGCGAGGTCAACCTGTATTTCCTGAGCTGGGTGGTCAACCTGGAGTACGCGCTGGAGCGGGGGCTGTCGCACTACATCGCCGGCTGGACCGATCCGAAGGTCAAGGCCCAGCTCGGCGCCAGCTTCACGCTCACGCGCCATGCGGTGTTCATCCGCAACCCGCTGCTGCGCGCCCTCGGGCGGCGCTTCGCGGGGCACTTCGAGAGCGACAGCCAATGGGTGTCGCCAAGCACATGAGCGCCCCCGATCGCCCCGTCGTGCTCGACCTGGACGGCGCGGTGGGGCCGCTGCCCGGTGAGCTGAGGCTGCCCCTGCCGCAGTGGCAGGAGGCCGTGCGCTTCGGCTGCGGGCTGGCGCGCCTGGCGGCCCTGCGGGATGTCCTGCAGTCGCGGTTGCCCGCCCGGCATGGCACCGTCTTCATGGGCAGCGGCGACTTCCACCACCTGAGCTGGCCGCTGGTGGCTCGCTGTATCGAGGCCATGGGCCAGGCAGGCGGGCCGCTGCGCGTCGTCGTGCTCGACAACCACCCCGACAACATGCGCTTTCCCTGGGGCGTGCACTGCGGCTCATGGGTGCGGCGGGTCGCCCTGCACCCGGCCGTCTCCCACGTGCACGTGGCGGGCATCACCTCGGGCGACATCGGGCCGCGCCATGCCTGGGAAAACTACCTGACGCCCCTGCGCCGCCGCAAGCTCACCTACTGGAGCTGCGGGGTGGACACGGGCTGGGCAGCGCGGATCGGCCTCGGCCGCTCCTTCCGGGCCTTCGAGCAGGTGCAGCCCCTGGTCGACGCCTTGGCGGCCGAGCTGCGGGCCCATCCGCAGCCCACCTACCTCAGCATCGACAAGGACGTCTTCGACCCCGCCGTGGTGCGCACCAACTGGGACCAGGGCCGCATGCTGGAGACGCAGGCCGCCGCCGTCATCGACGCCCTGGCCGGCCAGCTCGTGGGCAGCGACGTCACGGGCGAGGTGTCCGCCTGGCGCTACGCCACCTGGTGGAAGCGCCTGCTGAGCCACGGCGATGGCCAGGACACCGAGCTGGCGCGGGTGCCCCTGGCCGACTGGCAGGCCGGCCAGCATGCCTTCAACCTCCGGCTGGTGGCACGCCTCGCCGCAGCCGGGGCCTGAGCGCAGAGCTTGCGGGGATCGGCCAAGCGCCCTCAGCCCGCAGCCGGGAAACGCAGCCTGAAGCAGGCGCCGCCGGCGCGGGACTCCTCCACCTCGATGCTGCCGCCCTGCAAGGTCGTGAGCGCCTTGACGATGGACAAGCCCAGGCCGGACCCCTCGCGCTTGCGCTTGCCGGGCTCCTGGGAAAACCGCTGGAAAGGCGATTCCTTCAGTTCGCTGGGCAGGCCCGGCCCGGCATCGCTGACGTCCAGCACCACGCAGCCGCGGCCCTGCGCGTCGGTTTCGCCCGCCACGCGCACCCCCAGCCACCGGCCCGCCGCGGCATGGCGCACCGCGTTGCTCACGAGGTTGCCGATGACCTGGCGCATGCGGTCCGCGTCCCCGCGGATCTCCGCCGGAACCGGGGGGAGGTCCACGGTCAGCGTCATGCCCTGGGCCTGCAGCTGCGGCTGCGTTTGCACCAGCACGTCCGCGACCAGCGCGCCCAGGTCCAGCCGCTCCTTGCGCAGCGAGAGCTGCCCCGCATCCGTCATCGACAGCGTGTGCAGGTCGTCCACGAGCCGCCCCAGGTGTTTCACCTGGCCGAGCAGCAGCGCCATCTCCGCCGCATCCCCGGTGATCACGCCATCGCACACGGCGTTCAGCCGGGCCTGCAGCACGGTCAGGGGCGTGCGCAACTCGTGCGAGATCGAAGCCGCCATGGCGCGGCGCTCGGCTTCGAGGCCCGCCAGCGCATCGATCATGTGGTTGAACGCGTCGATCATGTCCACCAGTTCGCCGTGGGCACTGCCATGCAGCGCGCGGGTGCTCAGGTCACCCTGCTCGACGCGCTTGGCCACCTCGACCATCGAGGCCAGCGGCCGCGTGACCCGCCGGGAAACCCAGAACCCCACCCCCAGGCCGAACGGCAGGCTCACCAGCACCCCGATCAGCAGCGACCACTTCTCGCCGAACAGCAGGTCGCCCTGCCAATACTGGCTGTAGATCTGCAGCGCGCGGGGGCTGTCCTCCAGCGACTGCGCGTTGAGCCGGTCCAGCTCGGCACGCACAGGGGGCGGCAGGCTGTTGTGGAAATCGCGGTACTGCAACTCCGCGAAGACGTACACGCCGATCGCCAGCAGCGTGATCGTGCTCAGGACCACCGCGGTGATCCACAGGCCGAACCGCACCCAGATGCGGTCCAGGTTCAGGCCCAGGGCCATAGGCGGTAGCCGATGCCACGCACGGTCTCGATCAACCCCTCCTGGCCGGCCAGCTCCAGCTTGCGGCGCAACTTGGACAGGTGGGAGTCGACCACGCGTTCCATCGCGCTGCTCTCGGGCAGGCACTGCTCGATCAACTGCTCGCGCGAGAAACAGCGCCGGGGCTGGGCCGCCATGTAGGCGAGCAGGCGGAACTCGGTCAGGGTCAGCGACAGGGGCGCGGCCCGGCCCTCGGCCCCCATGACCACGGCGCTGTGGGCCTCCACGTCGATCTCCAGGGCGCCGACGCGGATCGCCTCGCTCGCCTGGCGCCCGGGTTGCGTGCGGCGCAGCACGGCCCGCACGCGGGCCACGATCTCGGGTGGGTTGAAGGGCTTGACGACGTAGTCGTCGGCGCCCAGGCGCAGGGCCAGCAGCTTGTCGACGTCACCAGCCAGGGCGGAGACGACGATGACCGGCACCTGGCTCTCGTCCCGGATCCCGCGCAGGACATCGATGCCATCCATGCCCGGCATGTGGATGTCCAGCAGCACCAGGCTGGGACGCAGCTGCCGGAACAGGCGCAGGGCCTGCGGGCCGTCGCCCACGGCCTGCGCGCGCAAGCCATCGCGTTCGAGGTAGGCCGTCAGGATGCTGGCAATGCCGGGCTCGTCCTCGACCACGAGGATGAGCGGGGAAGAAGCGGAAGACATGGACACGAACGGGCGAACGAACAGGCAGGCAGACAGGCGACAAGCGGACAGGCACAAGGTGGCGACGGCGGTCGCGCGTTCAACAGCCCCCGCATTATGTCCGTGTCTCTCCACAATCCCTCCACAAAGCGTGCAAGCTCGCTCCAGCTTGGGCCACTAGATTCAGCCGGTTGTCAAAGCGCCCGAGGGCGCACCCTCCGCGGCCTCATCCTCCCCTTCCCGTGACAGTCTTCTCCACCACGATGCGACGCCCACGCCTCATCGGCCTCGCCGTGGCGGCGGCCTGGGCCCTCACGGGCTGCGGCACCGTGCCACCGGTGCAGCTTGACGACAGCGTGCCGGGATCGTGGACCCAGGCGGTGCCGTCCGCACCGGCCTCCGCCGCCCCCCAGGCCGGCCCCTGGTGGCAGGCCTGGGGCGATGCCACGCTGGAGACACTCGTCCAGGAAGCGTTCGACCACAACCTCGATCTGGCCCAGGCGGGTCTGCGCCTGCGCCAGCAGCGCGTGCTGGCCGGGACCGCCGCCAGCCCCTACCGCCCGGTGGTGAGTGGCGACATCCGCACCTTGCAGGACATCGCCGCGGTCGACTCCTACTTCCACGCCAGCATCGACATGGTCTGGGAGCTGGGGCTGTTCGGCGCCAAGGCCGCCGCCGAGAAGGCGGGGGCCGCGGCGGTTCTGGATGCGCAGGCCCAGTGGCACGCGGCCCGCGTGGCCTTGGTGGCGGACGTGATCCACCGCTATCTCGACCTGCGGATGGCCCAGGTGCAGCGCAGCCTGCTGGACGAGCAGGCCGCACTCGACGAACGTGCCCTGCAGCTCGCGCGGGTGCGCCGGACCCAGCGCCTGGGCAGCGCCGCGGAGGTGCACCAGCATGCGCTGCGGGCCGCACAGACGCAGGCCCAGCAGGCCGCGTTGGCGGAGATCCAGGCACGCGCTGCACACGCCCTGGCAGCGCTGCTGGGCCGCACGCGTCCCGAGCCGCAGTGGCTGCAGGCCGACGCCGCGGCACGCCTGCCCGAGCCGCATCCCCTGCCTGTCCAGGCGCTGCCCGCCGACCTGTTGCGCACGCGGCCGGACATCCAACTGGCGCAGGCCGAGGTGGAGCGCGCCGGCGCCGCGCTGGGGCTGGCCCGCTCGGCCCTGTACCCGCGCTTCGCCCTGGCCGGCTCGCTGCTGCACGCCTACAACCTGACCCAGAACGCGCCCACCACCTCGGACCACATCCCGAACTTCGGCCCGCAGATCGACATCCCCCTGTTCGACTGGTCCCACCGGCGCAACCAGGCCAATGCCCAGGAGCTGGCGCTGCAGGCGGCCGTCCTGGCCTACCGCCAGAGCGTGCTGGACGGGGTGGCCGAGGCGGAATCCTGCCTCGCGGCGCTGGCCGCGCAGCGCGGGCGCCTGGCCGCGTTGGAAACCTCGCATGCGCTGCTGCAGACGCGCCTGCGCGCGCAGACCCGGCGCCGTGAGCTCGGCCTGGAGAGCGAGTACGGCATGCTGCCCGCCCTGCGCGACGAGGTGCAGGCACGCAGCGAGCTGGCGACCGCGCGCGCCACGCATGCCCTGGCGTATGTGGCGCTCTACAAGGCTCTGGGCGGCGCCGAGCTGCCGCCTGACACTGCGCCCGAAGAAGCCGTGCCGCCGCCCGTGCCCAGGAGCGCTTCATGATCCCCCTGGCCCGCAAGACCCTGGTCCATGAGTGGCGCCGCTTCGTCCCGGCCGTGCTGGCGGTCGGCTTCTCGGGCGTGCTGCTGGCGATGCAGGTGGCGCTGGTGCTGGGCATCTTCGGCTCCTCCGCGCTGTACGTGACGGCCTCGTCGGCCGACCTGTGGGTCGGGCATCCCGGCACGCAAAGCGTGAACTTCGGCCGCACGATCGGCCCCGACGTCGAGATGCGCCTGCGCATGGACCCCGGCGTCGAGACCGTCGAACCGTACCTCTGGGTCGATGGCGACTGGCGCACCGCGGCCAGTGCCGGCAACGGCAGCGTCTCGGTCTACCTGTCGGGCATCGACACCGCGGCCTCGGCCATGCTGTTCTCGAAGCTGCTGCAGCCCTGGCAGCGCGCGCGCCTGCGCGAGCCCGGCAACGTGATCGTGGACCGCGCCGACCTGCACACACTCGGCGTCCAGGAGGGCGGCACGGCCTGGATCAACCGCCACCGGGTCCACGTGGCGGCCGCGGTGGAAGGCGTGCGCGGCCTGGGCGGCGTCAACGTGCTGGCGTCGCTCGACACGGCCCGGGAGATTGCCGGCGCCGACGCGGGCGCAGGCAGCACGTATTTCGTGGCACGGATGCGCCCCGGCCACTCGCCCGAGGCCGCCCAGGCGCGGCTGAACATCCGCAACCGCCCGGCCTTCGGTGCCCACGAGACGTGGACGGCGGAGTCCTTCGCACGGCGTTCGCAGCTCTACTGGATCTTCGACACCGGGGCCGGCGCGGCGGTGCTCTTCATGGCGCTCATCGTCTTCCTGGTCGGCGCGGTGGTCACCAGCCAGTCGCTCAAGGCCGTGGTCGCGGGCTCGGCGCGCGAGTACGCCGTGCTCAACGCCCTGGGGGTGAGCCGCGCCGCGCTCGGGCGCATTGTCGTCGAGCAAGCCTGCTGGATCGGCGGCCTGGGCTGCCTGCTGGCCGCCGGCGCCAGCGCCCTGCTCCTGGCCGGCGCCGCCTTCCACGATGTCCCGGTGACCATGAGCCTGCCGGCCGCCTCGGTGTGCATGGTCCTGGTGATTGCGCTGTCGCTGCTGTCAGGCCTGAGCGCCATGCGCAGCCTGCTGCGCGCCGACCCGGCCGCCCTGCTGCGCTAGGCAACATCATGCCCTTGACACCTGACATCGTTGCACCCACCGAGCCGCCCCGCGGCGGCCCCAGGCCCAGCCTGGAGGCAGTGCGCCTGCGCAAGGCGTTCCTGTCCGGCGTGGTCAGCGTGCAGGTGCTGCAGGGCCTGTCGGTCTCGCTCCATCCCGGCGAGCTGAGCCTGATCTCGGGCCCCTCCGGATGCGGTAAGAGCACCCTGCTGTCCTTGATGTCCGGACTGCAGCCGCCCGACGGGGGGCAGGCCATCGCCCTGGGCCAGGACCTCAGCCGGATGCGCCCGAAGGAGCTGGAGCGTTTCCGGCTGCGCCACACCGGCTTCGTGTTCCAGGGCTTCAACCTGTTCCCGGCCCTCACCGTGCTTGAGCAGGTGGCCCTGCCCCTGGGCTACATGGGCCTGCGGGACGCCGAAGCCCGGCGCCGCGCGCGCGAGGCTGTCGATGAGGTGGGACTGACGCACCGCATCGACATGCGGCCGGCCGAGCTGTCGGGCGGCGAAAAGCAGCGTGTGGCCATCGCCCGGGCGATGGCCAAGCAGCCGGCCTTGCTGTTCGCCGACGAGCCCACCAGCGCCCTCGACGCGCACAGCGGCCAGCGCGTGATCGACCTGCTGCGCCGCGCCGCCACGCGCCACGGCGCCACGGTGCTGTGCGTGAGCCACGACCCACGGCTGGTGCGCCACGCCGACCGCGTGCTGAGCATGGAAGACGGCACCATCCGGCGCGACTGGCGCCAGGATCCCCCGGACAGAGGAAGCACGAATGACGAGGAAGTTTGAGATGCGCTGGGCCTGGCTGCTGGCGTCGCTGCTGGCCGCGGGCTGCAGCCCCACGCCGCACGACAGCCCGCCGCAGCCCCAGCCGGGTCCGGCGGCGGGCGGCCCGGCCCAGGCCCAGGCCGCCGTGGCGGTGGCCCGCGGCAAGATCGAGGTCGAGGGCGGGCTGCGCGAGCTGGCTCCCGAAGTCTCCGGACCGGTGCGCGAGCTGTCTGTCCAGGAGGGCCAGGCCGTGCAACGCGGGCAGTCGCTCCTGCGGGTGGCCGACGATGGCGTGGCTGCGGAGATCGCCACCGCGCAGGCCGAATGGGAGCTGGCCCAGGCGCGCCGCGAGGCCCGGGCCGCCCGCCTGCCCCAGCTCGAGAAGACCCTGGCCCGCTGGCGGGCGGCGGAACGCGAAGGCGCAGCGGAGAGCCAGGCCGCGGAAGAGGCCGAGCAGGCCCTGCGGGATGCGCGCAGCGAAGCAGCCCTGGCCGCGGCCGAGGCGCTGGTGGCGCATCGCAAGCTCGAGCAGCTCACGGCGCAACGCCTGCGCCATGAGCTGCGGGCCCCCGAGGCCGGCAGCGTGGTGAAGGTGCACACCCCGGTCGGCGCCCAGGCCGTCCCCGGCACCCCCAGCATCACGCTGCTGCCCGAGCGCCCCCTGCAAGTGCGCGCCGAGGTCAACGAGGCCTACGCCGCCGCCGTGCACGAGGGCATGCGGGGCACCGTGACGATCGAGGGTGCGCAGGGCCCGCTGCCGGGGGTGCGCGTGCTGCGCATGAGCCCGGTCTTCACCGCCGCGCGGCTGCAGGACGAGCAGCCGGGACCGCTGCGGGTCATCGATTGTGTGTTGGCTTTCGACGCGCCGCCTGCGGGTCTGCGCGTCGGACAGAACGTGAGAGTCTTTTTCCATGAGTAGCAATGTCATCACGCTGCGCCCCGCCGCTGCGCGCTGGGTCGTGCAATGCGATTTCGACGGCACGATCAGCGTGCGGGACGTGACCGACTCCCTGTTGCAGCGCTTCGGCCTGCCGGGCTGGCAAACGCTGGAGGCCGCCTGGGAGCGCGGCGAGATCGGCTCGCGCGAGTGCATGCAGGGGCAGGTCGCGCTGCTCGACATGGACGAGGCCGAGCTGCGCGCCCACCTGGACACCATCGAGGTCGACCCCGGCTTCGCCGGCTTCGTGCAGGCGGCGGCCCGGCTGGGCGTGCCCGTGCAGGTGGTCAGCGACGGCCTCGACCTGGCGATCCACCACGTGCTCGCGCGGCACGGCCTGGGCCGCCTCGACGTGGCGGCCAACCGCCTGGTCGCCGCAGGGGCGCGCCAGTGGCGCCTCGAGTCCCCCTGGGCCAGCGCGCAATGCCGCCGGGCCAGCGGCAACTGCAAGTGCGAGCGGCTGTTCACGCAGCGCAGCGCCGGGCTGCGCGTGCTCTACGTGGGCGACAGCACCTCGGACTTCTGCGTCTCGGGCCAGGCGGACTTCGTCCTGGCCAAGCACAAGCTGATCGACCACTGCCGGCGTCATGCCATCCCGCACGCGCCCTTCGAGGACTTCACCCAGACGCTCGCCCTGCTCGAGGCGGTGGTCACGCCGGCGGAGGCCTCGGCATGAACGCGCCGCAGGACCTCGGCCTGCAGGCGCTGTGCGTGACACCGCACGAGTTCGTCCTGCCCGGCTTTGGCGAGGCCAGACGCACCGGCGTGCTCCTGGTGCATGGCCTGACGGGGACACCGGCCGAGATGCGGGTGCTGGCCAAGGGCTTGAACAAGCAGGGCTTCACCGTCTACGCGGTCCAGCTCGCCGGGCACTGCGGCGACATGGAGGACCTGATCCAGACACGCTGGACGGACTGGCTGGCCAGCGTCGAGTCGGCCCTGCACCGCCTGGCTGCGCAGGTGGACCACGTGGTGGTCGGCGGGCTGTCCATGGGCGCCGTGCTGTCATTGGCCATGGCGCAGCGCCATCCCGACAAGGTGGCCGGCGTGTGCGCCCTGTCGACGACCTTCCGCTACGACGGCTGGAGCATCCCTCTGCATTCCCGGCTGGCCTTCCTGCTGCCCCTGTTCCGCCGCCTGGGCATCGGCCGCCGCCGCGTCTTCATGGAGCAACCGCCCTACGGCATCCGGGACGAGGCCCTGCGCGCCCGCGTGGTCGAGCAGATGCACAGCGGCGACAGCGCGGCGGCGGGCCTGCCCGGCAACCCCTGGTGGTCCATCATCGAGCTGCGCCGGCTCTCGGCCCACGTGCTCAAGGCCTTGCCGCGGCTGAGCGGGCCCTGCCTGGTCATCCACGCACGGGACGACGACATCTCCTCGGTGGAGAACGCCCGCGACATCGCACGCGGCGCGCCGCGCGCCCGCGTGGAGCTGGTCATCCTCGAGAATTCGTACCACATGATCACCATCGACCGGGAACGCCGCGCCGTGATCGAGCGCGTCAATGCGTTCGTGTCGGAGATCGCGCGCACGGCCACGGGCGCGAAGGCGGGCTGGCATGGACGCTGACTCGCCCCTGGTCGCCACGCTGTGGGTGCTCAACGTGCTGATCGACACGGGGGGCCAGCTCGCCTTCAAGGCGGCGGCCCACGAACCCGGCGCCCTGGACGGGACGGCGCGCTGGCGCTTCATGCTGGCCCGGCCCTGGCTGTGGGTCGGGGTCAGCTGCTACGTGGTCGAGTTCGTGATCTGGCTGGCCTTCCTGTCCCTGGTGCCGCTGTCGGACGGCGTCCTGCTGGGGTCCATCAACATCGTGGCCATCATGGTCGCGGGGCGCCTGCTGTTCAAGGAAAAGCTCGCGCCCATGCGCGTGGCCGGCATTGCCCTGGTCGCCATCGGCGTGGCGGTCGTGGGCCTGCACTGACGACATCTCTCTCCAACCATGAAACGCTTCTACATCGTCGGCTTCCTCCTGCTGATGGCCTTCGACACCCTGGCCCAGCTCAGCTTCAAGCAGGCGGGGGCCGAGGCCCTGCCGCTGGAACTCACACCCGCCTGGCTCGTCCGCGTGTTCGGCCAGCCCTGGATCTACGGCGCGTTCGTCGGCTACGTGGGCGCCTTCTTCACCTGGATGACGCTGCTCCAGCGCGCCCCCATCGGCCCCGCCTTCGCCGCCTCCCACCTCGAGATCCTCCCGGTCCTGGTCCTGTCGGCCAGCCTGTACGGCGAACACCTGGGTTGGCCGCAGCTCATCGGCGGCCTGTGCATCACCGGCGGCATCGCCTGCCTGGCGCGCAGCGAGACCCAGGCGGACAGCGCCGCATCACGCTGAGGCCCGCACGTGCTGCGCCTCGGCCCGGTCGTTCCTCCCACGGCGGGGCTGCCCCTGGCCCTGGCGGACCTCGCCCCCTGGGGCAGCGCAGACCTCGCCACCGCGCTGGCCCGCTGGCTGGACGTGCCGGCCGTGCAGCTGGAGTGCTCTGGCACCTCCGCCCTGATCGTGGCCCTGCGCACCCTGCAGGCCTGCGCACCGCAGCGCAAGGAAGTCATCGTCCCCGCATACACCTGCCCCCTGGTGGCCCTCGCCGTCGCCGGCTGCGGCCTCACGCTGCGCCTGTGCGACCTGCGGCACGACACGCTGGACATGGACCCCGCCGCGTTGCGCGCACTGTGTGGTCCCGCCACCCTGGCCGTGGTCCCCACGCACCTGGGTGGCCGTGTCGCCGACGTGGCCGCAGCCGTGGCCTGTGCGCGCGCGGTCGGCGCGTGGGTCATCGAGGACGCTGCCCAGGCCCTGGGCGCCCGACTGCAGGCGCAGCCGGTCGGCTGGCACGGCGACGTGGGCTTCTACAGCCTGGCCGTGGGCAAGGGGCTGACCACCTTCGAGGGCGGGGTGCTGCTGGCACGCGACCCCGCGCTGCGCGAGGCCCTGCACGCCACCAGCCGGCGCACCATCCCCCTGTGCCGGTGGCGCGAATGGCAGCGCAGCGCCGAGCTGCTGGGCTACGCGGCGCTGTACCACCCCTGGGGGCTGACCCTGGCGTATGGACTGCCCTTGCGCCGGGCACTCGCGCGCGGCGACTGGATCCAGGCCGCCGGCGACGACTTCGATGGCGCGATCCCTCAGCACCCGCTCGGCGCCTGGCGCCGCCGCGTGGGGCGACGCGCCCTGACGCGCCTGACCGGCTTCCAGCAGATGCTTGCGCGTCAGGCGGCGTCGCGCCGCCACCGGCTGACGGCCATGGAGGGCATCGACGTCCTCGATGACACGGTCGAGGGCGCCCAGGGCGTCTGGCCGGTGCTGCTGCTGCGCCTGCCCGACCGGCGCCGCCGCGACGCCTGGCTGCAGGCCCACTGGGGCAGCGGGCTGGGCCTGTCGCTGCCCTTCGTGCATGTCCTGCCCGACCACCCATCCAATGCCCAGGCCCTGGGAGCCCCCGCCCTTCAGGACCCCGTGGTCCGGGGCCGGGATTGGGCGGGCCGGCTGGTGGCCCTGAGCAACAGTCCCTGGCTGGACGAACCCCGCTTCGAGGCGCTGCTGGCCACCCTGCGCGAAGCGCTGGCCTGACCCGGTGTGTCTCCATTTGAAACAAGACCGGCGCTGTGGCACAACTCGTTGCACAACAGGGTGCATTGAACTGGAAATGGCCTGAGGATCGGCTCCCGCGCGCACGACCTGCGCTGCCTGGTCCTTCCCCGCTGGCGCGACGCCAGCCCTGCTTCCGCGCGAGGTTTGTGATGTTCCTGGCACGGAGGGGGAAGGCGTCCTCACACCCCACGCCCAGGATCTCCTCCAGACATATGCACGACACCTGCCCCTCCAGCAAGCTCGCTTGGGTACCTCTTCTCGGATTTGCCAGCCTGCTGGCCGCGTGCGGCGGCGGAAACAACAGCGATACCGCCGCCCCTTCCGCGCAACAAGTCAGCGCAACGGATGCCGCCACAAAGACCCAGCTCGCCTCCGGCCTCAGCACTTCGGCAAGCACCTCGACCACGCTCACAGTGCGCGCCAAAGGCTCGCCGGCCAGTGGCACCTGGCCCCTCATGCAGGTGCGCGTCAACGGCGTGGTGGTCGGCACCACGGTGGTCCAGTCGCCCGACTACACCGACCACAGGTTCGACATCGCTGAGTTCCCCGCCACCCCCGACATCGACGTCACCTTCCTGAACGACTGGTTTGCCAACGGCGAAGACCGCAACCTGTATGTCGAATCGATCTCGTATGCCGGCACGACCGTCCTGTCCACGGCCCCGCAGGTCCGCTACGACCGAGGCAACGGTGACCTGGCTTATGACGATGCGGATGTGATCCCCGGACAAGCCGAGATGTACTGGGCCGGATCCTTGCGTTTCAGCGCACCACCGAACGCCGACATCACGTGCGGACTGCCCGACTTCCAGGCCGCGCTGCTGGCACAGGTGAATGCCGCCCGCGCGGCCGGAGCCATGTGTGGGGGAACCGCCTACCCGCCCGCCGGCGCCCTGCGCTGGAGCCCAAAATTGCAAGACGCCGCCGCCGGACACTCGATCGAAATGGCCAGCATCGGCCAAGGCATCTCGCACACCAGCCAGGACGGCCGCACGCCCGCTGATCGCATCCGGGCCACCGGCTACACGGCCTCGTACTACGGTGAAAACGTTGCCGCAGGTTATGGTTCCGTTGAGGCCGTGATGGCGGGCTGGATGAACCACCCCCCGCACTGCGCCAACATCATGTCTGCATCCTTCCAGGAGATTGGCGCGGCTTGCTCGAAGCGCAGCGGCTCCGACTACGGCACCTACTGGACCATGGACCTGGCGCGGCCCCAGTAGGCTGCGCTCGCCGCCAAGTCGCCCGCGCATCGATACCTCGTCAATGCGCGGGTTCGATCGCCTGTAGACTGACCGCGTTTGGCCACACCCGATGCCTTCCGTGATGCAGAAGCCCTCGAGAGCCCCACCCCGCATCGGCACTGCGGGCTGGAACATTCCTGTTGCACTGGCGGCAGGTTTTCCGGGCCAGGGCCAGCACCTGGCCCGCTATGCGCGCAAGATGAACGCGGTGGAAATCAATTCGTCGTTCTACCGCAGCCATCAGCAAAAGACCTACGCGCGATGGGCTTCAACAACCCCGTCCGATTTTCGCTTTGCGGTGAAACTGCCGCGCACCATCTCCCACTTGAAAAAACTGCGGCATGCAACGCAGCCGCTGGAGCAGTTTCTGGAAGAGGTGGCGGGCTTGCAGGACAAGCTGGGGCCGATCCTGGTCCAATTGCCGCCCTCGCTGGCCTTTGACGCGACGGTGGCACAAGACTTCTTCGGCGCGCTTCGGGAACGACATGGCGCCGCGGTGGTTTGCGAGCCCCGGCACCCGAGTTGGTTCGAACCCGAAGCGCAGGCTCTGCTGGTAGCGCACCGGATCGGCCAGGTGGCGGCCGATCCGGCGATGAATGCTGCCGCGGCCCGGCCGGGCGGGTGGATGGGCACATCGCCGACAGGCAAGGACGGCACCCTCTACGTGCGTTTGCACGGAAGCCCGCGCGTGTACTGGTCAAGTTATGACCACGAACGTCTGCGCCAGTGGCACGAGCGATTCACCAGCCACCCCGCCGCAGAGGCCTGGTGCATCTTCGACAACACGGCGGCCGGCGCCGCCCTTTCGAATGCGCTCGAATTCAAGGCCATGCGCAGTTAGTTGATGAGCGCAGCCGTCTGCCTGTCCAGGCATTTCGCCAGCGCCTCGAAGCTCCTGGCGTCATGGCCGTCCTGGCTGACGAACATCTGGCTGAACAGTTTGCGGACGGTGTCAGCGCTGATTCCGGTTTGGGTGGGGTCGAACGTCTTCCCACCCGGCAGCGTCACGTCCCCGCTGTTCATCCGCGACAGGGCAATCAAATTCATGCCCCGGACGGCCTCGGTGTCGCCTTTGGCGACAAGTTCGTCGTAGAGCTGCTTTTCTTCCGAAGTCAGATTGGCCATCGTATTCACGAGGCCCCCTGCCTTTTGCATGCAGTCAATCTCGTCGGCGGTGCGCGCCCGGGGATCTTTGGCGATGATCTCGGCAAACTGCTTGTCGTTGCGCTGCAGGAATGCGACCTCTTCATCGGAGCGCTCCACTGCCGGCTTGGACTTGATGCTGTCCAGCCGGGCGGCCACCGCACTGTCCGAGGACAACAGGGCCCTGGCCTGATCCGAGAGGGTCACTTGTGCGCTGGAGGATGTGCTGGCGGCTTGCGCGCCCGTGGTGGCGGTGGCAGTGGCAGCACTGTGCGGGGTCCATGCCGCGCTGTAGGGCTGGGTGGTCCCTGCAAATCTTTGTATGTTCATGATCGCTCCAAAGAAAAGCGAAAGGCGCGATGCGCAATGCGCCACAAGCGAAGCGCCACACCTGCTCGGCTGGATTTTGAGCAACCCGGACCTCCTTCAAAGGCCCGAAGAGCATTTGATTCAGGCCTGATCTCATCGGATGGATCCAATCCCCGCGCGCAGGGAAACCTCATGCTTGCTCGCTTGGACCTTGCGGCCAGTCCATTGGAGAACCCGCCGGGACAGGCAGCTTCCCCCGCATTCACAGTTGAAAATCACCGCTTCTCCTGCACTCGGAATTGGGGAAGCCAGCTGGACGGCCAGACGCCAAACGAGCCAGACGTTTTCAAAAATTTTCCTTCTAAATCGAGGCCTCAGAAATCACATGAAACTCGCCACCTGGAACATCAACTCCCTGTCCATCCGCCTGCCGCAGGTGCAGGCCTGGCTGGCCGCGCACCAGCCCGACGTCCTGGGCCTGCAGGAAACCAAGCTCACCGACGAGAAGTTCCCACCTGCCGAGGTCTGGCAGGCACTGGGCTACCACGCCGTGTGCTTCGGCCAGAAGACCTACAACGGCGTCGCCCTGCTCAGCCGCACCCCGGTCGAGGACGTGGTGCGCAACATCCCCGGCTTCGAGGACCCGCAGGCGCGCGTCATCGCCGGCACCGTGCAGGGGACGCGCGTCATCAACGCCTATTTCCCGAACGGCCAGGCCCCCGGCACTGACAAGTTCGACTACAAGATGCGTTGGCTGGACGCCCTTCGCAGCTGGATTGCGGACGAGTTGACCCGCCACCCGCGGCTCGCCCTGCTCGGCGACTACAACATCGCCCCCGAGGACCGCGACGTCCACGACCCACTCGCCTGGGCCGGCCAGATCCATTGCACCGCCGAGGAACGCGCGCACTTCCAGGCCCTGCTGGCCACTGGCCTGACGGACGCCTTCCGCCTCTTTGAGCAGTCCCCCAAGAGCTGGAGCTGGTGGGACTACCGCAACCTGGCCTTCCGCAGGAACCAGGGCCTGCGCATCGACCACATCCTGGTCAGCGAGGCCCTGCGTCCCCTGGCCCGTTCCTGCGCCATCGACAAACTGCCACGGAAGAATGAACGTCCCAGCGACCACGCCCCGGTCATACTGGAATTGGCAATATCTCCCTCCTGATTTTCCAATCCCACCAACCCCATCCACGAAAACTGAATCCATCAACCCCTAAGACAGGGGAAAGGTTATTCCCGTATTCAAATCCTGCCCTCCTACACTGCGGCCCCTCCATGGTTTTCATGATGCCCCGCCGGGTCATGGGAATGATGGATGCAACCCTCAACTTCACACATAAAAAGGACGCAGGTAATGTTGAAAGCAATCCGCTCGACGTTGTTGGCAGTGATTTCATCGCTTGTGGCAGTGACCGCCCTGGCCAGCCCGACCAAGCAGGATGCCCAGGCCTTGGTGGAGAAGGCCGCGGAGTTTGCCGCCCAAAGCGGAAAAGACCAGCTGATTACTGAAGTCAACAAGAAAGACGGCCCCTTCAACCAGGGCGAACTGTATGTGTTCGTCTATGACCTGAAGGGCACGTTGATCGCCGATCCCGTGAACCAGAGCATGCTGGGCCAGAACAACATCGCCAAGCCCGACGCCGAAGGCAAGCTCTTCCGCAAGGCCATCGTCGAGGTGGCCACCCAGCAAGGCAGCGGCTGGGTCGACTACAAATATGCCAATCCCGTCAGCGGCAAGATCGAGCCCAAGACGTCCTTCGTGAAGAAGCAGGGTGACGTCATTATCATCGCCGGGGTTTACTTGAAATAACCCCAAGTTAATTTCGATCAACATACCTCCCGCCCAACAGGGCGGGATTTTTTCTCGACTTCAGGGTAAACCCGAAATCCGAAACACACGGCGCCAATTTGGTTATGTAGACTGTGAGGTTCGCTTGGACACGGAAGTTTATGCACGTATCAACCGTTTCTCATGCGCAATCAACATCACAGGACTGTAATGACTATGAAGCTATTTGTTCGCATGGCGCTGGGCGCACTCATGACCTGGGCCTTGGCCGCAGGGGCACAGGCGGCCTCCACCAAGCAGGAGGCGCAGGCACTCGTTGAAAAGGCGGCCGAGTTCGCCAACCGCAGCGGCACCGATCTGCTGGTGGCGGAGGTCAACGAGAAGAACGGCCCGTTCCATCGCGGCGAGTTGTATGTGTTCGTCTACGACCTCGACGGCACCCTCATCGCCGACCCGGTCAACAAGAACTTGGTGGGCCAGAACAACCTCGGCAAACCTGACGTCTCCGGCAAGCTGTTCCGCAAGGAAATCGTGGAAGTGGCCAAGAAGCAGGGCACCGGCTGGGTCGAGTACCAGTTCACCAACCCGGTCAGCGGCAAGGTGGAACCCAAGAGTTCCTTCGTGAAGAAGCTGGGCGACATCATCATCATCGCCGGCGCCTACCACTGACCCGGCGTTCGATCCGCCCGTCTGCCGGCACAGCGGGACTGCCGCCCCGCTGTGCCGTGCAGCGCACTTGAAATCAGGCTACCCTGGCACCTTGTTTGCCGCTGTTCGTGGACAAGACAAGGAGTCTGCATTGCCCCCCATCCCCCCCGAGGAACTGTTGCGCCGCCAGGCGGCGGCCACCCCGCGCGGCGTGGCCGTGCTGTCCGGCTTCTTTGCAGAGCGTGCCGAGAACGCCGAACTCTGGGACAACCAGGGCCGGCGCTACCTGGATTTCGCGGGCGGCATCGCCGTCCTCAACACGGGGCACCGCCACCCCCGCGTGCTGCAGGCCCTGCACGAGCAGCTCGAACGCTTCACCCACACCTGCTACCAAGTGGTGCCGTACGAGAGCTACATCAGCCTGGCCGAGAAGCTCAACCAGCTCACCCCCGGCACCTTTCCCAAGAAGACCGCCTTCTTCAGCACGGGGGCGGAAGCGGTGGAGAACGCCGTCAAGATCGCGCGCTCGCACACCCGTCGCGGCGGCGTCATCGCCTTTGGCGGTGCCTTCCACGGACGCAGCCTGTTCGCGGTCTCCCTGACGGGCAAGGTGCAGCCCTACAAGGCCGGCTTCGGCCCTTTCCCGCCCGAGATCTACCACCTGCCCTTCCCCTGCCAGCGCACCGACCTGGCCGGCACCCGCCAGGCCCTGGAGCGGCTCTTCAAGTTCGACATCGAGCCCGGCCGCGTGGCGGCCATCATCTTCGAGGTGGTGCAGGGCGAGGGCGGCTTCAACGTGATGCAGGCCGAGGCCGTGCGCTGGCTGCGGTCGCTGTGCGATGAGCACGGCATCGTGATGATCGCCGACGAGGTCCAGACGGGCTTCGGGCGCACCGGCAAAATGTTCGCCATGCAGCACTTCGACGTCGCGCCCGACATCCTCGTGAGCGCCAAGTCACTCGCGGCGGGGCTGCCCTTGTCGGCCGTCACCGGCCGCGCCGAGGTCATGGACGCGCCCGCCCCCGGCGGGCTGGGTGGCACCTATGCGGGCAATCCGCTGGCGATCGCCGCGGCCCACGCGGTGATCGACATCCTGCAGGACGAGCAGCTGCCCGCGCGCGGCGCCATGCTCGGGCAGCAACTGCTGTCGCGGCTGGATGCGCTGCGCAGCCAGGTGCCGCACATCGCCGACGTGCGGGGGCTCGGCGCGATGGTGGCGGTGTCCTTCAACCGCCCCGGCACCAGCGAACCCGACGCCGACTTCACGCGCCGCGTGCAAGCCCTGGCCGCCGAGCAAGGGCTGCTCCTGCTCACCTGTGGCCTCGACGGCAACGTGCTGCGCTTCCTGTTTCCGCTGACCATTCCCCAGTCCCAGTTCGACGAAGGGCTGGCCATCCTGACCCGGGCCCTGCAAGCGGCCTGACTCACCTTTCTCCTGACCATGTTGACACTGCAACGCCCCGATCTCCTGCGCAACCGGGCCCTCGTCGCCGGCGAGTGGATCAGTTGCGACGCCACGCACGACATCCTCAATCCCGCCACCGGCGAACGGCTTGGCAGTGTGCCCATGCTGAGCGCGAAGCACGCGCGGGCCGCCATCGAGGCTGCCGATGCCGCGCAGAAGGCGTGGAAGAAGGTCCCAGCCAAGGAGCGTGGGGCCGTGCTGCATCGCCTGGCCGCCCTCATGACGGCCCACCACGACGACCTTGCCCGCATCATGACGGCCGAGCAGGGCAAGCCCCTGGCCGAGGCCCAGGGTGAGATCACCTACGCCGTGTCGTTCATCGACTGGTTCGCCGAGGAGGCGCGCCGCATCTATGGTGACGTCATCCCCGCGCCCCAGGGCGACCGGCGCATCGTCGTGCTCAAGGAACCGGTCGGCGTGTGCGCGGCCATCACGCCCTGGAACTTCCCCACCGCCATGCTCACGCGCAAGGTCGGCCCCGCACTGGCAGCCGGCTGCGCCATGGTGGTCAAGCCGGCCCTGCAGACGCCCCTGTCCGCCCTGGCCTTTGGCGTGCTCGCCCTCGAGGCAGGCGTGCCGCCGGGGCTGCTGTCGGTGCTGACCGGCGACGGGGCCGAGTTGGGAGGGGAGTTCACCGCCAACCCGCTGGTACGCAAGCTGAGCTTCACGGGCTCCACGCCCGTGGGCCGGCTGCTGATGCGCCAGTGTTCCGACACCCTCAAGCGCGTCTCGCTGGAGTTGGGGGGCAACGCGCCCTTCATCGTGTTCGACGACGCCGACCTCGACGCCGCCGTGGCCGGGGCCCTGGCCGCCAAGTACCGCAACACCGGGCAGACCTGCGTGTGCGCCAACCGCATCTACGTGCAACGCGGGGTGCTGGAGGCGTTCGCCGAGCGCTTCGTGCACGCCGTGCAGGGCCTGAAGGTGGGCAACGGGATGGACGCCGGCGTCACCCAGGGCCCGCTCATCGACACCAAGGCCCTGGCCAAGGTGGAGGACCACATCACTGACGCCCTGGCCCAGGGCGCCCGCGTGCTCACGGGCGGCCGCCGCCACGCGCTGGGCGGCACCTTCTTCGAGCCCACGGTGCTGCGCGACGTGACGCCGCGCATGAAACTCGCGCGCGAGGAGACCTTTGGCCCGCTGGCCCCCTTGTTCACTTTCGACACCGAGGAGGAGGTGCTGGCGGCCGCCAACGACACCGAGTACGGGCTGGCCGCCTACTTCTACACCCGGGACCTGGGCCGCACCTGGCGCATGAGCGAAGGGCTGGCCTACGGGATGGTGGGCATCAACAGCGGCCTGATCTCCACGGCGGAGGCCCCGTTCGGCGGCATCAAGCAGTCGGGCCTGGGCCGCGAAGGCTCCAGGTACGGCCTGGACGAATACCTCGAGATCAAGTACCTCTGCATGGCAGGCCTGGCTCCTGCCCCATGAGCCACGGCGAATCCATCCATCCCTGCCCCTGCGGCGGCACGGGTGAGCGCACGCCGGCCTATGCCGATTGCTGCGGTCGCTACCACGCAGGCCCATTGCAGGGGCTGGCGCCCACCGCCGAGGCACTGATGCGATCCCGCTACAGCGCCTTCGTGCTCGACCTCACTGACTACCTGCTGGCCACCTGGCACCCGGACACACGGCCTGCCGACCTGGCGCCCAACGAACCCGGCCTGCGCTGGCTGGGCCTGGCGGTGAAGCGGTCGGATGTGGAGGGGGAAGACCACGCCACGGTCGAGTTCGTGGCGCGTAGCAAGCTGCCCGGCGGGCGGGCGCACCGCCTGCACGAGGTCAGCCGCTTTGTCCGCGAGAACGGGCGGTGGCTCTACGTGGACGGGCAGATGAAGGCGTGACGGCCGGTGCCGTGGTGGCCAGACTGTCCGCCAGCGCCAGCGGGCTCATGCGCAAGGATGAACGCGCCTGGCCCAGTTCCAGCACCCAATCGACGAAACAGCGCACCCGGGCTGACAGGTGCTTGTTGCTGGGATAGACGAGGTGGATGGGACGCGCCTGAAAGCTCCAGCGCGGCAGGACCGGCACCAAGGCGCCGGCGCGGACCCAGTGCTCCACCGCGAACGGCGCGCCCGGGCAGATGCCGCCGCCGCCCATGCAGCAGGCGATCGCGACATCCGGGTCATCGAAGTGCAGACCCGCCGGCCCGGCCAACTCGAACCGGTCGGATCCTGAATGCAGGGCCCAAGCGAACGGATCGCGCGGCCCGGGAAACCAGGAGAGCAGGCGATGGCGGGCCAAGGCCGCGGGCTGGTCCGCAGCGCCTGCATCGCGAAGGTAGCCAGGCGCCGCATACAGCCCGATATGCACGTCGCAGAGATGGCGCGCGATCTGGCGCGAGTCCTCCAGCGGACCGCCACGGATGGCGCAGTCGATCCCTTCCTCCAGCAAGTGCCCCATCCTGTCGCTGCTGCCCAAGTGCACGGCGATGAGGGGATGGCGGGCCTGGAATTCATGCAACTGCGGCGCGATCAGCCAGCGTGCCACCGAGACCAGCGCCTCCACACGCAGCCTGCCGCGAGGCACGGCGGCCCCGCCCTTGAGCGCCCCCTCCAACTCGTCGATGTCCTGAAGAATGGACTGGCATTTGGCGACGTAGGCCTGACCGTCCTCGGTCAGATGCAGCGCCCGCGTGGTGCGGTGGAGCAGGCGCACGCCCAGCTCCCGCTCCAGGTCGGTGACGCGCTGGGAGACCCGGGCCTTGGGCAGTGACAGCACGTCCGCCGCCTTCGTGAAGCTGCCAGCCTCCACCACCCTGACGAAAGTGGCCATTGCAGAGAGCTTGTCCATTCAGTTCAAGAAAATTGAACAGAGATTCATTTTATTGAACATTGATCACTATTTTCTTGCCAATCACACTGCAATCCCCTGAACTCACACAACCATCATGAAATGCGACTCCGTCACCGGCAGCTGCCTGCTGCCCGACCCGGCCTCATCGGCGGCTGCCACGTCCCAGCCACTCCACGCAGACCTGGCTGTGCACTACATCGGCGATCCGATGTGCTCGTGGTGCTGGGGCATCTCGCCCGCCCTGCAGGAACTGGCGGCCTTCTGCGAGGCCGAGAACATCCGGTTCTCGATGACGATGGGTGGCTTGCGCGCAGGTGGCGGCGATCCCTGGAACGCTGCATTCCGCGAGTTCCTGCGCAACGAGTGGCGTCACATTGCGCACGTCACGGGACAGCCCTTCGGTTTCCAGCTGCTGGACCTGCCCCATTTCGACTACGACACGGAACCCGCGTGCCGCGCCGTCACGGCGGTCCAGCTGCTCCAGGCGAGGCACCAGCTGCCGGGCCGCCTCGCGTTGAAGTTCCTGTCGGCGGTGCAACGCAAGTTCTACGTGGAGGCCCAGGATCCCAAGGTCACGGCTTTCTACGACAGCATCTGCGCCGGGCTGGGACTCGATGCCAGCGAGTTCCGCGCCCTCTTCGAGTCCGACGAAGCCCGCCAGGCGGTCGGGCAGGCGTTCGCGCAATGCCGCCGCTGGGGCGTGCGGTCCTTTCCCACGCTGTTGCTCGAACGCCAGGGCGAGAGGCAGCCCCTGGCCGTTGGCGCCTTCAAGGTCGAGCAGATCGTGGACACGCTGAAGCAGGCACTGGCCGCCTGACAGCAAGCCCGGCAGGCGGCGGGAGGACGGCTCAGTCCTCCAGGCCCAGCTCCTGGATCTTGCGGGTGATGGTGTTGCGCCCGATGCCCAGCTTTTGGGCCGCCTCGATGCGACGGCCTCGCGTCACACCCAGGGCCGTCTGGATCAGGCGGCCTTCGAACTGGCGCGACAGCGTGTCCCACACCTCGGGGTCGCCTGCGGTGAGCAGGCGGTGCGCCTCGCGCTCCAGGTCGCTGAGCCATGACTGGCCGGGCGCTGCGGCCACAGGCTGCGGTACCGAGAGCGCGCCTGGCACCGCGCCCAGCGGCGACACCCCCTCCGCCAGCGGCGCCGCCGAGACCGCCGCCGCCCCCCCCGCGGGAGCCTGGGCCGATTCGACCAGCAACTCCGGCGGCAGGTCTTTCACCTCGACCACCTGGGCCGGCGCCATCACCGTGATCCAGTGGCAGGTGTTCTCGAGCTGGCGCACGTTGCCGGGGAAGTCGAAGCGCATCATGCGCTCCAGCGCCGCGTCGGTGATGCGCTTGGCCTCCACGCCCAATTCCTTGGCGCTCTTTTGCAGGAAGAAACGCGCCAGCGCTGGCACGTCCTCGCGCCGCTCGCGCAAGGCAGGCAACCGCAGGCGGATCACGTTCAAGCGGTGGAACAGGTCTTCCCGGAACACGCCCTGGCGCACCCGGTCCTCCAGGTTCTGGTGGGTCGCCGCGATCACCCGCACATTGCTGCGCATCGGGTTGTGTCCGCCCACGCGGTAGAACTGCCCGTCGCTCAGCACGCGCAGCAGGCGCGTCTGCAGGTCGAAGGGCATGTCGCCGATCTCGTCGAGGAACAGCGTGCCGCCGTCGGCCTGCTCGAAGCGGCCCCGACGCATGGTCTGCGCCCCCGTGAAGGCGCCGCGCTCATGACCGAACAGCTCGCTCTCCAGCAGGTCCTTGGGGATCGCCGCGGTGTTGATGGCCACGAACGGCCCGCTGGCGCGCGGGCTGTGCTTGTGCAAGGCGCTGGCCACCAACTCCTTGCCGGTGCCCGACTCGCCCGTGATCAGCACGGTCACGATGCTCTGGCTCAGCCGGCCGATGGCGCGGAACACGTCCTGCATGGCAGGCGCCTGGCCCAGGATCTCCGGCATCTGCCCGATGCGCTCCTCGCGCACCTCCTCGCGCAAGCCTTCCGCCAGCGCGCGGCGGATCAGCTCCACCGCCTTGGGCACGTCGAAAGGCTTGGGCAGGTACTCGAAGGCGCCGCCCTGGAAGGCACTGACGGCACTGTCCAGGTCGGAGTAGGCCGTCATGATGATGACCGGCAGAGAGGGATGGGTCTGCTTGACCTCGTTCAACAGGTCGATGCCCGAGCCACCCGGCATGCGGATGTCCGACACCAGCACCTGCGGCGTCTCGTGGGCCAGCGCGGCCAGGACGTCGCGCGTGTTGGTGAAACTGCGCACCGCCAGCTCCTCGCGGGCCAGGGCTTTCTCGAGCACAAAGCGTATCGATTGGTCGTCGTCAACAATCCAGATGGGTTTCATGCCTGCGTGGTGGTCAGGAAAAGATGGATGCGATGCCTGCGGCACCGCGGTCAAGTTCAAAGCAATGGCATCACGATCTTGAAGATCGTCTGGCCAGGCATGCTGTCGCATTCGATGGTCCCCAGATGCTGCTGTACAAAGGTTTGCGCCAAGGTGAGACCCAGCCCCGACCCCCCTTCACGGCCTGACACCAGGGGATAGAAGATGCGGTCCCGGATGGACTCCGGCACGCCCGGCCCGTTGTCCTCGATATGCAATTCCAATGCCAGACGATGCCGCTGCTTGCCCAAAGTCACCTGCCGGGCAATCCGCGTGCGGATCACGATGCGCGCGTCGCCCGCCTGGATGCGCTCACTCAAGGCCGAGGCCGCGTTGTGCCCGATGTTCAGAACGGCCTGGATCAGCTGTTCGCGATCGCCCCGGAAGTCGGGGATGGAGATGTCGTAGTCGCGCACGACCCGCAGGCCCTTGGGGAACTCGGCCAGGATCAGCGAGCGCACCCGCTCGCAGACCTCGTGGATGTTGACCTCGCTGACCACGTGCGGCTTGCGGTGCGGCGCCAGCAAGCGGTCGACCAGGGCCTGCAGCCGGTCGGCCTCCTTGATGATGACCTGGGTGTATTCCGTCAGCGCGCGCGAGTCGATCTCCATCTCGAGCAGTTGCGCCGCCCCGCGGATGCCGCCGAGCGGGTTCTTGATCTCGTGCGCCAGGTTGCGCACCAGCTCCTTGTTGGCCTGGGCCTGGTCCAGCGCACGCTCCTCGCGGTCGAGCCGGGTCTGCTGCTCGATCTCGATCAGCTCCATCAGCACGTCGGTGGACTGGTCGATCTGCGTCACGATGACATGCACCGGCATGGGCTCGGCATGAGAGCCCGGGCGGCGCAGTCGTGCGTCCAGCCGGCTGGTGGAGAACTCGTTGCGCGCGATGGCTGCCACGGTGTCGCGCAACACCTCTGACTCGACGAAGCCGTCGAGCAGGCACGAGCCGATCAGGCTGCGCCGCGACATCGCGAGCTGGCTTTCGAACGCCGCGTTCACGAAGACGCAGCGCCCTTGGGGGCTGACCACCGCGACCAGGGTCGCCAGATGGTCGAAAGCGGCATAAGCAGCCAGGCGCCCAGCGGCGCCGGCGGATGCGGACACACGGGTCGTGTTCATCGGCTCAGGTTCAAGGTCAAGGTCGCACACACCTGGCCTTGGACTGGCCGGCCCCCCGCGCTTCAGCTCAGGGCAGCTTGGCCAGTTCGCGCTTGAGGGCGGCCACATCGCTTTCCTTGCGTGCGATGCCGGCCTTCATCTCAGCCACGCGGTCCAGGTACTTCTGGTAGTTCTTCTCGTCGCCCCGGCGCTCGGGTTCGCCGTTGTTGTATTCGGCCTGCAGCTGGGCCAGCGCCTGCTCTTCCT
Organism: uncultured Burkholderiales bacterium; assembly: GCA_966252435.1. Lineage (GTDB taxonomy): Bacteria > Pseudomonadota > Gammaproteobacteria > Burkholderiales > Burkholderiaceae_C > CANHBY01. The sequence continues at coordinate 760 of CBINPE010000031.1, read as the reverse complement.
TCTTCAGCTCGGCCACCAGGATCTGCTTGCGGTCCGAGTCGCGGGCACGCTGCTCGGCCGGATCGACCCGGGCAGTGCTTGGCGAGGCAGTGGCTGCCGGCGCCGGCGCCGACGCGGGCGTCGGCCCCCGCCCCTTGGGCGGCGCCCCGATCACCGTGACCGGTGTCGAGTCGAGCGCCGTGCAGCCCTTGTCCTTGGCTTCCTTGGGCGAGATGGCATCGGTGTAGAGCACCGGCGGGCCGGGGCACTTGTAGACCGTCGCCGCCACGGCCGGCGCGCCGGCGCAGGCCAGGACCAGCCAGCCTCCCGCCACCCATGAAACGGAACGACAACAACGGCGCATTCAGCGGCTCCTCAGTGCGGCGCGGTCTCGCGCATCCCGACAACGGGCCAGCCGCGGCAGCCGACGACCGGCCACGCAGACAAGCTCGCGGGAATTGTCAACCATGCCTCACCGGTTTGATACGCCGAAAAACAAGGGGACGGCCGCAGCCGTCCCCGAATCGGACGGGCGGCTGCCTGCCGCCCCTCGGCCGCTTGCTCAGAGGCTGTAGTACATGTCGAACTCGAGCGGATGGGTGGTCATGCGGAAGCGCGTGACCTCTTGCATCTTCAGTTCGATGTAGGCGTCCAGGAAGCTGTCGGTAAACACGCCGCCCTTGGTCAGGAAGGCGCGGTCCTTGTCCAGGTATTCCAGGGCCTGGTCGAGGCTGTGGCAGACGGTCGGGATCTTCGCGTCTTCCTCGGGCGGCAGGTGGTA